>JAFAEX010000127.1 GCA_023423795.1 Chloroflexota bacterium | reverse complement strand
TGACGGCCGATGGGTTCGGGAGGGCTGCCTGAACAACCGCCGCTGAAGAACCTCTTCGCGACCCCGGTGGAGGCTACCCCGTTCCTCAGGGCGCTTCAGCGTCCTTTCCCCGTGAGACCGGTCCCTTTAGGGCCGGGCTCTCCCGGGCGCACCGGACTCCATGGACTCCCCGGAACGAATCAATCCTACGCCCGCAACTCCCCCTGCACCCGCTGCTTCAGCACCTTGCCGATCCGGTCGCGGACCTTGGTCAACTCGGCGTCGGTCAGGGCGCGGTCGGGCGCGGTGAACGTGACCCGGAAGGCAAGGCTCTTGCGCCCCTCGCCGACCTGCGGGCCGCGGTAGACGTCGAAAAGGGCGATCGCGGTCGCCAGCGGTCCGGCCCCGCCGAGCAGCGCCGACTCAACAGCGCCGGCGGCCGTCTCCTCGGCGACGACCACCGCGAAGTCCTGCTGCACCGGCAGGAAGCGGGGAACCTTCACGCCCGACACCGGTTTCGCCAGTTCGAGCATCGCGTCGAGGTCCAGCTCGGCGACGGCCACGCGCGGTGCTTCGATCCCCGCCGCTTCGGCGACGTCCGGGCGCAGTTCGCCGACCAGGCCGATCCGCCGCTCGCCGGCAAGCACCTCGGCGGTCCGCCCCGGGTGCAGCCCCGGCACGGGGGAGGCCACCGGCGCGATCCGCGCTTCGACTCCGGCACGCGACAGCACCGCCTCGATCGCGCCCTTCAGGTCGAAGAAGTCCAGCGCCTCCCCGGCCTCGCCGCCGGAGAAGCGGTCGATCGGGTCGCGGCGGCCGGCCATCACGACGCCGACGACGGAGCGCTCCTCCGGCAGTTCGCCATGCGCCGGCAGGTAGGCGCGGGCGACCTCGAAGAGCCGCACGGTCGGCTCGTGCCGCAGGTTGGCCGAGGCGACCTCCAGCAGCGACGGGACGAGGGCCGGGCGCAGGATGGGCCGGTCGCCGTGCAGCGGGTTCCGCAGCCGCAGCGCGGCGTCCGGCGCGATCCGGTGGAGGAAGCCGATCCCGGCATCGTCCGCGAACGGCGCGAGGTGCGCTTCGCCGACCGCGACGTAGGTGACCGCTTCGAAGCAGCCCGCGCCGATGAGGGTCGCGCCGACCTCGCGCCCGAGCCTGTGCAGCGGGTCGCGGCGGACCGGCGCCGTTTCGCCGCGCGGCAGCGTTTCCGGCAGCGTGTCGTAGCCGATCGAGCGGGCGACCTCCTCGACCACGTCGGCCGCGCGGGTGACGTCGCCGCGCCAGGTCGGGATCACCACCCGCAGCGTGCCGTCGTCGTCCAGATCGGGCGCGAACCCGAGGCGGGCGAGGGCGTCCAGCACCCGGTCCGGTTCGTAGGCCACGCCCAGCAGCCGCTCGATCTCGCCGAACGGCATCGCCAGGTCGCGCGGCAGCAGCGGATCGGGGTAGACGTCCCGCACGGCGGCCACGCGGCAGCCCGGGCAGATGTCGAGCAGCAGCCGCACGGCGCGGCCGGCGGCGTCGAGCGCCATGTTTGGGTCGATGCCGCGCTCGAAGCGGGCCGAGGCGTCGGTGCGGACCCGGAGCGCCTTCGCGGTGGCGCGGATGCTCTTCATGTCGAAGTTGGCCGATTCCAGCACGATGGCGGTGGTGTCGTCGGTCACCTCGCTGTCGAAACCGCCGATGACGCCGGCGAGGCCGACCGCCTTGTCGGCGTCGGCGATGACCAGCATGTCCTCGGTCAGCGTGCGCTGCTGGTGGTCGAGGGTTTCCAGTTCCTCGCCCGGCCGCGCCCGCCGGACGACGACGCGGCCGCCGCCGAGTTTGTCGCGGTCGAAGGCGTGGGTCGGCTGGCCCCATTCGAGCATCACGTAGTTGGTGACATCGACGACGTTGTTGATCGGCCGCAGCCCGGCGGCGGTCAACCGCCGCTGCATCCACGCGGGCGAGGGGCCGACCGTCAATCCCTCGATGACCGTGGTCGAGTAGCGCGGGCAGAGGTCCGGGGCCTCGACCGTCACGAAATCGGCGGGCGCGGCCGGGGCGGCGCGCAGGTTCGGCGCGTCCGGCAGCCGCAGCGGCCGGCCGGTCAGCGCCGCGACCTCGCGGGCGATGCCGAGGATCGAGAAGGCGTGGACGAGGTTCGGGGTGATCTCGAACTCGATGACGGTGTCGCCGAGGTAGTCCTTGAGCGGCGCGCCGACGGGCGCATCGTCTTCGAGGACCATGATCCCCTCGTGCTCGTCGGAGAGGCCCAGTTCCTTCTCGGAGCAGACCATCCCTTCCGAACGCACGCCGCGGATGGTGCCCGGCTTGAGCGTCTTCAGCGCCTGTCCTTCGGCGTGCCCATCGTAGAGCCGCGCCCCGGCGAGGGCCAGCGGCACGACCTGCCCGGCGGCGATATTCGGCGCGCCGGTGACGACGGTCAGTTTGTGCTCGCCGGCGCTGACGGTGGCCAGCACCAGCCGGTCGGCGTCCGGGTGCCGCTCGACGGCATCGACGTGCCCGACGTAGACGTTGTCCCAAAGGTCACCGATAGTCTCGATCTTCTCGGCTTCCAGCCCGGCCATCGTCAGTTCGTGGGCAAGTTCGGACGGGCTCATGCCGGGATCGACGAAATCTCCGAGCCAGCGAAGGGGAACGCGCATTGGTCATGCTCCGGTGTCGGGTGTCGGGTGTCGGGTTTCGGGCGTCGGGTTTCGGGTGATGGACGTCGGAGCCGTTCTCCCCGACACCCGACGCCCGACACCCGAAACCCAGTCAGCCCGCGAACTGCCGCAGGAACCGCAGGTCGTTGCCGGCGAAGGCGCGGACGTCGTCCACGCCGGTGCGCATCATCGTCAGGCGCTCGATGCCGAGGCCGAAGGCGAACCCGGAATAGAGCGCCGGGTCGTAGCCGACGCCTTCCAGCACGCGGGGATGGACCATCCCGGCGCCGCCCATTTCCAGCCAGCCGGTGTGCTTGCAGACGCGGCAGCCCTTGCCGTCGCAGATCGCGCAGTCCACCGCGAAATCGACGCCCGGCTCGACGAAGGGGAAGAAGTCGCAGCGGAAGCGGATCTTGCGGTTCGGACCGAACAGTTGCCGCGCCAGTTCGGCCAGCGTGCCCTTGAGGTCGGCCATCGTGATATTCGTATCGACGGCCAGCCCTTCGAGCTGGTGGAACATCCACTCGTGCGAGGCGTCCTGCGCCTCGTAGCGATAGACGCGCCCCGGGACGACCACGCGCACCGGCGGCTTCGTCTGCTCCATCACGCGGGCCTGCATCGGCGAGGTGTGGGTCCGCAGCACGATTTCGCCCGGGGCATCGACGTGGATGGTGTCCCAGACGTCGCGGGCCGGGTGGTCGGCGGGGATGTTGAGCAGGTCGAAGTTGTAGTGGCCGGTCTCGACCTCCGGCCCGAAGACGGTCTGGAACCCGAGCAGCGCGAAGATCTCCGACAGGTCGTCGATCATCCGGCTGACCGGGTGCTGCGCGCCGATGACCGGGGCGCGGCCGGGCAGCGTCACGTCGATCGCGTCGGCGGCGAGGCGGGCGTCGAGGTCTGCGGTGGCCAGCGCGGCGCGGCGTTCCTCGAAGCGCTCGGTCAGTTCGATTTTCAGCGCGTTGCCGCCCCGGCCGGCGAGCGGGCGGTCGGCGGCGGGCAGCGCGCCCAGCCCGCGCAGGAAGGAGGTCAGTTCGCCCTTTTGGCCGAGGAACGCCTTTTCCCACGCCAGCACCGCCGCGAGGTCGGGCGCGGCGGCGAGGTCGGCGAGGGCGCGGTCGCGCAGGGCGTCGAGCGTTTCCTGGACGGATGCGGTCGCGGGTGCGGAATCGGACATCGTGCTCCCCGGTCTGCCCGTCCTGCCGGCGGGCGGCGAATCAGCCCGGTTTGGGCCGGGCACGAAAAAACCCCTCGGCAGGGACGAGGGGTCGCCACGCGGTACCACCCTGCTTCGCCGGAATGACCCGGCGCGCTCTGGCCCGGTAATGGCGGGCATCCAGGGGCGGCTAGTGGCGCGGTGGCGCGTTCACCGACCGGCTCGGGAGCGAACTTCCCCGTCGCGCCGTCCCCGGCCGCTTCCAGTCAGCGGCGGCCAGTCCCTGTCGGCGCGGCGACGGGTACTCCTCTCCGTCGTCGCCGTTGGCGGTCTTCGGTTGCGGGGAGTATAGCAAGCGGCTGGCTCGGAACCGAGGAGGTGGGCGCGCGTCCGATCTCAACCCTTCCGGGGTTGAGCCCGATGGACGGTGCCCCGACCTCGTTCTCAGTCCCGGAGGGACTTTGTTTTCGTAGCCCGGGGTTTCAACCCCGGGCGTCCTTTCGCAACCGCCATCGACCTCGGGCGGGCGGCGATGGCCGGGTCGATTCCGCGACCGCCATCAACCCCGGGCGAACCGCCGCGCCATCGCACTGTCCCGTCGCCGTGGTGTATCCTCGGACCCGCCTCGCGCAGCCATCGTCGGCAGCCGCGAGCGCAACGACGAACGGCACGCGCCGCCTGACAACCGGCGCCATCGGGGAGTTGACACGAGTGACCGACCGCACGGCATAGCTGGCCGGGGCGAACCTGCGCCTCGGCGGACGTGACCGCTGCGGGGCGCTGTATGTTGCTCGTCGATTCCCTCTGCAAATCGTTCGGTCCCCTGACCGCCCTCGAATCAGTCTCGTTCGCCGCTACAACGGGCGACCGCGTGGGCATCGTCGGCGCAAACGGCGCCGGCAAGACGACCCTGCTGCGCATCGTCGCCGGGCTGGAGCCGGCCGACGGCGGGCGGGTCGAAACGCCGCCGGCAACGACCGTCGGCTACCTCGCCCAGTCGCTGCCGTTCCCAGACGATGAAACCGTCGCCGGCGTCATCGAGCACGCCTTCGCCGAAGCGCGGGCGGTTGAGGCCGAATTGCGCCGGCTGGAGGGCGTGCTCGCCACCGCCGATGGCGACGACCTCGACGCCGCATTGACTGCGTACGGCGATCTCGCCGACCGCTTCGACCGCATGGGCGGGTACGACCTCGACGCGGCCGTGCCGGTGGTGCTCGGCGGCCTCGGGCTGGGCGAAATCGGGCTCGGGCGCGCGGTTGGGTCGCTGTCCGGCGGCGAACGCTCGCGGCTGGGGCTGGCCGCGCTGCTGCTGCGCTCGCCCGACCTGATGCTGTTGGACGAACCGACCAACCACCTCGACGTGCAGGCGCTCGACTGGCTGGAAGCGCGGCTGCGCGCCCATCGCGGCGCGATCGTCGCCGTCTCCCACGACCGCGCGTTCCTGAACGGCATCGCCACCCGGATCGTGGAGATCGACGAGTTCGACCGCCGCGCCCGGACGTTCCCCGGGAGTTACGACGATTTTGCCGCCGCCAAGCGGCTCGAACGCCGCCAGTGGGAAGAGCGTTATGCGCGGCAGCAGGAGGCGATCGCCGACCTGCGGGCCGCCGTTCGCGGGCAGGCCCGGCGGGTTGCCCACAACCGGCCCGCGAAGGACAACGCGAAGATGGCGTACGACTACCTCGGCGGGCGGGTCGATGCCGCCGTCTCCCGCAATGTCCGCGCGGCCGAGGAGAAGCTGCGCCGCCTGGAAGCCGATCCGGTGCCGCGGCCGCCGGAGGCGATCCACATCAACCCGGCGTTCGACGCAGACGCCCTCAAGAGCCGTGTCCCACTGCTGGCCAACGGCGTGTCGGTGAGCTACGACGGCGTGCCGGTGCTGACGAGCGTGAACGTCGCGGTAGATCCCGGCAGCCGGATCGTGGTGCTCGGACCGAACGGGGCCGGTAAGAGCACGCTGCTGCGGGTGCTGGCCGGGGCCGAAGCGCCGACCGCCGGCGAAGTGCAGCGCTCGCCGTCGGCGATCGTCGGCTATCTCGCGCAGGAGCAGCGGTACGCGAACCCGGACGCGACGCTCTGGGAGGTCTACCGGGACGGTTTGCCGGGCACCGACGACGGGCTGCGCGCCGACCTGTTCCGCTACGGCCTGTTTACCTGGGAGGACGCCAACCGACGCGTCGGCGCGCTCAGCCTCGGCCAGCGGCAGAAGTTGCACCTCGCACGCCTGCTCGCGATGCGGACCAACCTGCTGCTGCTCGACGAGCCGACCAACCACCTCGATTTCGGCACGTTGGAAGCGTTCGAGGCCGCGCTGGAGACCTTTCCGGGCCCGGTCGTCGCGGTGTCCCACGACCGGCGCTTCATCCGGCGTTTCGCCCGCTCCGCGTGGGAGGTGCGGGACGGCGGGGTGATCGTCCAACCCGAGGTGCCTGCACCGTGGGCGGTCGCCGTCGCGGCGTGACGCCTCCGGCCTGCGTGGACGCTCCGTTTCGTTCGCCCGTCCCGCGCTGCGTCATTCCGCCCCGGCCCGCTCCCACCGTCATCCCGAGCTTGTCGAGGAATCTCGTCGTTACCCCGAGGCGAGCGACGGACGAGATCCCTCGACAAGCTCGGGATGACGATGGGGGTGTGACGGAGTCTCCCAAACCGCCTCAGCGCTCGATCGTGCCGATGGAGGCGGCCGCGCGCGCTTGGCCGCCCGGCGGCAGATTCGCCAGCCCGTGCGCAGGCCGGAATCCGAGGGCCGTGAGTGAGGGGCCACCAATGGCGTTGGGTGCGGCATCGAATTGCACGGAATCCACGCCCTCGACCGCCGCGATCGTGAACACAGCGCCGTCGGGCGTGCGCCACCGGGCAACGACCTCGCCTCGAGGGATGCTGACGCCGTCGGCCGCCGGGCCATTCGCTTGTGCGTCGGGCGGCGTACGGAAACGCAGGCTGAGTCCGATCGCCACGAAATCGGCGCCCTCGTTCGTCGCCTCGATTGCCAGGGTGAGCCTCGCGTCGTCGAGGCTCGCGGCGAAGCGCAGGCGCACGCCGAGCGGGCCGTCGGCGTCGAGGACGACCTTCGTGGGGTCGCGCTCGGCGAACCGCCAGCACAGCGGCCGCTCCGGGGAATCGAGTTCCGCGGCGCGCTCGGCGGATGGCTCATCGAGCAGGACGACGGGCATGATCCAACGGCCAGGCGCATCACCGGGCGGGAAGGCGTTGAGCCAACCGTCTGCCGGCGCGTCCGGACGACGAACGGCGAAACCGGCGCACCCGGCATACGCTCCCGGCGCGATCCAGGCAATCGCGCCGCCGGACGGATCGACGATGCGGATTGGTTCCGCGCCCGCGCTGGCCGGCGGCGCGGGCGGGATGCCGAACGCTGGTCCCCGGATCACGGCGAGTCGCGCGGCGCGCATCGCCGGGACGCCGAGACGACCGGCGAGGGTTCAAAGCGTGACGTAGACCGTGTCATCCTCGATGCTCACCGGGTAGAGGCGCAGGCGGATGCGCGGGTCGGCCAGCGCTTCGCCGGTCAGCAGGTCGAACTCCCAGCCGTGCCACGGGCAGGCCAGGATCTCGCCCTCCCGGCCCCAGCGGTACTCGCCGGGCGGGGAGGGGAGGGTGGTGCCGCCGATGCGGCCCCGGCAGACCGGCGCCAGTTCGTGCGGGCAGACGTTCAGCGCGGCCACGAACTGCCCGTTGACGTTGAACAGCCCGATCGAACGGCGCTTGACTTCGACCAGCCGGACCTCACCCGGTCCGATCTCGCTGGCCTTCGCCACCGGCCAGCGTCGCGGCCCGGCCGGGCGTGGTTCGGCATCGCGCTCAGCCATCGGTCGTCTCCTCGTCCCGCGCCGGGGCGATGCGGCCGTTGGTCGGCGGCGAGCCGGCCGGTAGCCGGTACAACTCCCGCGCCGTTTCGCCGAGGACGCGGGGACGCGCCTCCGCCGGGAACGCCCGCGCCGCGAAGTCCGGGGTGTCGCCGTCCCAGTGCGGAAAGTCGCTCGCGAACATGATCATGTGCTCGACATCGAACATGCCGAGGATCGCCTTCAGGTCCTCGGTGCGGGGCGGCTCCTCGATCGGCTGGGTCGTCAGCAGGATGTGGTCGCGCACGTACTCGCTCGGCGGCCGAACCAGCCACGGCGTCGTTTGCCGCAACGCCTTCCAGTTCTTGTCGAAGCGCCACAGCACCGGCGGCAGCCAGGCGATGCCGCCCTCGATGAAGACGAACCGTAACCCCGGAAAACGGACGAAGACGCCCTCGGACACGAGGCTAAGCAGGTGCCCGATGGAGCCCGCGATCAGCCCGGTATGCCATTCGAGGTAACTGCCTGGGTAGCCAACCGCGCCCGGCGCGCCGGAGACGCCCACGCCTTCGGTGCCGGGGTGGATCGCCACCGGCAGCCCGTGCGCCGCCGCCGCCTCGTAGATCGGGTAGTAGAAGCGCTGCCCGAACGGGATGCGCGCGCCGCTGGGCATCAGCACCTGCACGAAGCCGGGATGGCCGGCGAGGCGGTGGATTTCCTTTGCCGCAAGGGCCGGGTCGGCCGGGGAGACTGCGATCGACGCGCGGAACCGCCGGTCGGACGGCAGCCAGTCGGCGGCGACCACGTCGTTGAGCGCGGAGACGACGGCGGCCGCCCAGTCCGGTTCCGGCGAAAGGCCGATGCCGAGGCTGGACTCCTTGTTGAGGATGCCGAAGTCGATGCCGTATTGGTCGAAGAAGTGGGTCGCCAGCGTCTGCGGCGTGCTCTCGATGCGGATGCCCTCGGGGGTGACGGCATCCACCCGGTCCACCCCGTTCGGGTTCCAGTAGCCGGGGTAACCCGGTCCGCGATTGCCAGTGGCGTAGCGCCGCCGCCACGGTTCGGGCAGGAAGTCCAGAATCCGCTGCGGATCGACCGAAAAGTGGATGTCGGTATCGACGAGAAGCGTGCGCCGGCGGCGCCCGGCGCCGGCGGCCGAGGATTCGTGTTCGCCGTATTCGGCCCGATCCTGCTCCACGTTACGTGCTCCCCACGCGTCGGACACCGGGCGCCCGCCGCCCGCGCGGTCAGGACCCTGCGCCGGGATCGATCGCCCGGCAACTTTCCCGTTCCACGAACCTCGTCGGCATCACGACCCGGGCCGTCGGCGCATCGCGGTTCGCGATCCGCGCCAGCAGCAGGCGGACCGACTCGCGGCCGACTTCGGGGATCGGTTGGGCGACGGTCGTCAGCGGCGGGAACACCGCCGTGGCCATGAAGATGTCGTCGAAGCCGACGACGGAAACGTCGTCCGGCACCCGCAGGCCGTGGCGCTGGAGGGCGGCGATCGCGCCGATTGCCGTCAGGTCGTTGAAGGCGAAGACCGCGGTGAAGTCCACGCCGCGGGCGAGCAGGGTTTCCATGGCGGCCTCGCCGCCGTCAAACTGGCCGTTGCCGCGGACCACCGCCTCGGGCGGGAGGGTGATGCCGGCATCGGCCAGCGCCTGCCGGAATCCGGCGATGCGGCCGGCGCTGGCGGTGCGGTCGCTGGGCCCGACCAGGCAGGCGAGCCGGCGGTGGCCGAGGCCGGTGAGGTAGGCGCCCACGTCGTAGCCGCCCTGCCGCTGGTCTACCAGCACCTGGTCGATTGGCGCGTCTTCGGACGAGCGATCGACGAGGACGCAGGGGGTGCCATCGGCGATGACGCGGTCGAGGAGGGTCGGCTCGTCGCCGTCGGGAACGAGGCCGGGCGCGGCGAGGATCAGGCCGTCTACCTGCTTGGCGAGCAGCACGTCGATGTAGGCCAGTTGCTTGGCGGGGGACAGGTCGGAGTTGCAGAGAACGACGCTGTAGCCCGCCGCGAAGCCCTCCTGCTCGATCGCCCGAGCCAGCCCGCCGAAGAAGGGGTTGGTGTTGTCGGGCACCAGCAGGCCGATGGTGCGGGTTTCGCTGCGTCGGAAGCCGCGGGCAAGCAGGTTCGGGCGGTAACCGAGTTCGCCGATGGCGGCCTGGACGCGCTCTCGCGTCGAGGCATCGACGTACGCGCCGTCGTTCAGCACGCGGGAGACGGTCGAGACCGAAACGCCCGCGTGCGCGGCGACGTCCCGCATGGAAACCTTTTCGTCGGTGCGCGTGCCCCGCCGCGTGCCCACCGCGGACCCGTCGCTCATGCCCGGATCACCCCTTCACCGCGCCCTTGGCGACCGGCGTGGGGCTGCGTGGCCCGTGCCGGAATCGACGTTGGCGGACCCGCCGCCTGCACGCCGCACGATAGCCCGCTGGCCGCCCCGCAGGAGCCATCCGTGCCCCGCTGCATCACCGGGCCGGGACGCGCCCCGCCGCGAGCCTGCGTGAGCGTGACCAAGGCGGCGCGGCCACCTGCCAGCTCGTGGTGCGTCGTTTCTGGTGGCAATCCTCAAGGCACCCGCCACGCCGCAGTTGCAAACGATTGCAGTATCCAGCATAGGATCGGCAGCGCGAAGCGTCAATCGTCCCTTCATCGCCGGTTGCGGCACTGGTGCGCCGCGCGCGGTGGGACGCGGCTCAGCGAGGCCTCCGGTCCCGGTGGGAGGATCTGCCGGTCGGCGTCCACCGTTCCGGGGCGGCGGCGCGAACATCGGTGCGGCCGCGCCTATACTCGTTTGAAGAGGCCCGTCGGAGGCCGCCGAACGCCATCCGGAGAGCGAGGACGTGCGCGTGGACACCATCATCGAGGCGGCGTGGGGACGCGAAATCCTCGACTCGCGGGGCAACCCGACGGTCGAGGTCGAGGTCGCGCTGGCGGGCGGGGCGGTCGGGGTCGCCGCCGTGCCCAGCGGCGCCAGCACCGGCGCCCACGAGGCGGTCGAACTGCGTGACGGCGACAAGGCCCGCTACGGCGGCAAGGGCGTCCGGAAGGCCGTCGCCGCCGTCAACGGCGAACTGGCCGCCGAGATCGTCGGGCTGGACGCGCTCGACCAGCCGGCGCTGGACCGCGTGTTGCGCGAGGTAGACGGTACCCCGAACAAGGGCCGCCTCGGGGCCAACGCGCTGCTCGGGATCTCTCTGGCGGCGGCGCGGGCGGCGGCGGACGCGGTCGGGCTGCCGCTCTACCGCTACCTCGGCGGCGCGAACGCCCGCGTGCTGCCCGTCCCGATGATGAACATCCTCAACGGCGGCAAGCACGCCCACGGTTCCAGCGTGGACATGCAGGAGTTCATGGTGATGCCGGTCGGCGCCCCCAGTTACCGCGAAGGGCTGCGCTGGGGCACGGAGATCTTCCACGCGCTGAAGAACGTGCTGCACGCGAAGGGCCTCGCCACCAGCGTCGGCGACGAGGGCGGCTACGCCCCGAGCCTCGGCTCCAACGAGGAGGCGCTGGCCGTCATCTCCGAAGCGATCGAGAAGGCAGGGTACAACCTCGGTGAGGACGTCGTCTTCGCGCTCGATCCGGCCTCGACCGAGTTCTTCACCGATGGCAACTACGTGCTCGCCGGCGAGGGCCGCACGCTTACCCCGGCCGAGATGGTCGATTTCTGGGCCGGCTGGACCGAGAAGTACCCCATCGCCAGCATCGAGGACGGCCTCGCGGAGGACGACTGGGATTCGTGGCGGGCGCTGACCGCGAAGGTGGGCGACCGCGTGCAACTCGTCGGCGACGATCTCTTCGTGACCAACACCGAGCGCCTTTCCCGCGGCATCCGGGAAAAGGCCGGCAACGCGATCCTGGTCAAGCTGAACCAGATCGGCACCCTGACCGAAACGTTCGAGGCGATCTCGATGGCCCAGCGCGCCGGGTTCAACGCGGTCATCTCGCACCGCTCCGGCGAAACCGACGACACCTTCATCGCCGACCTCGCGGTGGCGACGAACGCCGGGCAGATCAAGACCGGCGCACCTTCGCGGGTGGACCGAGTGGCCAAGTACAACCAGTTGCTGCGGATCGAGGAAGCCCTCGGCGACGACGCCGTCTACCCCGGCCGGACGATCTTCGGCGGGTAACGGCCAGGATTCGCTCGGATCGGATCATGGCGCGGAGGTGAACCATGGCAGTCCAGCGCCACGACGCACCCTGGACCTACGAGGATCTGCTGGCGCTGCCCGACGACGGGAAGCGGTACGAGATCATCGAGGGGGAGCTGTTCGCGTTGACCGGTCCGAACTTGTGGCACGTCACGGCCGTAGCCAACCTGACGGCCCTGCTCTTGCCCTACGTCAGCGCAATCGGCGGGCGGTTCTATCCCGCGGTCTTCGACCTCTTCCTGGTTGGTGCCAATCCCGTCCAACCCGATTTGGCGGTAACACTGCCTGGAAGCACGGTTCGTCGAGTTGGTCGGGGCGTCGAAGGTCCACCGGACCTCGTCATCGAAGTCATCTCTCCGTCCAATCGGGTCCACGACGTGCTGACCAAGCGGGCGTTGTACGGCCGCGCCGGCGTCCGCGAATACTGGATCGTTGATCCGGTTGCGCTCACGGTCGAAATCGTGACCTTCGCGGATGGTCCAGCGCGGTCGCGCACATTTGCCGGCGATCAGCGGGTCGTCTCGGAGGTCCTTCCCAACGTGGACTTCCCGACGTCGGCCGTGTTCGCCGACTTCGACACGATCGAGGACGACGCCGCCGAAGGGTAGCGGCTCAGGCCAACGCCGCAAATCGCGTCCGCCACCCTGTCATCCCGAGCCTGTCGAGGGATCTCGTCGCGCACTCCGTTTGGGAGAAAGACGAGATCCCTCGACAGGCTCGGGATGACGGTGCGGAATGACGAAGATCGACGCCGCCAATCGGCGCCGCCACCCCCGCGAGGATGGCCCTACCCGCGCAGCGCACCGCTCGCCTCGATCTCTTCCATCGCGGAGACGACGCGCTCGAACTCCGCGAGGCCGGCGAGGATCGGGCCCGGCGTTTCGAGGTCCACCCCGGCCCGGCGCAGCAATTCCAGCGGGTAATCGCTGCCGCCCGCCGAAAGCAGGCCGAGCACGCGCTCCTGCGCCGGCGCGCCCTCGTCGCGCAGGGCTGCCGCCAGCGAGATCGCCGCCGAGAGGCCGGTCGCATACTGGAAGACGTAGAACGCCCGGTAGAAGTGGGGGATGCGCGCCCAATTGATGCGGATCGCGTCGTCAGCCGGGACGCCCGGGTTGTAGGTGTCCCAGAGGTCGCCGTAGATCTCGCTCAGGCCTTCCAGCGTCAGCGGCTGGCGCGCTTCGGCGATGGCGTGGGCGCGCTGCTCGAATTCGGCGAACATCGTCTGCCGCACCACCGTGCCAAGGTAGGTGTCGGCGAAGCGGTTGAGCAGTGCGAACCGGCCCAGCGCGTCGTCTTCCGGGGTCTCCGCCACCATGTGCCAGTTCAGTAGCGTCTCGTTGATCGTGGAGGCGATCTCGGCGAGGAAGATCGGGTAGGCCGCGTCGTGGTAGGGGAGGGCGGCGTCCGAGTAGAACGAGTGCATCGCGTGCCCGGCCTCGTGGGCGAGGGTGAACACGTCGTTGATCGTCCCGTTCCAGTTCATCAGCATCACGGGCGGCGCGCCGTAGGCACCCCACGAGTAGGCGCCGGAGCGCTTGCCCTTCGTCTCGTGGACGTCCACCCAGCGGCTGGCGAACCCGGTCCGCAAATCGTCCGCGTACCGCTGCCCGAGCGGCCCGAGCCCGGAGAGCACGATCTCGACCGCCTCGCGGTAGCCGTAGCGCGCTTCCGGCTCCGGCGACAGCGGCACCTGCAGGTCGAAGGTCTTCAGTTCGTCCAGCCCGAGGATGCGCCGCCGCAGGTCGTAGTAGCGCCCGACCACCGGTGCGGCGTCCCGCACGGAATCCACCAGCGTGTCGTAGACCGCCACCGGGATGTTGTTGCCGAAGAGCGCCGCTTCCCGCGCCGTGGCGTGCTTGCGGACCTTCGCCGAGAAGACGTCGCCGCGCACCGATGCGGCGTAGTTGGCGGCGAGGGTGTGGTCGTGTTCGAGGTACGGCGCGACGAACGCCTCGTGGGCGGCCTGCCGCACCGCACGGTCCTTCGACCGCAGCAGCACCTGGTGGCGCCCCTTGGTCAGCGTTACCTCACGCCCCTCGTCGTCCTGCACCGTGCCGTATTCGAGGTCGGCGTTGTCCAGCGCCGCGAAGACCTCGGACGGGCCGCGGGCGACGTCCGCCTGCTGGGCCAGCACTTCCTCGACCTCGAAGGAGCGGACGTGCGGCCGGTTGCGCCCGAGGTCGTCGAGCATGTGGCGGTACGGGGCGAGCGCCGGGTCGGCGACCAGCGCTTCGAACCGCTCGGCGGGCAATTCGAGCA
This sequence comes from Chloroflexota bacterium, assembly GCA_023423795.1. Taxonomy (GTDB): domain Bacteria; phylum Chloroflexota; class Chloroflexia; order Thermomicrobiales; family UBA6265; genus CADCWF01. Next base: position 42,181 of record JAFAEX010000127.1, on the reverse strand, counting down.
GTTCGGGCTCGAAGAACGCCAGCGCCTCGGCCGTGCGGACGCCGATCGCTTGCGCGCGCTGGTACCGTGCCAACGCCTCCGGTTCGGCCATGTCCTCGTGGTGGCGCAGGGCGGCGTAGACGGCGAGGTGCTCCACCGCCAGCCGCATCGCCAGCAGGTCCGAGATGGCCGTCTCCAGCACCTGCGCGCTTTCGCCAAGCGTGCCGCGACGGGCGGCAGCGGCCTCGATCAGGCCGTCGATCGTTTCGCTGGCGGCCTCCCAGGCGTCGTCGTCCGGGAAGATGGTCGAGAGATCCCACGTGTCCTCGACGGCGAGTTCGGCGCGGGTGAGGGGTTCGCTGCGTTCGAGTTCGGCAACCACGGGGCGGGGACTCCTTGCGGATGGGGAACGGCGGTCCGATCATCCCATGGTAGCCCGCGCCGCCGGCCCGGGACGAGTGTTCGCCCGCCGGCGGCCGTCGCGGAAAGGAGGCGCAACGTGGACGCTCGCCAGTTCGACGCCGTTGCCAGGATCGTCGCCACCCGCCGCTCGCTGGTCTCTGTTGTCGCCGCGCTCGCCGCCGTCGCCCGCGGCGGAAGGAGCGGCGTCGCGGCGCAGGATCTCGGCCCGATCGTCGTCAACGGCGCGGCCTGCGCCAGCGACGGCGAGTGCCGGCAAATGGACCTCGGCGAACCGCCCCGCTGCGCCGACAACGGGTTCGGGCCGGAGGGGGCGACCCACTGCTGCGTCGATGGCGGCTGCTGCGTCTCCGACGCCGACTGCTGCGGCGATCTGCGCTGCGCCCCGGCGCCGGACGTCTGCAACGTCTGCCGCCGCCCGCCGTTCCCGACCCGCTTCCTCGGCGAATCCTGCGCCGCCGGCGACGAGTGCGCGCCCACCGTGATCGGGACGGTCGCGTGCCTCGACGGCCTGTGCGCCTTCACCGACGGCCGCCCCACGCCGCCCGCGCCGGAGCGCCGCATCGACCCGGAAGCCGCGCTCGCCGCCGCCGAAGCGCTCTCCGCGCTCGAAGCCGAGGGCCGCTTCGCCGATCTCTACGCGCGCATGCACCCGCATGCCCGCGCGTTCATCTCCGAGGCCGCGGTCGTCGGCTGGTACCGCGACGCCTTCGCCCCGCTCGGCCCACAGCCCGCCGAGGCCGTCAAACTCCGCTTCGAGGACTGGACGTGGCCCGTCACCGGGCAGGTTTACCCGGATACGGCCGTCGTCGCCATCCGGCAGCCCTTCGCCGACGGCACGGTGCAGCGCGACGAGATCCGGCTGGTGCTCGGCTGGGACGGCGAATGGGCCTGGTTCTTCGGCCGGGACCGGGAGTTCGTCGCCGAGCAGGTCGCGCGCTACGCGGAGTGACGCCAGTGGAACCGCGTGCGGCGGCGCTCCGTTTCCTGGATCGATGCGAAGGACCGCCGAAACCATGATCGGAACTTCGCGCCACCGTTTCGGTAGCCGGCGCCACCCGTCATCCCGAGCCGGTCGAGGGATCTCGTCCGTCTCTCGTATCGGGGTAACGACGAGATCCCTCGACCGGCTCGGGATGACGGGTGGGCGGTCGCGGGATGACGATTGGGGGCGTATGGAGCGTGAATCGCGTTCCTGATCGGGAGGATGTCCAATGGGGTACCGGTATCGAACCTCGGCGCTTTGCAGCGCCGCCACCCGCCGCGCCGTCTTGCTGGCGTCGGCTGGGCTGGCCGTCGCCGGCTCATTCCCGTTCCGCGCAAGCGCGCGGCAGCAGACCGACCCCGACCTCCTCGTGCGCGGCGCCGTGACCCTTTCCGGCGGCCAGCCGGTCGCCTGGCGCGTCGTGTCGGACGTGGCCGAGGTCGCGCCGGATGCCGCCTTCGAGCGGCGGGCGCTCGGCTTCGCGGTCAACACCTCGATCTTCACGCCGCTGCTCGTCACCGACGAGGCGACCGGCACCGCCTTCCGGCTGCTGCCCGGCGAGGCCGCGTTCACCCCAGACGGCGTCGTCCAGCGCCGCGAGAGCCTTGGCGGCGGCGCGGAATCCTACCTGCGGATCGCGCTTGTTCCCGGCGCGCAGGCCAACGACGCGGGCGGCGACCGCCTGCGCTTCGCCGGGCCGTCCTTCGCCGCTCCGGCGGGCATCGTCACGCTCGCGCTGGTGCGCGCCCAACTGGGAGTCGGCGATGCCGTTTCGCTCCCCGCGTCGTCCGGCGACGCGCTGGTGATCGTGGAGCAGGGGGAGGCAGTGCTCGAAACCGCGGTTGGATCGGAACCGCTCGCCACGACGGTCGGGAGCGATACGGCGTACGCCGTCCGCTCCGTCGCCGGCGCGGCGCGGCTCGTCGGGCAGCGGTCGGGTACGTCCGTGCTGCTGGCGGTCGTGGCGTGAGGCGAGGCTGGCGCGCAGCACCCCGTTGCCGGATTCGTCACGGCGCACGGCAACCGGACAAGGCTGCCGATCCACTTGCCGACGGCATCCGGATGCGGCCAGGGGAGACGGCACGCTTCACCGGTGCGTGATCCCTTTCGCCCAACGAGCACACGAGGAGCCACGGATGATCGACGGCGAGATCCGGCACTTTTACGAACAGGGCCGCGAACAGGGACGCCTTGCGAACGGCATCGGCACCCTCGAATTGGCCCGCACGCGGGAATTGCTGGAGCGCGTTCTCCCTTCACCCCCCGCGGACATCCTGGATGTCGGTGGTGGACCGGGCATCCATGCGTCGTGGCTCGCCCGCGCCGGGTACCGCCTACACCTGCTCGACCCCGTGCCGTTGCACGTCGAGCAAGCCGCGGCCGCCGCCGCCGGGCAGCCGGAGCACCCCTTTACCGTGGCGGTGGGTGACGGCCGGCGACTCGCCGAACCGGACACATCGGTCGATGCCGTCCTGCTCTTCGGTCCGCTCTACCACCTTACGCGGCGCGACGAGCGCCTCGCCGTCCTGGGCGAAGCGCGGCGCGTGCTGCGTCCCGGCGGCCTCGCGCTGGCCACCGCCATTTCCCGATTCGGGTCCCTCCTGGACGGGGTGCGCCAGGGGTACCTCGCCGATCCCGCCGCGTTCCGGATCATCGAAGAGACGGTGCGCACCGGTCGGAACCGGGACCCCGGGCTCGAACACTATCCGGGGTGGTTCACGACATCCCATTTCCACCGCCCCGATGAACTGGCGGCCGAAGTGGCGGAGAGCGGATTGATGCTGGAGGGTCTGTTCGGGGTCGAAGGACCGGGCGGCTTCGTCGGTGCCTGGCGAGACGATCCGCGGCAGCGCCCGGTCATCCTCGACGTGGCCCGGTTGGTGGAGCAGGAGCCGAGCCTGCTTGGCCTCAGCCCGCACATCCTCGCCGTGGCGCGGAAACCGGGCTGACCGCCGATGCCGTGCGGACCCGTCTCCATCGTTGCCCGAGGTCTCCGGCGGAACTCGCTGGCACCCGCGCCCTCGTCCCTGACCAGCCGCTATCCCCCGTCGTTCGGCTGCCCCTTCGTCACCGGGACCAGCCCGGGGCGCTTGCGGCGGCGTTCGCGCACCTGCCGGCGCACGCGCGGGTTGTCCATCAGCGCCTCTTCCGCCGTCGCCAGCACCGCGTCCCTGGCCGCCGGGCCGACCAGCAGCGTCTCGGCCGTGCGCGGCGTGCGCACCGTGGGCTGCACGCCCGTGCCCTCCAGCAGCACGTTGCCGGCATCGTCCTCGAAGGCGACCAGCGGCGCGCGGAACGGCAGCCCGCCCGGCAGTTTCCAGGCGTAGACGCCGCCGACCACCCCGGCCGTGCCTTCCAGCCCGACCACGATCGTGCGCGGGTCGCGGGCGAGGGCGGCGGCGAACAGTTCGCAGGCGGAGATGCAGCGGTCGTTGATCAGCACCGCGACCGGGCGGTTCCAGCGCACCGGCGTCGGCTGCACGCGGTCGATGCCCATCACCACCCGCTCGCCCCGGTCATCCGTGAAAATCTGGTTGGCGAGGGTGTAGGGCTCGCTCGTGAAACTGCCGGCGAGGTAGAGCGGCAGCCGCGTCAGCCCGCCGCCGTTGTCGCGGATGTCGATGATGAGCGCCGGCACGTCCTCCTCCCGCATCCGGCGCAGCGCCCACTCCCAGGCGTGCGTCGTGAGCGTGATGTCCTCGGAGAACGAGTTGACCCGGACGTAACCGAAACCGGACGGCAGGATCTTCGCCGTCACCGGCATCTCCGCCGCGTCGTGCAGCAGGCCGCAGGGCAGCGACAGTCCGTCCATGTCCGCCGCCGCGGTGAGCCGGGCCGTTTGCTCCTCCTTGCCCGGATTGCGCCACGTCACCTCGGCCGACTCGCCGGCCGGCAGCCGCGCCAGCAGCCGCAGCCGGTGCGCGTCCCGCGTGGCCTCCGTCGAGCGTGAGGCGTAGGGTTCAACGGCCGCCAGCGCCGCCGCCGGATCGTCGCCGTTCCAGCGCAGGATCGTCGCGCCCGGCCTGATGCCCGCCTCGTGCGCCCCGCTCTTGCGCGCCACGCAGCGCACCACCAGCGCCCCGTCGTCGGCCATCCCCAGCCCGAGGCCGACCCCGCCGCCGTAGCGCTCCGCGACCCACGCTTCCGGCAGGTCCGCGCCGACGTGGCCGTCGCCCAATGCGACGGAAAAGCGCATCATCGCCACGTTGAAGGCGGCGAGGTCAGCCGCCTCCTCCGCCGCCGCGACGGCGGGGCGGTGCTCGGCGACGAGCGCATCCCAATCGATCCCCTTGAGGCCGGTGAACGGGTAGCGCCGCCGCAACTCGTCGGTGAGCTCGTCGAACGCTTCCGTATAGGTTCGGTCGGACAGGTCGCGCAGGCCGACCGACCCTTCGATCACCGGCGTCTCGACTTTCGGCTCGCGAAGGTGGCGGAACGGCTCCTCGTCGAGGTCCACCACCGTCCAGCCGGCGGCGATCGGGCCGAGCGGGTCGTCGGCGGTGAAGAGTTTGCCGTCCGGCCCGAACCCGGTCGGGAACGCTTGGGCGTCGTCCGGCGCCCAGACGACGACCCGGCCGCCCGTCACCTCGTTGCTTCCCTGCTCGACCGCCACCGAGGCGAGCGCGCTCGGCCAGCCGTGGGTTTCGATCTCGTCGAGGAACGGGTCGCCGGCGAGGTTGACCTGGAAATCGACCGCGAAGACCTGCACCCCCGGCCCCGCGCCACCGCCGAAGACGGTCGATGCGCCTTCGGGCCGGATCGGCAGGGGCAGCGTGAAGATCGCGCCGTCGCGGAGGTTGCCTTCCAGGTTGGCCAGCACCTGCACCGGGGAGGGCGGCGGCGCCAGCATGTCGCGGGCGACGAACGGCGCGAGGTCGGTCAACATCACGAACGGTTCGGTGAACGCCCGGCCGACCAGCGGCGAGGTGACGGTCACCGTGCCGACCAGCGTTTCCACCCCGCGCCCGGGAGTGGCCGCGTCCTGCCCCGTTGCCGGCAGCGGCGCGGCGAGCCCCGAGGTGGCCATCATCGTCGCCAGCGCGATTGCCGGGGCGCGGCGGCCGTCGTTCGGCGTGGTCGGCATCCTGCGCTAACTCCGTGGGCGAGGGGCGAACGCGGCGATCCGGCGGGCCCGTCGCGGCGTAGACTGCATCCAGAACCAGACGCCGGCGCCGCGGGATGCGCCGGGACCGTAGAGGATGGACGAACGAGATGACCGAAGAAACCTACCGGGTGCCGGACGTGTCCTGCCAGCACTGCGTGAAGGCGATCACCGAGGAAGTCGGCAGCATCCCCGGCGTGGCGCGGGTGGACGTCGATCTCGGCGCGAAGGTCGTCACGGTGGAGCATGACGGCTCCGTGAGCGACGCGCAACTGCGGGCCGGGATCGCGGAAGCCGGGTACGAGATTGCGGCCTGAGCTGATCGACGCCCGCACCGGCGCGCGGCAACCGCTGTGCGTCGAGTGCGGCGAACCGTTTCCGGCCGAACCGGGCCGGCGCGACCCGGCGCTGCCGCAACCGACCCGCTGCCACGCCTGCCGGGCGCGGCGGCTGGCCGAGCGCAACGCCGCCCACCGTGCCGCCCACGTCGCCGGGCCGTGGCAGGCGTCGCCGCCCCGCCGAGAACGCGAGCGTGCCGCGAACTCCCCCACCGGACCGGAGGAGGGCCACGGCGCGGTTTTCCCCGCCCGCTGCGCCGAGTGCGGCCGCGCCATCCGTCTGCCGTTCGAACCCGACGCCAGCCGCCCGGTCTTCTGCCGCCCCTGCCGCGAGGCCCGCTCCGGCCGCTAGAGGGCGTTTCACACGCAGGCCGGCGATCCCCGACCCGTCACTCCGAGCTTCCCAATACGTCACCCCGAGCTTGTCGAGGGATCGCGTCGTCCACTCGGACCCGGAACGAAAACGAGATTCCCCGGCAAGCTCGGGATGACGTGGGCGGTGGCGCTGAACCGTGCTCGTTGCCGGCTAGCCCTCGTCGCCGGCCGGAATCGCGTCCAGCCCGGCGAAGATGTCGTCCGCCGTGAACGCCACGCCCGGCAGGACCTCGGAAGCGATGGGTTGGTCGCCGGTTGTCACTTGCAGCGTGTGGAACGCGTCCCGGTCCAGCCCCATGACCTCGACCGAGCGGGCATCGGCATCGAGGATCCAGTACTCGCGCACGCCGCAGCGGGCGTACAGCGCGCGTTTCGTGAGCAAGTCCTGGCCGCGGGTTGAGGGGGAGAGTACCTCGACAAGCAGATCGGGCGGCCCTTAGATGCCGCGCTGCACCAGCCGCCCCGCGCCGCCTGGCAACAGCACCATGATGTCCGGCTCGACCGGGTCCGCGCTCGGCATGAACACGTCCACCGGCGCCGCCAACACCATGCCGCCCATTGCGCGGACGATCGGGGCGAGGTGGAGGATGGTGTTCATCAGCGCCACGGCGTGCAGGGCGTCCGGCTTCGGCGGTTCGAACAGGTTCCCCTCGATGATCTCGTAGCGCTTGTCGTCGTCGAGGGCGAGCAGGTCCTCGTAGGTCCATCCGGTGTTCGCGCGCGCGAGGGCCATCCTGCTCCTCCTAATCTGAAGCGTCTCCGTGCAGTGTAGCGACTGCCCGACGCCGCAATCCGCGCGGAGCAGGCAGACGTTCATTCCCGCGAGTGGCGGGGATTCGGCGGCTGTCCGACCGGGCAGCCGTTCGGCCCCGCCTGACATAGGCACGGACAACGGTGCGGGGAATCACGCCGGGACGCGATGGAGCGGCGGAATGCGGGATCAGGCGGTTTCCTCGCGCGTTTTTCGGGGCATCGCCACAGTCTGCGCCTTCCTGCTCCTGTTCGGGCCGTTGGGCGGGCGCACCTCGTGGGTCAGTCGGACGGGGGGAACCAGCAGCGAATCGGCCGGCTACGAGTGGGTCGTCCTGTTTGCGGGGGTCCTTTCCATCGTTGCCCTGGTCCTCGACCGCTCCTCGCGTCCGGTTGCGGCGGGCATGCCGGCTGGCACGCTTGTCGCCGGCGCCGCGTTCGGGCTGGCGGCGTGGTCGGCCGGGTCGTATGCGCTGGCGCTGGCCCGCCTCGGCATCCCGTTCGGCCGCGCCCGGCTCCTCCCCGGTGGCGAGATCGTCGTCGCCACCGTCGGGCCGCCGGTCTTCACAACCATCGCCGCCGCCGGGCTGGCATGCTGCGCGGTGCTGGTCGCCGTCCGGTGGCGACCAAGGCGAGCAGGGCCGTAACCCGCGTGGCGGGACGAGGAAAGGGCGGGCCGGAGGATCATGCGCGATACGCACGACTGGACCGGCGCCGAGTTCACCGACGAGCGGTTCGATGACGCCGACCTCGCCGACCTCGACATCCGATCCTGCACCTTCACCCGCTGCAGTTTCCGCGGCGCGGACCTCGGCGGCGCGACGACCGACCGCTGCACCTTCGCCGACTGCGACTTCACCGCCGCACGGCTCAACGCGTCCCGCCACGAACAGACGGCCTTCGCCAATTGCTCGTTTCGGGGCGCTCGGCTGTTCGGCGCGGAGTTCGTCGCCTGCAAGCTGGTCGGGGCCGATTTCCGCGAGGCGGACCTCGCGGCGCTGACCGTGCGGGGTGGCGACTGGTCGTACGCCATCCTGCGCTTCCAGGACCTGTCCGGGCGGAACCTGCGCGGGGTTCGGCTGGCCGACGCCGACCTCTACGAAGCCAATCTCGAACGGGCCGACCTGCGCGACGCCGACCTCGGCCGCGCCATCCTCGACAAGGCCCGCCTCGCCGGGGCCGACCTGCGCGGCGCGGTGCTGGACGGCGTGGACCTCGCCGCGCTCGACCTCCGCGGCGCCCGGATCGATGCCGCGCAGGCGATCCTGCTGGCGCGCTCGCTCGGCGCCGTCGTCGAGTGATATGAAATCCGGCCGATTGGCCTGGAATTGGCGCGGCCGGTGGGGGGACCAGCGGCGCGATCACACCGATTTCCCGGGCATTTGTTCGGTATTTATTCGGTATTTATTCGCCGTTTATTCGGCGGCGGTTTTCCCATCGCCGTGCGGAAACCGGGTTTCTTCGGCGCCCCCTGCCAGCCACGCGGGCGCAAACAGGACGGGCGCGTCGGGCGCGGGGTTCCGGGCGCTGCGGGTGGGAGGGGACGCGAACAAACTCCAATTCGGTCGCAATAGCGCGTACATACGCGGCGTTCCCCGACCGAATAAATGCCGAATAAATACCGAACAAATACCGAAGAAATAGGCGGCGCGGAACCCGGCCGGGTGCTGCCGTTCTCGGTAGGGAGGCGCCAGGTGGCTGCCCGCGGCCGCCGGCGGCAGCAAGGCAACCACCCTGATTCCATATGACGGGCGAACCCGCCGCCACCGTCCAACCCGTCATCCCGAGCCGGTCGAGGGATCTCGTTTCTTCTCAATCCCTCTACTGGTCAACGAGATCCCTCGACCGGCTCGGGATGACGCCGGGTGCTGTCCGACACACCGTTCTCCGCCCTACGGGCGCGCCTCGCGGGTCGAATTCTTTCGGTATTCCTTCGGTAGGTCTTTGGGACCAGTTTCCGCATATCCACGCGGAACACGGCTTTCTTCGTTTCTTCGCTGAGGGCTGCTGGATCGCCACCACACCGTTTGCGACCCGCGGCCTGCCCACCGGCCCGGGCCGGTGGGTCGCGCCACCGGGGGAGGGGCGTGCGATACTTCCCGCGGCCGCCGGGGCGCTGGCGGCCGCAGTCCTTTCCGAGCGGAGCCAGCCGTGTTTGGGTACTACGCCTTCGTGCGCATTCGCCACGCCTGATCGGGTCTCCGTCCTCCGTGGGCCGGGGCCCGTAAGCCGTGCCGCCTTTTCGGTGGCGCGGTTCTTTGCGTGCCCGCCGCCCGAGGGAGGACCACGTGCCCGCCGATCAGCGCCGCGTCGCCTTTGCCCAGAACTTCCTGCGCCGCCCGGAACTCGCCGCCCGCATCGTTGACATCGCCGGCATCGCGCCCACCGATCTCGTCGTCGAGATCGGCCCGGGGCGCGGCATCCTGACCGAACCGCTCGCGGCCCGCGGCCGTCAGGTCCTCGCCGTCGAGAAGGACCCGGTGCTGGCGGCGCGCCTCGGCCGCCGCTTCGCCGACGCGCCGAACGTCGCCGTCTTCGCGTTCGACTTCCTCGATTTTCCGCTGCCGGTCACCCCGTACACGGTCGTCGCCAACATCCCGTTCAACCGGACGGCGGCCATCGTGGGCAAACTCGTCTCCGGCTGCTCACCGCCGGAGGCCGCGTACCTGCTGATGCAGCGGGAGGCCGCCGAGCGTTTCCTGGGCGCACCGCGCGCCACGTTGCCGGCGGCGCTGCTGCACCCGTGGTTCGAGGCGGCGGTGGCGCACCGCTTCCGGCCGGACGATTTCTCCCCGCCGCCCGCGGTCGCCACCGTGCTGCTCGGCATGCGGCGGCGGCGCGCTCCATTGGTCGCACTGGCCGACCGCGACGCGTTCGACGATCTGGTGACCCACGCCTTCACGGCCTGGAAACCGACCGTTCGCGACGCGCTCGCGGCCACGCTCCCCCGGAGGGCCATCGCGGCCGCGGAGCGAGGCGCCGCAATCGACCTCGGCCGGCCGCCGAGCGCGGTCCCGGTCGCCGCCTGGCCGGGAATCTTCGCCGCGCTGCGGGACGCGTCCGGCGATGTCACCGTGGCCGTGCGCGGCGCGCGGGCGAGGCTGGAGCGGCAGCAAGCCGACCTGCGCAAGGTGCACCGAACCCGCGTGTCAGCCCGCTCCTGACGCCGTAAGGGCGCGTTTCAGAACCGCCTTCGTCGTCATCCCGAGCCTGTCGAGGGATCTCGTCGTCTGCACGAAACCGGGGGAGACGAGATCCCTCGACAAGCTCGGGATGCCGGGTTGGTTGATGCCGACGGGGTTCTGAAACACGCTCCAAATGCGGCAGGAATTCGGCTCGGCGGCTCGTGCCATCGCAACCTCGCGGGACCGGGGCGGTCGATTGCCCCGGTCCCGCCGGGCGGCACGAATCCCGTTCGGCGTGGTACACCGATGCGCCCGGATTCGCCCCGGCGCCCTCGCCGCGCGGTTGGCCGCGGTCGCGCATCGGAAGAGGCCATTATGACCGCACCACTCGCCGCCGGGTACACGCTGCGCGCCCCGCGCCCGGACGAGGCCGCCGCCGTCCACGCCCTGATCGCCGCGTCGGAGATCGCCGAGTTCGGCGAGGCCACCGGGTATTCGCTCGATGACCTGCGCGGCGACTGGCGGTCCATCGACATCGCGCAGGACGCCTGGGTCGCCGTCGCGCCGGACGGTTCGCTGGCCGGGTACGCCTACGTCAGCCACCGCCGGCACGTCCGCGTCGATGCCGAGGGCTACGTCCACCCCGAACACGCCGGGCGCGGCATCGGCACGACGCTCGTGCGTGCCGCCGAGGGCCGGTCGCGGGACCACCTGCCGCTCGCCCCGGAGGGCGCGAGGGTCGTCGCCCAGAACTGGATCAACGCCCGCAATGCCGCCGCCCGCGGCGTCCTCGAAGGGGAGGGGTACATTCCGGTCCGCCACTTTTGGCGCATGGAGATCGCGCTGGCCGACGCCCCGGACGGGCCGCGCTGGTCGGAGGGGATCGCCGTCCGTCCCCTCGGGTCCGAGGACGACGAGCGCGCCGCCCACCTCGTCGTGCAGGAAGCGATGGCCGACCACTGGGGCAACGTCCCGGCGCCGTTCGCCGACTGGATCGCCCGGCGGCGCGAGCACGGCCTCGATCCGTCGCTCTGGTTCGTTGCCTGGGATGGGGACGAACCGGCGGCCGTCGCGTTGTGCAGCATCTCCGACGGGCTGGGCTGGGTCGATACCCTCGCGGTGCGGCGGGCGTGGCGCGGGCGCGGGCTCGGCAAGGCGCTGCTGCACCATGCCTTCGCCGACTTCAGCCGGCGCGGACTGGAACGGTGCGCGCTCGGGGTGGACGCCGCCAACCCGACCGGCGCGACCCGCCTCTACGAGGGCATCGGCATGCGCGCGAGCCAGGAGCACGCCGTTTACCAGAAGGAACTGCGCCCCGGCGCGGAACTGGCCGACCTCGACGACGACGGCGAGGGGTGAACGACTCTGCCGTCGTTGCCGGAAATAGCCCTTCCGTGATGACGAACACCCCCCGGCTCCGTTCGGAGCCGGGGGGTGTCGCTTTGCCGACGCGGGGCGTCTACCCCTCGTACAGGTCCTTGTGCTCGCGCTCGGCGACCGTGATCGCCTCGTCGGCGATCTCGACCATCCGATCGACCTCTTCCTTCGTCACCACCAGCGGCGGCGCGAAGTGCATCACGTCCCACGTCCGCGTCACCAGCCCGCGCCGCATCGTCTCTTCCTGCAGCGTCTTGGTGAACGCGCTCTCCTTGCCGAACTTGGCCTTGGTCTGCTTGTTGGCCACGAACTCGACCGCGTAGACCATGCCGGTGCCGCGCACGTCGCCGACGGTCGGGTGGGCGCGCAGGTCCTCGAGCCGGGACTTGAGGTAGGCGCCGGTCTCGGCCCCGCGCGCGACCAGGTTCTCGCGCTCGAAGATCTCGAGGTTCACGAGCGACGCCGCGCAGGAGACCGGGTGCCCGCCGAAGGTCAGCAGGTGGCCCATCGGCACGGTCGGCTGCTGCTTGAACGTCTCGTAGACCTGCTCGGAGACGGCGGTGGCCGCCAGCGGCGCGTAGCCGGAGGTGATGCCCTTCGCCAGCGTGATGATGTCCGGCACGATGCCGTACTGCTCGATGGCAAACATGGTGCCGGTGCGGCCGAAGCCGTTGATCACTTCGTCGGCGATCAGCAGCACCCCGTGCTTCGTGCAGATCTCGCGCAGCATCTGCCAGTAGATCTTGCTCGGCACGTGGACGCCGGCGGCGGTCGAGATCGGCTCGGCGATGACGGCGGCGACCGTGTCCGGCCCCTGCGCCTCGATCTCCTGTTCGACGAACTTCGCCGCCATGATGTCGGCTTCTTCGCCTTCCAGCCCGAAGTCGGAGCGGTACCGGTCCGGGTGCGGTACGTGGGAGACGCCGTAGACGAACGGGCCGTACCAGTGCTCGTTCTTGGCGTGGGTGAGGCTGAGCGCGCCCATCGTCTGCCCGTGGTAGGAGCGGCGGCGGGCGATGACCTTGTAGCGGCGGGCGAACCCGCGCATCGACTGCACCTGCTTGGCGATCTTCAGCGCGGTCTCCACGGCCTCGGAGCCGCCGGAGGAGAAGTAGATGCGGTTGAGGTCGCCCGGCAGGATGTCGGCCAGTTTCTCGGCCAGCATCGCGGTCGGGGTGGAGGTGAAGTTCATCGCGTTGGCGTAGGCCAGCCGGCCGGCCTGCTTCGCCATCGCCTCGGCGATCTCGGTGCGGCCGTGGCCGGCGTTGACCACCCACAGGCCGGCGATGCCGTCGAGGTAGGCCTTGCCGTTGACGTCCCAGATCGTCGAGCCCTCGCCGCGATCGAAGACGTGCAACCCGCCGTGCTCGTACTCGTCCCAGGTCAGGGTGTGCACCCAGACGTGGTCCCTGGCCGCCTCGGAAACGGACGCCGGGGCAACGCCGGGGTCGTGACCGTTGCCGGCCGCGCCGGCGCTGGTGGAATGGTGATCGGCGATCTCGACGGTTTTCGCGACCATGACCCGCGGCCTCCTGCGTGGCCCTCCGGGGCGAACCGCGCTCCCCGGCAGGGCAAGGGTGGGGCGCATCGCCGACGTCGGCGGCGTCCCGGTTATGACGTGCCGGCAATGGTAGCAGAGCGCCCGGGCGCGCCCGCCCGGTGCGGACGGATACACTGCCGAAATGCAGCGCGCGGCCACCGTCCGGGGACTCGCCCGGGCACGCCGCGCGTCCGGGGCCGGCGGGCCGCTCACGACGCGAGGCGATCCTATGGAGGACGGAAGCGCGGCGACCCGGCGGGTCGCCGATCACCCGCTGCTCGGGCCCCAGCCCGCCGCTGCGGAGGTCGCGTTCACCTTCGACGGGGCGCCGGTGGCGGCGCGGGCGGGCGAACCGCTGCTGGCGGCGTTGCTGGCCGCCGGCATCCGGTCGGTGCGCACGATGCCCGCCACCGGCGAGCGGCGCGGCGGCTGGTGCCTCGTCGGGCGCTGCACCGATTGCCTCATCGTGGTCGATGGCGTGCCGAACGTGCGCGCCTGCGTCGAACCGGTGCGCGCGGGGATGCTGGTCCAGACCCAGCACGGGTTGGCCGAGGACGCGGCGCTGGCCGCGCCCTTCGCCGCCGACGGGGAGGGCGGCCGATGAGCGCCCGCGACGTCGAGGTCGTCGTCGTCGGCGCCGGCCCGGCCGGGCTCGCCGCGGCGACCGCCGCCGCCCGGCACGGCGCGTCCGTCCTGCTGCTGGACGAGCGTCCGGAACCAGGCGGGCAACTGCGTTACCGGCTGTCGCCAATCGCCGCCAACTCCGGCGAAGCCGCGGAGCGCCCGTGGGGCCTGCTGGCCCGGCTGCTGGGCGATGCCAACGCCGCCGGGGTCGAGATCCTCGCCGGCGCCGTCGCCTGGGGCCGGTTCGAGGACGGTTCGCTCGGCGTGTCCCGCGGCAGCGAGCCGCTGCTGCTCCGCCCCGGCGCGACGGTCGCCTGCGCCGGCTCCACCGATCTGCCGTTGCCGTTTCCGGGGTGGTCGCTGCCGGGCGTCTTGTCCGGCCGCGCCGCGCAAATCCTCGCCGGCCAGTGGCGCGTGCTGCCGGGTCGGCGCTGGGCAATCGTCGGCGGCGGCTCCGAATCCGGCGAGGTCGCGGCGGACCTGCGCGCCGCCGGGGCCGATGTCGTGGTCGTCGCCCCGGCCGGTACGCCGCTGGCCGCCGAAGCCGGGCCGGACGGCGCGCTCGCCGCCCTCGTCGTGGACGGCGAACGGATCGCGGTCGAGGCCGTCGCCGTCGCCGCCGGTCGCCAGCCCGACGCCGCGCTCGCCACGATGAGCGGCGTGCCGATGGGCTATTCCGCCGGCCTCGGCGGGCTCGTTCCGCTGCTCGACGAGGTTGGCCGCACCGCCGATCCGCGCTTGCTCGTGGCTGGTGACGCCGCCGGCATGTGCTCCCCGGAAATCGCCTTGGCCGAAGGTCGGATCGCCGGGGTCGCCGCCGCCCACGCCGTCGGCGCGGCAACCGAAGCGGACGTTGCCGCCGCCTTGGCCGCCGGGGAGCCGTTGCTGGCCGAACGGCAGCGGGCGCGGGGCGCGCTGGCCCCGGTTTACGAGCAGGCGTACCGGTGACGCTGGCTGCCACGACGTGTCGGCCGCCGGGACCGTCTGGCGTTGATGCTTGCTGCCAAGGCTGCCCGGTTGCTGTCGGCGGCCGATCGGCGAGCGGCGGGCGCGATGAATCGCGCCCCTACAACGGATGTAGGGTGTCGCATGCTGTGGGGGCGCGATTCATCGCGCCCGCCCCAATGGGCCGGAACGTGCTGCGCCCCGCCGCCGCCGCCTCCGCCAAGGGACTCACCCCCGGGCGGACGTCCCGAGCGATCGAACCGCAAACCTCGCCACGATCCGGACATCCGCACCCGAGGAGCACACCGTGAGCGAACCCACGACGGCGGCGCCCTGCTTCGTCTGCCGCTGCTACGAAATCGGCGCCGATGCCGTCGAGCGGGCGCTCGACGACGGCGCGCTGACGGTCAACGACGTCAAGCGGCGCACCAAGGTCGGCATGGGCCTCTGCCAGGGGATCTACTGCATACCCACCGTCGCCGCGATGGTCGCCGAGCGGACGGGGCAGCCGCTGGCGCTGCTCGCCCCGATGACCGCTCGGCCTCCCGTACGCCCGATCCCGCTGGAAGCGCTGGCCGATCTCGTGCCGGAAACCGACGAGGCGCCCTAGCCGCCCGGGAGCGGGGCGCGGGAGCGGAGCGTGCGACAATGCCCGTTGGCGTGCGGTGCGTTCCCGCCGCCGCTTGGGGGACGTTGCCGTGACCGAAACCCGATCCCGCCTCCGCTTCGATTACCGCAACGCGATGGCCGCCGCCGTCGGCGAGGAGAACGGCGTTTCCGACGCCATGCTCGACGAGGTCGCCGGCAAGGTCAGCGCGGAACACGAGCGCATCGTCGCCGAGCGTGCTGCCGGCGGCCAGCGCTGGATGAACCTGCCGGACGACACCGCCCTCGCCGACGAGGTTGCCGCCTACGCCGACGAGGCGCGCGGCCGCTATTCCGACTTCATCCTCGTCGGCATCGGCGGCTCCTCGCTGGGCGCGATCGCCACCGTGATGGCGCTCGCCAACCCGTACCGCAACCTGCTCCCGGCCGAGAAGCGCGGCGGACCCCGCTTCTTCGTGCTGGACAACCCGGACCCGGAAAAGATCCGCGCCACGCTGGACGCGGTGGACCTGCCGAACACGCTGGTCAACGTCGTCACCAAGTCCGGGCAGACCGCCGAGACGATGGCGAACTTCCTCGTCGCCCGGCAGGCGCTGGAGGCTGCCGTCGGGCCGGAGCAAGCGCGGGAGCAGATCGTCGCCACCACCGACCCGAAGGAGGGCCTGCTGCGCCGCATGGCCGACGCCGAGGGGTACCGCACGTTTCCGGTTCCGCCGGGCGTTGACGGCCGCCAGACGGTGCTCTCCGCCGTCGGCATGCTGCCGGCCGCCCTCTGCGGGGTGGACATCCACGGCCTGCTCGCCGGCGCCGCCGCGATGCGCGAGCGGTGCGCCGGCCCGGACCTGCGGCAGAACCCCGCCTACCTGCTGGCCGCCATCGCCGTGCTGGCCGACCAGCGGCTGGGCAAGAAGATGCTGGTGACGATGCCCTACGCCGACGCGCTGTTCGGCATCTCCGACTGGTACCGCCAGCTCTGGGCCGAGAGCCTCGGCAAGCGCCTCTCGGTCGCCGGCGAGGAGGTCTTCGCCGGCCAGACCCCGATCAAGGCGCTCGGGGCCATCGACCAGCACTCCCAGATCCAGCTCTACACCGAGGGGCCGAACGACAAGCTGGTCTCCCTCGTCGCCGTCGAGCGCTACCGCGACGCGGTGACGGTGGACGACGTGCCGGCCGACATCCCCGACCTCGCCTACCTGCGCGGCGCGGAACTCGGCCAGTTGCTGGACCGCGAACGCTCGGCCACGGCGTGGGCGCTGGCGCAGGCCCGGCGGCCGAACTTCACCATCACCGTGCCGACCATCGACGCCGGCATCGTCGGCGAGTTCTTCTTCCTCCACCAGCTCCAGACCGTGATGGCCGGCGCGCTCTACGGGGTCAACCCGTTCGGCCAGCCGGGCGTCGAGGCCGGCAAGAACGCCACCTACGCGCTGATGGGCCGGGCCGGGTACGAGGACCTGCGCGAGGAACTGACGGCGACCCCGGCCGATGCCGGGAAGTACACCCTCGCCTGATCCGCGGCACGCGGGCTGCGGCGACCGGAGATCGAGGAGCGGCGGCGCTCGGCGGGTGCGCGTTCAGCGCGTCACGCCGGGTGCCGTCGCGCGTTTCTGCACCAGGAGGAACCGCGCCGCCCGGCCGATCTCGAATGCCCGGCGGTCGCGGCCCTCGGCGGTCCAGGAGGAGATGCCTTCCAATGCACGATGCTTCGGCGATGTTCCGGCCCCGCGCCGTCCGCGGCCGAGCCACGCGACGGGCCATCCTGCGCGCTGGCGCGGCCGTGGTCGGCGGCGTGGTGGCCGGTCCCACGATGGGCCGCGCACCCGCACTGGCGCGGGCGCAGGACGCGGCGACCCCGGTGGCGACCGCCCCGGCCGTGCCGCCGGAGGTGGAACGGCACGCCGCCGACTGGCCGATGGCGCAGGGCGATTACGCCGCGCACCGGGCGTCGGCTGATTCCCCGATCTCGGCGGCGAACTGCGATCTGCTGGAGGTCGCGTGGCGCTTCCCGATCGAGGCCGTTTCCGGGTACGGCGCGGTGACGGCCAACCCGATCGTGCTCGGCGACACGGTCTACCTCCAGGACATGGAGAGCAACGTTTTCGCCATCGACCGCGCCACCGGCGCGCTGCGCTGGCGGCGCGATTACGGCCTACCGACGGCGGGAAGCAACGGCATCGCCGTCGGTTACGGCCTCGCGTTCGGCGTCGTCGGCATCGGCGCAGAGGTCTTCGCGCTCGACGTCGAGACCGGCGACGAGGTCTGGCGCACGAGACTTTCGGCCAACCCGGCCGAGTTCGTCTTCGTCCAGCCGCAGGTGCACGACGGCGTGGTCTACGTATCGACCTCGCCCGCTGCTTACGTTCCTGGATCGCGCGGCATTTTCTACGCGCTCTCGGCCGAGAGCGGTCACGTCCTCTGGCAGTGGGACACGACGACCGACAACCTCTGGGGCGCCGCGCGGCTCAATTCCGGCGGCGGCGTCTGGTACCCGCCCTCGATCGACGAGGCGGGGAACCTGTATTTCGGCACCGGCAACCCCGGCCCGTGGCCCGAGGAGGACCCGGCGCGCACGACGCGGCCCGGTCCGAACCTGTACTCGTCGTCGATGGTTTCGCTCGACCCGGCGACCGGGTCGCTGCGCTGGCACCTGCAGGCGTCCCCGCACGACCAGCTCGACCACGATTTCCAGCTCAGCCCGATCCTGGCGACAATCGAGATCGACGGTGCGCCCCGGCGGCTCGCGATCGGCGGCGGCAAGACGGGCACCGTCATCGCCGCCGATGCCGACACCGGCGAGGAAATCTGGCGCACCAGCGTCGGCGATCACACCCCGGCTGGCGACGGCGACGTGCTGCCCGAGGCGGAGGGAACGCCGGTCGTCGTCGCTCCGGGGTTCTTCGGCGGCGTCCTGACCCCGATGGCGTTCGCCCACGACACGGTCTTCGTCCCGGTCATCAACCTGCCGCTGGTCTACACGGAAACCGAATCGTCCTTCGACCTCGCCGACGCCACCGGCGAAATGGTCGCCCTGAGCGCGTCCGACGGCCGCGTGCGCTGGAGCACCCCGGTCGAGGCGTTCTTCAGCGGCGGCGCGACGGTCGCCAACGACGTCGTCTTCGGGGCCGGGCTCGACGGCATCGTGCGCGGGTTCGCCATCGACGACGGCCGCGAGGTCTGGCGCTTCCAACTGGGCGCGGGCGTCAACGCGCCGCTTGCCGTCGCCGGCGACGCCCTGCTGGTGGCGGCCGGCGCGTTCCTCATCGGTCCCGGCGAGGACGCGCCGGAACCCCGTCCGGAACTGGTCGCGTTCCGGCTGGCGCCGGATGGCGTCAGCGGGTCCGGCACGCCGCCGGCCGGGGAGGGGAACGCGACCCCGATTCCCGGGTGATGCGGGTGGCCAGAAGCGCATTCCACAACCGCTTCCGTCGGACGGGTTGGGCAGCGCCGGCGGGACTCTGAACAAGGCTCGAACGCTCTCGATGGTTGCCGAGACGATCCGACCCACGGCGGGGTGGGCGCGGCTCTCGCGGTTGCAGGACCGATGTGAACGTCGGCGGCGAGCGGCCGCGGGGTGAAGGCGGTTGCCTACTCGACGTGGACACACGTCATGACAAGTCCCGGAGGGACTTCGTGCCCGTAGCCCGGGACTTCGCGTCCCGGGCGCGGGGACGGGCGGCCCGATCCTCCCGGCAACCCCTGTGTTCTCCGGACGATCCGCTGCGCCGCTCGCGGGCGGCAAGACGGGACGCCGCGAACGCGCTACCCTGCGCGGTGCGCCGAAGGGTCGCAGCGGTTGCGCCCGGTGGCCCGGGCAGCGCAAACGGAGCCGTCGCCGATGTCCACGTCCTCGCCCGTTCCCGACCCCCGAGCCGCGCTGGCCGACCCCGAGCGCACCGTCGTGGTGGTCGAGCCGATGACGCCGGTGCGGGCCATGAAGATCACCGTGGCGGTGCTCTTCGTGCTGGCGATGGCGTGGCTGGCCTGGCAGATCCGCGAGATCGTGCTGCTGGTCATCCTCGGGGTGCTGCTCGGCGCGGCGGTCGATCCGATCGTCAACCGGATGCGCCGCTTCGGCCTCTCCCGCGGGCAGGGCATCCTCATCGTTTACGGCGTGCTCTTCCTGGCCCTGATCGGCGGGCTGGCGCTGCTCGTGCCGCCGCTGGTCGGGCAGGGGCAGGAACTCGTCCAGAACGCGCCGACCTTCCTCGACCGCTTCGAGGAATTCGTCGTCACCAGCGACAACGAGGCGATCCGGACCTACGGCGAACGGCTCGTCACGCGCGCGCGCGCCCTGCTCGAAAACCCCGGCTCCATCACCAGTTTCGGCGGCGCGTTCGAGATCCAGACCGGGCAGATCACGCAGGCGCTCGGGTTCCTGACCTCGTTCTTCGGCATCGTCTTCACCGCCGTTTCGGCGATGATCGTCGCCTACTACTGGATGACCGAGAAGGCCATCATCAAGCGGCTGGTGCTCGGGCTGTTCCCGATGGACCGGCGCGACCGCGCCCACGCGATGTGGGACGAGATCGAGGAAAAACTCGGCGGCTGGGCACGCGGCCAGGTCGTCCTGATGGTCATCATTGGCGTCGCCTCCACCGTGGCCTACGGCGCGATGGGGCTGCCGTTCTGGTTCCTGCTCGGCATCTGGGCGGGCATCACCGAACTGATCCCGTTCATCGGGCCGTTCCTCGGCGGCGGGTTGGCCTTCATCGTCGCCCTCACCGTCGATTGGCAGACGGCGGTCAAGGTGCTCATCTTCGTGGTCATCCTCCAGCAACTCGAAGGCAACGTCATCGTGCCGCGCGTCATGCGCAACGCGGTCGGTCTCACCCCGCTAACGGTTATCCTCGCGGTGCTCGTCGGCAACGCGCTGCTCGGCCCACTCGGCGCGATTCTCGCGATTCCGGTGGCCGCCGCGGTGCAGGTGCTGGTGTCGGAATTGCTTCGCACCCGCGAGGAGGCCGACGACGACGACCGTGGCACGCCGCTCGTCAGGCGGCTCGCGATGGGGATTCCGGGCCGCCGTGGCGCGGCGGCCGGCAGGCGCTAGGGGGCAGGCACGCACGAGGGTACGGGGATGGCGGACGAGATCCAGCCGGCCGGGACGTTCACCCTGGCGGCGTTGTACGACGACACGATCGACGCCGCGCGCGCGCTGGCCGCGCTGCGCCGGGCCAAACACGACCCGGTCACGGTGTCGCTATTGGTGCGCGCCGACGCCAGCGAGACCAGCCGCCGCCCGCACGTCAGCCAGGCGGTGGAGGCGCTCGGACTCGGCGACCTCGGCGGATGGCTGCTCGGGTTGGCCGCCCTGCGCGTGCCCGGGTTCGGCCAGTTTCTCGGCGCCGGTCCGCTCGGCGCGGTGCTCGCCGCCATCGACATGCCCGGTCTGCCTGCCGCGGCGGCAACGACCGCCGACCTCGGCGATTTCGAGACGCTGCTGATCGATTTCGGCTTCAGCGACGACGAGGCCGGCTACGTCGCCAGCCGGCTCGAAGTCGGCGCGCCGCTGGTCGCCGTCACCGGCGGCCCGGACGCATCGGCCCGCGACATTCGGCGGGTGCTGGCCGACCACAGCGCCGTCTACCTCGGCAGCGCCGAAACCGGCGAGCGCTTCCTCGCCGCCGCCCGCCTGCTGCTCGACGCGCCGCCCGAATCGAGCGCCGGGGAGGAGGTCGAGGTCGCCGACGCGGTCGGGCCGCTGCGCCGAGCGTTCGGCGAATCCGAACTGCGCCGCTTCGCGGACCTGCGCGGGCGGCGGGTGGTCGATGCTTCCGGCGCGGAGGTGGGCGTCGTCGATGACGTCCTCGTCGAGTGCATCGACCCGGATGGGCCGGACGGGCCGGAACCGATGCGGCAGACCGCCCGCTACGTCGTGCTCGGGTTCGGCGGCGTGCTCGGCATCGGGCGGCGGCGGGTGGCCATTCCGGTTTCGCTCGCCGACATGGGCGCCGACCCGGTTCGGCTGCGCATCGAGCGCGACATTGCGCACGCCGCTCCGGCCTTCGACGACCAGCCGTTCAGCCGTCGCGACGAGCAGGCCATCAACGCGTTTTTCGGCGAGCGGCCCTACTGGCTCGGCGGCGTGCCCGCCGCTCCATCGTCCGACGCCCGCGCCGAATCCGACGACCCGCTGGCGGGCGGGTTCGCGACCGCGCCGACCGGCTGAACCGGCGGTATGTGGGCGGCGCCCGGTGGAGGCCCGGCCATCTGCCGGTGCTCGCGGGCGTGCCAGGCGTGGGCGGCGTCGGTTTCGGTGCCGTGGTGCCGCGGCATGAGTTTGAAGGCGGCGGCGAGGGCGAGGATGACCGCGGATGCGGCGAGCCCGAGCCAAAGGATGGCGATGGTGCCGTCGTTTTGCACGTAGTCGCCGAGGAAGTTGACCCCGAGCAGCACGATGACGACGCCGGAGAGTTTCTCCTTCAGTTCGTCGAGGCTGTTGATCAGCAGCCATTCGGGCAGCGGCAGGTCCGCGTCGATGAACAGTTCGTAGAGCCCGAGCGCGATGATGTAGAGCACCGTGGACAGCAGGAAGATGTCGATCAGCGCGATGAACTCGAGCGCGACGTTTTCGACCGCGTGGTGGCCGTACTCGAGGTCCGGGAGCCGCCGCAGACCTTCCCAGGTGATGTTGACGACCGCCGCCGCGCCGTAGATCGTCAGCACCACCGCCGCCAGGAAGGTGCCGAACACGGCGACAAGCACGAACAACCGGCTGCTGGCGAGCACGTTGCGGACGATGTGCGTCATGGGTCGTCCCTCACGGGACGGAGTCGAGGGGTCGAGGGGTCGAGGAATCGAGAAGTGGCCCGAACCGGCGTCCTTCTCGACTCCTCGACCCCTCGTCTCCTCGACTCCGCTAGTTGATCGCCCGCTCCAGGTCGATCCGGCCGCGTTCGACGGCGTGGCGGACGTGCTCCATCGTGTCCTTCACGCCGTCGGCCAGCGAGCGCCAGCGGATCGGGCCGATGGCGGCATCGACCTGCGAGCCGTCGGCGCCCTCCGGGGTGAACATCAGTTCCGGCGCGTTGGTGATCTTGCCGGCCATCTCCGGCGCGATGCCCTCGATGGCGGCGATCACCTCGGACACGTCGGCGTGCGTGCCGCCGAGGTTGTAGACCGGCGCGCCCTGGGGCATGGCGCGGGACGCCTGGATCATCGCCGCCGCCACGTCGTCGGCGTGCTGGTAGAGCGCCACCCCGCCGAACGAGATGTGGTAAGGCCGGCCGACCGCGGCGGCGACCATCGCCTTGGTCGGGGTGGAGGACACCCCCTGGTCGCGGCCCGGGCCGTAGACGAAGAACGGGCGCAGGCCGATGCTCGGCACCTGGTAGTCCTGCCAGTAAAGGCGCGCCCACTCCTCGTTGGCCCGCTTGGTCACGCCGTACAGGGTGGCCGGGGCCAGTTCGGCCTCGTGGGAAAGGGGACCCGGCGGGTACATGCTGGCCGGGCCGTAGACGGCGATCGAGGAGGCGTAGACGACGCCGTTGACCTGTCCGGCGTGCTTGCGGGCGGTCTCGAAGACGATCGCCGAGCCGACGACGTTGACCTGCGCCCCGAGGACCGGGTTGGCGCGCACGAACGGCACCTGCAGCGCGGCGAGGTGGATGATGTTGGTGATGCCGTTGTCGGTCACCGCGCGCTCGAAGCCCGCCGCATCGGTGATGTCCCCGCTGACGAAGGTGACCTTGTCGAGTTGCTCCGGCTCCATGATCAGTTTCAGGCGGGCCGGTTCGCCCGGCAGGTCGAAGGTGGCCACGGCGGCCCCTTCCTCGACCAGCCGCTTGACCGTCCACGCGCCGATGCAGCCGAAGGCGCCGGTGACGAGGAACCGCTCGGAAGCCATGCTCGTTTCCCACCCCTGTCGAAGCGCCCCCGCTGCCGGCCGGTGCCGGGATCGGGCGCGGCGCCCCGGTTCGCTTGTCGATGGGCGAGAGGATACCCGACCGAACGCGGCCGGCGTTGGCGGTAGTCGGCCGGGGTCGCTCCGGAGCGACGCGGCGCGCTAGCCTTCCGCGCATGGAGGGATCATCGGGCCACGTCCACGCGGCTGACGATGGGCAAACAAGCCGCGCCGTTGTCGGCCTGTTCGATTCCGGCTGGGGCGGCCTGAGCGTGGCGCTGGCGATCCGGGCCGCCCTGCCGGCCCTCGGCCTGTGCTACCTCGGCGACCATGCGTGGTGCCCTTACGGCGGGCGCGATGCCGCCACGATCCGCGCCCGGTCGCTCGCGCTGGCGGCGGCGATGGCGCGGCGTGGGTGCGTGGCGGTGGTCGTCGCCTGCAACACCGCCTCGTCGGTCGCGCTCGCCGACCTCCGGGCCGCGCTGCCGGGGTTGCCGATCGTCGGGGTCGTGCCGGCGGTGAAGCCGGCCTCGGCGCTGACCCGATCCGGGCGGATCGCCGTGCTGGCAACGCCGGCGACGGCTGGCGGAGCGTATCTCGCCGGGCTGGTGGCCGAGCACGCGCCGGGTTTGGCGGTCGATGTCGTCGCCGCGCCCGGGTTGGTCGAGTTCGTGGAGCGTGGCGAGACGGGCGGCCTGGCGGTCGAGGCGGCGCTGCGAAACCTGCTCGGGCCGTCGCTGGCGGCCGGGACGGATGCGGTGGTGCTCGGCTGCACGCACTACCCGTTCCTGCGGGAAGCGCTCGCGAACGTGTGCGGCCCCGGCGTCGCCCTCATCGACAGCGGCGAGGCCATCGCGCGGCGGCTGCGGCAGTTGTTGGGATCGGGATACGGGCTGGACGACGCTGTCGCGACTGGTCGCCTGGACCTCCTGACCACCGGCGACCCCGAGGAGGTTGCGCCGGTAGCGGCTCGCTTGCTCGGCCGAGCGCTCCCGGTCGGGCGGCTCGTCGATGAGACCGCCGATGCGGAACCCGCGTGACCGGCGCCAGCCGCTCCCGTCGTAGGGGAGGGACCCCTGCCCTCCCTCGTCGTTTCGCGATCACGAAGGAGGGCACGGGTCCCTCCCCTACGACGACGCGGCGCTAGCACCCGCTACGGCGCGATGCTCAGAACTGTGCGCCGAATAGCGCCCAGCGCAGGAAGTAGACGAGGAAGGCCGCCGCGACGACGTACAGCACCGGGTGAACTTCGCGGCCCTTGCCGGAGGCCAACTTGACCAGCACGTAACTGACGAACCCGGCCCCGATGCCGTTCGTGATGCTGAACGTCAACGGCATCACCAGCATCGTCAGCACCGCCGGCAGGCCGTCGTCGAGGGAGCGGAAGTCGATCGCCATCTTCCGGACCGGGCTGCCGGCCGCGGCGGTCGGGTCCGCTTCCGAGAGGACGCCGACCATCAGCACGCCGACCACGATCAGCGCGGCGGCGGTGGCCACGGTCGGGATCGCGGCGACGACGGCGACGAACGGCAGCGCCAGCAGGAACAGCAACCCGGTGACGACCGCGACGAGACCGGTGCGCCCGCCAACGGCCACCCCGGCGGCGGATTCGACGAAGGTCGTCGCCGACGACGAACTGGCGAGACCGCCCGCGACCGCGCCGAGCGAATCGACCAGCAGCGGTTTCTGGCCGTCGATCAGGTCGCCCTTCTTGTCGAGGTAACCGGCCTCGCTGCCGACGCCGATCAGCGTGCCCATCGTGTCGAAGAAGTCGGAGAGCATGAAACTGACGATCGCCAGCACGGCGGTGAGCAGCCCGAGTTTGGCGAAGAACCCGAAGCTGACCTGCCCCAGCAGCGAGAAGTCCGGCCCGGCGAGGGGTTGCTCCGGCAGCCGGGCGACGTCACCCGGCACGAGGAAGGCGACCACGGTGGCGACCACGATGCCGATCAGGATGGCGGCGCGCACCCCGCGCGCCATGAGGACGACCGTGACCAGCAGGCCGATCATCGAGACGAAGATCGGCCACGAGTTCAGCGGGGTGAGCGAGAGCAGCCCGTCGTAACTGCCGGTCTGGCCGGGGATGAAGGTGATCAGCCCGGCATTGCGCAGGCCGATGAAGAGGATGAAGAACCCGATGCCGACCGAGATCGCCCGGCTCAGGGTGGCCGGCACCACGTCCATCACGTACTTGCGCACGCCGACCAGCACCAGCACCGTGATCAGCAGGCCCTCGACGACGACGACGCCCATCGCCTCGGCGGGGGTCAGCCCGAGGCCGCCGACGAGGTTGTAGGCGACGATCGCGTTCAGCCCGAGCCCCGGGGCGAGCGCGAAGGCCCGGTTGGTGTAGAGCCCCATCGCGATCGACAGCAGCCCGGCGACGAGGCAGGTGGAGGTGGCGACTGCCCGGTTGTCCAGCCCCGCCGCCCCGAGCACGGCCGGGTTGACGGCGATGATGTAGGCCATGACCACGAAGGTGGTCAGGCCGGCGAGGATTTCGGTGCGCGGGTTCGTCCGGTTCTCGCGGAGCCTGAATTGCCGTTCGAGGAATCCTGCCGAACCGCCGGCGTTCCCGGCCGCGGCGACGTTCCCACCCACGTCGGCCCTCCTCCCGTCGATCGTGGCCGCGGCGGCGTCGGGCGGCCGCCCGCCATCTTAGGGCAACTCCGGGCGTCCGGGCGGCGCCCTGTTGCGCGCGGGGCGGGAGGAGCGAAGGCCGCGGCCCGCTACGTGCGGGCGGGGGACTTCCCGCCGCCGCCCGGACGGTCTATCGTGCGAAGCGGCGAAGGCCAGTGCCGCAGGGAGGGACGCGTGAGCACGCTCGAGAATCGTCCGAACACCGCGCTCGTCGTCGTCGATGTCCAGAACGGCGTCTTCGGGGGAGCGCACGAACGCGACGCCGTGGTCGCCAACATCGTCCGCCTCGTCGAGAAGGCGCGGCGGGAGCAGGTGCCCGTCGTCTGGGTCCAGCACGCCGACGAAAACCTGGAGCGCGGCAGCGATGCCTGGCGGATCGTGCCCGAGTTGGCGCCGGACGACGCCGAACCGCTCGTCGAAAAGGCTTACGGCGACGCCTTCGAGGACACCGGTCTGGAAAACGTGCTGGCGGGACTCGGGGTCGGGCGGCTGGTCGTGACCGGCGCGCAGACCGACGCCTGCGTCCGCTCCACGCTGCACGGGGCGTTCGCCCGCGGTTACGACGCCACCCTCGTCGCCGACGCCCACACGACGGAGGATCTCAGCGAGTGGGGCGCGCCGCCGCCGGACAAGGTCATCGCGCACACGAACCTGTACTGGTCCTACCAAACGGCCCCGGGGCGGACCGCCGGCGCGGTGCCGACCGCCGAGGTCGAGTTCGGGGCGGCAACCTGATGCGCCAGGGCCGCGACTCCGCGAGCCGCGGATAGCCGCGGCGGGGAACATCCCCCCGCCTCGTTGAACCGGGCGGCGCGGCTCTACTTGGGCCAAGGCGCGAGATTCGTTGGGCGAGAGCGCGCGTCGGAGCAACGGCGGACCGGCGCGGCGTGATCCGCCATTCGCCGCGCCGAGCGGACTATGCCCCGGGTTCCGAGCGGTGGACGCGTGGTTCGTTCCGCGAGCCGGTCGAACGGATCGGCAACGTGACGGGCGAGCCGGGGCTCAGCCCGCTACGTTCAGCCCGCCGTGCTTTTCGGCGAGGTCGGGCGGGGTGTAGTAGTTGGCGTACTGGTACACGCCGCGCGCGGCGAGGTCCCCGTCCGGCAGGCGGGCGGGGAAGCGGCGCGGGTCGAGAGTGGCCATGTCCACCGTCGGTTCGCCGGCGGTGATCCAGCCGGCCAGCGCCTCACCGATGGCCGGGGCGAACGAGAAGCCGCTGCCGTTGCAGCCGGTGTTGATCCACAGGCCGTCGAGGTCCGGCGACGGGCCGGCGAGGAAGCGGCCGTCCGGGGTCATCGTCAGCAGCCCGCCGCGCACCTCGCTCGGGATGACGTTGCCCAGCGAGGATGCGTGGACCGCCAGCCGGTCGGCCATCTCCTCCGGCACGCCGGCGTCGATTGCAAGGTCGCCGATCGACCACGCCGGGTCGGCGGGCGGCGCCATCACCGCCGGGTCGGCCTCGAATCCGCCGTACATCAGGCCGCCCCGGCAGGGGCGCAGGTAGGCCGAGACGTCGATCAACCGCAGGATCGGTTCGTCCGGGGCGATACCGGCGATCGGCTGCGAGATCGCGAGTTGGTGGCGCACCGGGGCCATCGCAACGTCGGCGTCGGCCGTCTGCCCGAGCATCCGCGCCCACGCCCCGGCCGCGTCCACAACGATCGGCGCCGCGATCGTGCCGCGCGGCGTCGCCACCCCGGAGACGCGGCCGCGATCGGCGAGGACCGCCGTCGCCGGGGCCTCACCAACGATGGCGACGCCCAGCGCCTCGGCTGCCCGGTGGAACGCCTCCAGCACGGAAGGCGGCTCTTCGACGTACATGTCGCCGCGGACGTGGACGGCGATTTCGAACGGCTGGCCGTCGAGCCACGGCGCGAGGCGCCGGACCTCGGCGGCGTCCACCTCCTCCAGTTCGACGCCCCAGCCGAGCGACTGCGCGATCTCGGCCCGGATCAGCGGGTCGTGGGCAGCGCCGCGCGCCGCGAGGATGCTGCCCGAATCGTGATGCGGAATGGCCACGCCCGTTTCGGCTTCGAACCCGCGCACGATTTCCGCGCTGCGGTGCGATAGCCGGGTCATCACCTCGTCGGCCTGCACCATCTTGAACAGCCCGGCGGCCCGCGCCGAACTGCCGTCGCCCGGCGTGCCCTTGTCGAGCAGGACGACCCGGCCCGCGCCGAGCTTCGCGAGGAAGTAGGCGGTGGCGTACCCGAACGCGCCGGCGCCGACGACGACGGCATCGGCCTCGGTAACGGGCAGGGGAGCGGTCATGGCGTGGCCTCCGCGCGGCGATGGTCGTGGCCGGAGATCGACAGGACCGGCATTCTCGCACGGGGAGAGGGCGTGTTTTCGGACCCCCGCGACATCCCATGGACGGCTATCCCGACCCTGTCGAGGGATCTCGTTCCACACACGAACCGGGGAACGACGAGATCCCTCGACGGGGTCGGGATGACGGGGGTGCGTGCTGAATCCCGCCCAACGCTGGGTCGGCCCGAGCCTGCGACGGCGACCGTTGCCGCTCAGTCCGCGCCGGCGGCCATCGCGGCGGCATGAACCGGCGGCCGGGCCGTCGCGCCGGAGAGGCAGCAGTTGACCGGGCAGACGTCGTGGTTCGGGCCGCGCACGCCGAGGGCGAGGCGGACCGGCTGCTCCGTCATCCGTTCCTCGATCAGGCGCCGGATCATGCCCACGAACTCCGGGTCGGCGCCGACCGTCGCGCCGCGGACCATCCGCATTCCGAGGTCGTCGGCTTTCGCCTTCGCTTCGTCGTCGAGGTCGTAGAGCACTTCGAGGTGGTCGGAGATGAACCCGATCGGGGAGACGACGACATCGTCCCGGCCGGCGGCGTGCAGGTCGTCGAGCACGTCGAGGATGTCCGGTTCCAGCCACGGCACCTGCGGCGGGCCGCTGCGGCTCTGGTAGCAGAGTCGCCAGCGCGCGATCCCGACCTCCTCGGCCACCAGCCGGCAGGCCTCGCGCAACTGGGCCTCGTAGGCGCAATTGCGGGCCATCGCCATCGGGATGGAGTGCGCGGTGAAGACGACCTCGACCGCGTCGCGGTGGTCGGCCGGGAACCGGTCGAGCGCCTGCCGGACCAGCCTGCTCATCGTGCCGACGTAGCCAGGGTGGTTGTAGAAGACGCGCAGCTTGTCGAACGCGATGTCGTCGTCGGTCAGCCCGAGGGCGGCCATCGCGTCCACCACGTTTTCGCGGTACTGCCGGCAGCCGGAATAGGAACTGAACGCCGAGGTGGCGAAGACGAGCGCCCGGCGCACGCCGTCGGCCTTCATCCGGGCGATGGTGTCGCCGACGAACGGGGTCCAGTTGCGGTTGCCGAAGTAGATCGGCAGGTCGATGTCGTGGGCGGCGAGGTCGGCCTCCAGCGCGGCGATGAGGTCGCGGTTCTGCTGGTTGATCGGGCTGACGCCGCCGTAGTGGTAGTAGTGCTCGGCCACCTCGAGCAGCCGCTCGTGCGGCACGTTGCGTCCGCGGGTAACGTTCTCGAGAAACGGCATCACGTCGTCCATGCCCTCGGGGCCGCCGAAGGACAGGAAGAGCAGTGCGTCGTAGTGGCGGGCCGCTTCGTCGAATCTGGGGTCGGCCTGGCCGTCGGCGCCGCGAATGGACATCTTGCCTCGTCTCCGTCGCGAGCGGCGGCGGGCTGGCCCGCCCCGCCGGAGTTCCTGCTGGGGCAAGGATGCCACGCGCGCATCGGTTCGGGCCGGGCCGCTGTCGCCTCCCGACGGGGCACGGGTGCCAAGCCCGGGCGATGGGCCGTACCGGCGGGCGGGCGCGGATTCGGTGCGGCCGCCGGCCGTACCCGCGCGGGTTTGGCAGCGGGTGCGCACGAGATCAGGCGACCACGGACCGCAGAGGGGTTGATGGCGGGTGCCTGATTGATGCGGACACCGGCCCATGGGCGGGCGCGATGATGGCGGTTGCCTATTTGATCCGGATACCGGCCCGCCCCGCCGATGCCCGGACCATTCTGGCAAAGGCCATCATAGCGCCCGCTCGACCGATGCCCGGATTATTCTGGCAACCGCCATCAACCCCGGGCGGTCGTCGTGGGCGGTGGCCATGTAATACGGAATCCGGCAAGTCGCTTTCGTTTCGCCCGCCCGTGATGCCGTGCGTTCGGAGGGGAGGGACCCGTGCCCTCCCGCGTCCGTACGCGGCTCCGGGCACGGGTCCCACCCCTCCGAACGACGAACGGATTCGCGCACCGATCAGCCGGATTTCGTATGAACCGGCGAGCGCCACCAATCCGGGATCGCTCAGACGTCGAGCGCCCGGAGGCGGGGACACCGCGTCTTGCGACGAGCAGGTAGCGCCTTTACGCCTCGCTGCCCACGCGGGCGCCGGCCAACGATTCGAAAACCGTCAGCAGCGCGGAGTGGTCGAGGTCACCGCCGCCGCCCGCCGCGAGGGCTTCGTAGAGTTGCCCGACCAACCCCGCCACGGGCAGCGGTGATCCGGTTTCCTTGCCGGTGGCGAGCGCGATGCCGAGGTCCTTGCGGTGCAGGTCCACCCGGAAACCGGGCGCGAACTGGTGGTCGATCATCGACGCGCCGCGCATCTCCATGACGCGGCTGGCCGCCAGCCCGCCGGAGAGCACCTGCACCACCTTGGCCGGGTCCACCCCGGACTTCGCGGCCAGCACCAGCGCCTCGCTGACCGCCGCGTAGTTGATGGCGACCACGATCTGGTTGCAGGCCTTGACGATCTGCCCCGCGCCCGGTGCGCCGACGTGGACGATCGTCTTGCCCATCGCCTCGAACAGCGGCATCGCCCGCGCCACATCGCCTTCGGCGCCGCCGACCATGATCGAGAGGGTGCCGGCGATGGCGCCCTTGTCGCCGCCGCTGACCGGCGCGTCGAGCGACCCGGCGCCCTTGTCGGCCAGCGCGGCGTGGACCTCGATCGAGGTGGCCGGGGCGATGGTGGACATGTCGATGAGCAGGTCGCCCGCGCCCATCGCGCCGAGCAGGCCGTCGTCGCCGAAGACGACCTGCCGCACCTCGGGGGAATCCGGCAGCATCGTGATGACCACGGCGGCGCGCTCGGCGACTTCGCGGGGCGAACCGGCGGCGGAATAGGCCGGTCCCTCGCCCAGCAGCGCCTCCACGTCGTCGCGGCTGCGGTTGTGGATCACGAGATCGTAGCCCGCCTTGGCGAGGTTGCGGGCCATCGGCTTGCCCATGATGCCGAGCCCGATGAAGCCGATGCGGGTGTCACGGTTGTCGGTCATCGTCGTTCCTCCGGAGACGTGGGACGAGAGACGAGAGACGAGAGACGTGAGACGTGGGACGAAAAGGCGGTAGGCGGGAAGTGGTAGGCGGTGCGACCCAGGCCGGCACGACGCTCGTCGTAGCACGTAGCACGTAGCACGTAGCACGTAGCACGTAGCACCCGCTCGGCACGCGGCACTACGTCGCGGACATCCAGGCGAGCGTGTCCTCGGTGCGGCCGAGCGGCTTGTACTCGGCGCTGACCCAGCCGTCGTAGCCGGCGGCGTCGATGGCGGCGAAGACGAACGGCCAATTGATCTCGCCGGTGCCGGGCTGGTTGCGGGCCGGGCTGTCGGCGATCTGGATGTGGCCGATCAGCCCGATCCGGTCGGCGATGGTGGCGGCGAGGTTCCCCTCCATCCGCTGGGCGTGGTAGACGTCGTATTGCAGTTTCAGGTTCGGGTGGTTGACCGTCTCGACCAGCGCGAACCCTTGCGACGGCGTCGAGAGCAGGAACCCCGGCGCGTCGAAGGCGTTCAGCGGCTCGACCACCTGAAGGATGCCCGCCTTCGCCGTTTCGCCGGCCGCCCAGGCGAGGTTTTCGGAGACGGTTTCCAATTGTGCCTCGCGATCGACGCCCGGCAATTCGAGTCCCACCAGGCAGTTGAGCCGCCGGCAGCCGAGGCGATCGGCGATCTCCAGCGCGCGCGCCATGCCCTCCCGGAACTCGGCGCGGCGGGCGGGATCGTTGGCGTACCCCCGGTCGCCTTTGGCGAAATCGCCGGCGGGCAGGTTGAACAGCACCTGCTCCAACCCCGTCGCCTGCAGCGCCGAGGCGAGGGCATCGACATCCTCGGCATAGGGGAAGAGCATTTCCACGCCACGGAACCCGGCCGCGCCGGCGCGTTCGACCCGTTCGGGCAACGGCGAGTCGGTGAACAGCATGGAAACATTGGCCGAAAAGCGCGGCATGGTGCCTCCGGGCGCGACGGTCGGTCGTTTCGGGATGCTAGACCGGGGGAGGAACGCGGTCAACGGACGGGGCGTCTGCAATCGTTCTTGGAATTTGCCAAGGCAAGGCACGGATGTGGCAGGAATGCGCCATCTTGATCGAGCCAGAACGATGCCGGAACGCCGATTTCTTTGCATCATCCGCAGGGCGGAGCCGATTTTGCCGAATCTCGACTGTTTGCAATGTGTCCACGATGGCGCTAATCTAGCGTTGTCTTGGGTGGGAAGACACGAGCGATTGCCGGCCCCGACAATCGCCCGGACGAAACGCACGAAAGCGAGCGAGCGATGCCACGGAAGTCTGGTGCGGCGGCTGCCGCGCCGGCGCAGGATGCGCCGGCCTCCGGTGACGTCTATACGATGGCGGAGGCCGCCCGGCTGAAGGGCGTCTCCTATCACACGGTTTCCCGCGCCGTGCGGCGGGGCAAGTTGCCCGCCCAGCGGTTGGGGCGGATGGCGCTGATCACCGCCGAGGACCTGCGGGACTGGCGACCGATGCGCGAGCGCGCGCCCCGCAAGTACCGCCGGCGGGAGCCGAACCCGGACGCCGCCCCGGCGATGCTCGACCTCGCCTCCGGCGAGCGCGTCGATCTCGCCAGCCGGCTTTCGACCCTCTACGAAGTCATCAACAGCAGCGCCGCCGAGCTGCCGCTGCCCGAGTTCCTCGCGCTGCTGGCCGATCGGCTGGCCGCCGGGCTGGGGCTGCGCCGCCTGGCCATCTGGGCGTTCGGGCCGACCGGCCGCGCGCAGCGCCTGGCGTCGTTCGGGCCGCCGCTCAGCATGATCCCGCGCACGACCTCGGTGCCCAGCATGGACCGCCTGCGCACCGTGTTCAATGGCGACGAGGTCGCCGTGGTGGACGACGTCGCGTCGGTGCTCGAGTCCGGGGCCGAAGACCTGATCGATGTCCATCAGCTCGTCGTCGCCCCGATGCGGGTCGGCGACCGCCGGATCGGGTTCATCGTCGGCGACAACAACGGCGAGCCGTTCGAGGTCAGCGCCGAGCAGATGCTCCTGGCGCGCGGTCTCGCCAACCAGGCCGCCCTCGCGATCGAGCGCGACGGCCTGGTCTCCGATGCGCGCCGCCGCGCGGTCCAGCTCGACGCCATCCTGCGCCACTCGTCGGAGGCGGTGAC
The DNA here is from genome assembly GCA_023423795.1 of Chloroflexota bacterium. GTDB lineage: Bacteria > Chloroflexota > Chloroflexia > Thermomicrobiales > UBA6265 > CADCWF01. The sequence continues at coordinate 9,151 of JAFAEX010000127.1, read as the reverse complement.
CGCCTGCGACGCCGACGGCCGCATCGTGCTGGCCAACCAGGCCGCCCGCGAGATGCTGGGCCTCGGCGACGGCGAGATTTCGGACGAGCACGGCGTCGATCCCGCCGCTTCGGCGGTTCGGCGCTGCGAACTCGACGGCTCCGAGATCCCGCTGGCCGACATCCCGCTGCTGCGCGCGACCCGGGGCGAGCGCGTGACCGATCGCGAGTACATGCTCGTCCGGCCCGACGGCGTGCGCACACCGGTCGTCGTCAACGCCTACCCGATCGAAGCGGCGGACGGCACGGTCGTGGGTGCAGTCGCGGTCTCCGCGAAGCTGGACACCCAGCTCGTGGACGCCGCCGCCCGCGCGCGCGAAGAGGCGGCAAGCCGCCGCTAACGGCCCGGATCGACGCAGGCGAATGAACAACGGCCCCGGTGGATTTTCCCACCGGGGCCGTTTCGTTTCCGGAAGCGGGCGGTCAGGCCGTCCGGTCCTCGGCCGGTGGACGGTGCGCGAGCAGGAGCAGCCCGGTCACGACTTCCTTGCGCCGGAAGAACTGGCGGATTTCGGCCCAGAGCGCCGGGTTGCCGGTACCGAGGTCGATCAGTTCCTGCGAAAAGACGACGTCGCCCCGCGCCCGCTGCTCGGTCATGAACTCGGTCGAGAGCAGTTCCGCGAGGTAGAGCGGGCCGATTTCCGACCACTTTTCGCGGTAGTAGGCGACCAACTCCTCCCGTTCGAGCGGCGAGAGGGGCGTGCCGTCGTCGCCGGCGAAGGCCGACCAATCGACGGCGGCCAGCGTTTCGTCCAGCAGATCGACGGTCTCGCCGTTGCGGATGCGTTCCAGCAGGGCGTCGATCTGGCCGCGGTCGATGGCGACCTCGTGCGGCGTTTCCGGCAAACCCTCGCGGGGCGGGGCGCCATCACTCATGTTCGATCCTCATCCAATCGCCGAGTCAGCAAGTCGGCAAGTCGGCAAGCACCACGTGCCGAGCGAACCTACCATTTTGACACTCGGCACTCGGCACTCGGCACTCGGCACTCGGCACTCGGCACTCGGCACTCGGCACTCGGCACTCGGCACTCGGCACTCGGCGCTACGGCTTGCGGTAGACGAACCCGATCCAGTCCTCGATCTGCTCGCGCCGCTCGAAGACCATGCCGCGCTCGTCGAACGCGGCCCGCACGTCGGCCTCTCGCGGCTCGATCACTCCGCTCAGCACCAGCGTACCGCCGGGGCGGACGGCGGCGACCAGCCCGTCGGCCAGTTCGATCAGCACGCGTGCGATGATGTTTGCCAGCACCAGGTCGTACGTTTCGGTGAACGGCGCGCCCGGGCCGACGCTGCCCACCTCGGCCCGGAGGCGATCGCCGACCCCGTTGCGCTCGGCGTTCTCGCGGGTGGCGCGGACGGCGACCGGCTCGATGTCCACCGCGTCCACCCGCGCCGCGCCGTGTAGCAGCGCCGCGATCGCCAGCACGCCGGAGCCGGTCCCGACGTCGATGACCGCCATGCCCGGGCGGAGTTCGTCTTCGCACAGGTGCATCGCCAGCCGGGTGGTCGGGTGCAGCCCGGTGCCGAACGCCATGCCCGGGTCCAGCACGATCGTGACCTCGCCCTCGGGCGGCGGGGCATCGTGCCACGGGGCGCGCACCGACGTCTTGCGCCCGATGCGGTGGACGGTGAAGTGGGATTTCCAGGCGTTCGCCCAGTCCTCCTCCTGCCGCTCGGAAACGACGAGGTCGCCGACGTGGCGCATCCGCCCGAGGTGCCAGAGCGCCTGCCGGATGGATTCGATGTCCTCCGGCTTCGCGTCGGCGGCGGCGAGGAAGGTCCGCACCGTCACCGGGCGGGTGGGATCGACCGCGAGGTTGTCGCCGTCCTGGTCCTGCGTGAACGGCTCCTCGATGACCACGCCTTCGTTGAAGCCGTAGCGGGCGAACAGTTCGCTGACCGGCTCGACCGCCTCGTGGTCGCATTCGACGGCCAGTTCGAGCCAGGCGCCGGCTCCGGTTGCTGGTGCGTCGCTCACGCCGTCACCCACGAATCGTCGCCGACGTTGAACGCCGCCGGGGAACCGGTCACCCGCGCCCGCCGCCCGATCAGGGCGTGCGACGCCACGACGCCCTCAATCGTGGCGTTGGCCTCGACCACGCAATCGCGCAGCACGGCGTTGCGGACGGTGACGCCGGCGCCGATGCTGGCGTGCGGCCCGATCACGCAGTTGTCCAGCACCGCCGACTCGTGGACGACGGACGGGGCGACCACGACCGCGCCCGGCGTGCTCGGGATATCCGGGCGCATCCGTTCCAGCAGCCAGGCGTTGGTGGCCAGCAGGTTCTCGACGCTGCCGCAGTCTTCCCACTCCGTCACCGGGGCGGTGACGACCCGCGCGCCGGCGTCGATCATGAGTTGGATTGCGTCGGCGATGAAGTATTCGTTCTTCAGGGAGATGCCGCGCCGCATCTGCTCGTCGATGGCCTCGAACAACTTCGGCATCTCGCGGACGTAGTAGATGCCGATGACGGCGAGGTTGGAGATCGGCTCCTGCGGCTTTTCGACCAGTTTGGTGATGCGGCCGTCTTCGACCACCGCGACGCCGAGCGCCGAGGGGTCCTCGACCTCCTTGGTGAACATCACCGCGTCGGCGTCGGACCCGCGCAGGCCCGAGAAGTCGGCCTCGAAGAGCATGTCCGGGAAGAGGATCAGCGCGTCGCCGGAGACGAGGTGGCGGGTGCGAACGATGGCGTCGGTCTGCCCCTTCATTTCCGGCTGCTCGACGAAAGCCAGATCCAGGGTGGGGTAGCGGTCGCGCGCCCACGCCTCGATCTGGTCGCCGAGGTAGCCGGTGATGAACACCAGCCGGGTCGGTTCCAGCGGCAGCACGCGATCCAGCACGTGCTCGAGGATCGGTTTGCCGGCGATCGAAACCAGCGGCTTCGGTTTGGTCCAGGTGTGCGGCCGAAGCCGGCTGCCCAGTCCCGCGACCGGCAGGATGATGTCCACGCGCGCGTCTCCCCCGTGCTGCCTTCCCGTGTAGCCGACGGCCGGTTGGCGCCTGCGGGCGACCCTGCCCGCGGCGGCCCTACACTCTACCACCCGCTATGCAGGAGGCGGGCCACGCAGGGAAGGGGAGTGCCGGATGGCGACGGTGGGACTGGGCTACGGCGAGTTGCAGGCCGAGATCGCACGGCGGATGGACGCCCTCGACGAATTGCAGGAGGAAGCGGAGCACCTCGGCGCCTACGGCGACTTGATGCGGATGGTCGCCGCCGCGGCCTACCAGCGTGCCGCCGACCTGATCCTGATCAACAACGAGCGGATCGCCCGCCAACTCGCCGCCGCCGGCATCACGCTGCCGGACAAGGTTTGAGGCGACAGGCGACAGGCGACAAGCGAGATGCACCGAAGGTGTCATTGAGCATCCGCCTGTCGCCTGTCGCCTCGTCACGCGGCGAACACCTGCGTGACCATCACGCCGTTGGCGGGGCTGCGGATGATGCCGATGCCGACCCGCGTGAACGCCGGGTTGAGGATGTTGGCGCGGTGGCCGGGGCTGTCCATCAGCCCCTCGTGCGCTTCGGCAACGTCCCGCGCCAGCGCGAGATTCTCGCCGGTGACGAGCCAGGCGAGGCCGGCGGCGTCCAGCCTATCGACGACCTCGCCGGTGACCGGCGACTGGTGGGCGAAATAGCCGAGGCGGAACATCTCGTCCGCGTGGGTGCGGGCAACGGTGGCGAGGCGCTCGTCCGCTTCCAGCGGGGCCAGCCCGGCGCGGTCCCGCTCGGCGTTGACGAGGGCAAGCATCTCCGTTTCGGCGTCGCGATCGACGACCAGGCCGTCGGTCACGCGGAACGGCAGCGTACGCCCCTCCGGCCCGGCATCGAGCGGGATCGAAAACTCGGACAGGCGCCGCCCGAACCCGTCGATCGCTTCGCCGATGCCCCGGTTCGCCGCCGACATGAGCGCGGGCGCGAGCCGCGACTCGGCGAAGTACGGCGCCAGCCCGAGGTCGCCTTGCCAGATCGAGAGCGGCGTCAGCAGCACGACCGCCGCGATCGCGCCCTTGACCGCGCCCGGCGCGAGCCCGAGCAGCCGGTTGAGGAACGGCAGCGGCGGCGGCAACGGGATCGCCCGCACCGGGGCCAGTGCGAACCGCAGCGCGATGCCGCCGATCAGCATCGTCGCGAAGAGCAGCACGATGAACCCGGCCGCCGGGGCGATGCCCGCCGGCACCCCGCCGTCGGACAGCACGCGCGCGGCGGCGGGTGAGAACCGCGCCGCGATGGCCAGCCCGGCGGCGAGCAACACGAGGTCGAGCGCGCCGCGGACGAAGCCGCGGGCGAACCCGAGCACGGCGAAGACGCCGATCAGGATGGTGATGGCGAGGTCGAGCGGCGGCATGGCGTCGGCCTCGGGTGCGTGACGATGGGCAGCGCCGACCACGCCCTCGGCGCGTTCCGCCTGCCCGTCAGGATGGCGCGTGCGGCGATGATAGCCCGGCCGTCGTCGGCAGTGCCCCGTCCTGGCGGCATGGCGCGGACGGACGGGCAGACGACTGCCGGGCGGGGAGCGAGATCAACTGGCCTCGGTGTCGCCGCCGACGGCCTCCGCGTAGAGCAGGCCGCCGACTTCCCAGACGTCCACGACCTTGTTCTGCCGGGCGGCGGCCTTGTAGACCGCCTCGATGATCGGCCGCGGCTTCTCGTTCTCGCCGAGCTGGATGCGCGCCACCCGGCCGGCTTCCAGTTGGCCGACCAGTTCCTCGATCTGCGGCATCCGGCGCTTGCGGCGCTCCGGGCCCTGGGCGGGCGCGTCGGCCTTGGCGATCATTTCGAACTGCATCGGGCAATCCCTTCCTGTCCTGTATACGCCGCGAGGGCGGCGTGGTGGGTGCTTGTCGGCGGGGTCAGCCAGCCGGGAATGCTAGCGCACCTCGTAGCCGAGCGACCGGATGGCGTCGGCGTGGTGTTCCCGGAACGCCGCCAGGTGCGCCGGTCCCAGCGTCTGGCGGGAATCGCCCACCCGGCCGCCGCGCACGTGCCATTGCATCTTCTCCGACCGCTGGCGCATGACGTCGGCCCGGCAGGCTTCGATCGCGGCCGCGATGCGCTCCGGGTCGGCCGGCTCGATCTGCCGGGTGGCGCGAGTCAGTTCCGCCACCGGGTCGGCGTGCAGGTTTTCGTAGCGGACCACCACCGCCCGCCCGCTGTGGACCCAGCCGAGGGCGTGGGCGATCGTCGTGCCGTAATGCTCGGCGATGAAACGAACCGCGTCCGGGTCGTCGAGCGGTTTACCCGCCAGCAGGTGGCGCGGGCGGTCGCGGCCCTTGTCGAGGTCGCGCGCCACCCGTTCCTGGTTCCAGTGGTACATGGAGACGAAGGCGTCGTACGGGTCGCGCACGATGGTGAACAGGTGGGCGGGAGTCTGTTCGATCACGTTGCACAGGCGGGTCTTGAACCGGTTGTGCATGTGCATGATCGAGCCGTCGGGGAAGTTCCCGTCCGCCACCCAGGCCGGGTAGTCGTCGCGGGTCACCCGCTGTTTGTCTTCGCCCGCGATCTGGTTCAGGCCGTAGATCTCGCCGAGCAGGCACTTGATCCAGTGGTTGCCCATCTTCGGCGCCGACGCCACGACGATCCGCACCGGCCGTTCTCCCTCCCGCGCGCCCGGGCGCGTTAGCGAACCTCGTAGCCAAGCGCGCGGATGACGTCGCCGTACTGCTCGCGGAAGATCGCGTAGTGCGCCTCCGAGAGTCTTTCCTTCGAGTCGCCGACCTTCGCCGTGCGGATGTGGGTCGCCATCTTCTTGCTCATCGAGCGCATCTTGTCGGCCGTGCAGGCCTCGATCGCGTTTTCGATTGTCGCCCGGTCCACCGGCTGGATGGCGTCGGTGACCCTGGTCAGTTCGGCCACCGGGTCGGCGTGCAGGTTCTCGTAGCGGGTGACGGCGACGCGACCGCAGTTCATCCAGCCTTCGGCGCGGCGGATGTACTCACCGAAGTTGGTGGCCAGGAACTCCAGCACCTCGGGGTCGCCGATCTGCTTGCCGATCAACTGGTCCTTCGGTCGATGGCGTGGGCGCACCTTGCCGCGCACCTCGTCGAACTCCGCCCGCGTCTGCAACCAGTAGAACAGGGAGACGAAGGTGTCGTAGGGGTCGCGGACGATGGTCACGCCGTGCGCCGGGACCGCGTCGATGACGTCGCACAGTTTCGGGGTGAAGCGGCAATGCTGGTGGAAGATGGCGCCATCGACGAAGTTGCCCTCGGCGATCCACTGCTCGAACTGGGAGGCGTTGGTTTCCGGGGTCTTGTCCCCCAGCAGCCAGTCCAGCCCGTAAATGGTGCCGAGCAGGCACTTGAGCCACTTGTTCCCCATCTTCGGCGGCGACGTGATGATGATGCGCATCTGCTCAGAATCCCCTGGAACGCGGATCGGCGTGCTTACCGGACCTCGTACCCGAGCGACCGGATGAGGTCCCCGTGCATCTCGCGGAAGATGGCCAGGTGCTGCTCGTTGAGGCTCTGCTTCGAATCGCCGACCTTGGCCGAGCGCACGTGCGGCTTCTTCGTGTTGTCGCGCTTGCGCATGTTCTCGGCGGAGCAGTAATCCAGCGCCGCCTCGATCCGCTCGACCGGCACCGGCTCGATCGCGTTCGTCACCGCGGTCAGTTCGGCGATCGGGTCGGAGTGAAGCTTTTCGTAGCGGACGACGTGGGTGCGCCCGCTCTGGACCCAGGCCTGCGCCCGCTTCATGTTGTTGCGGAAGCCGCCGGCGCGCAGGTAGGCGTAGACCTCCTCCGAATCCAGCGGCTTGCCGGCGATCTGGGCGCGGCGGCCCTTGCGCCCTTCCTCCTCCGTGTACTGCTGGATGGTGTGGTAGGAGGAGACGAAGGTGTCGTAGGGGTCGCGGATGATGGTGACGGTGTGGGCGGGCAGCGCGTCGATGGCGTCGCACAGCTCCGGGTCGTAGTCGTAGTGCTGGTGGAAGATCGAGCCGTCCACGAAGCTGCCGGCGGCGGCCCATTCCGTGAACAGGTCAAGGTAGGGGCGGGCCGGGGTCTCCTTGAGGCCGAGCGGGCGCAACTGGTAGATGGTGCCCAGGATGCACTTGAGCCAGACGTTGCCGGCCTTCGGCGGCCCCGCGATGATGATGCGCACCGGGCGCTGCTCCTCCGGCGGCGGGGAGCGCCCGCCGCGTACGTTCGCCGCCCGCGCCCGTCGTACCCGCCGTCGCGGGGTCGGGGTGCGTGGCCGCGGATGCGTTGCTCCGGCGGGTAAGTGTAGCAGTTCGTTGCCGGCAGACCCGTCGCCTGCACGGCGCGCCCGGAAGATGGCGGCGAATGTGGCGCGGGCCCGGGCGATTTTCGCCCGGGCCCGCGCCTTGTGATGCTCCGGATTCTTCGGCCGGGACTGGGGTCTCGGTGCCGAACCCGCGTTTGCCACGTGTCGCGAAAAGAACTTCAGCCGGACAACGCGGAACCAGCGAGGCGTCGTTGCTCAATCCGGCAGCGCCGTTGCCGTTCGTTGGACGGGCCTTCGGCGTTGACCAGACCGTTGGCCTGGTTCTCCGCTCCCGTGGCTAGTCCTCCGTGCAGATACCGTCCACGCAGTCACCCGCGCAAACCGTGCAGGCTTCGCCGCCGGTTCCGCAGAATCCGCCCGACGGCGGTTGCGCCTCGTGGAGGAAGCACATGGTCGGCCCGATGCAGCAACCGTTGGGGCAGGAGTCCGCGTTGCAGAGCGTCAAGCAGTTCGTTTCGAAGCATCCCTGCCCCGGGCAGCAATCGCCGTCCACACCGCAGCTCGCGGGCGGGGTGCAGGTCGGGGAGGTGCAGATGCCGTCGAGGCAGACCATCTGCTGCCCGCGGCGGACGCAGCAGTTGCGGTCCTCGGTGCAGGCCTCGCCCCAGTTCCGGCAGCGGCAGCGGCCCTTCTTGTCCTTGTTCTTGAGGTTGCGCTCGCAGATGTTGGTGCAGCATTGGCTGTCGCGCTTGCAGCGGTTGTCCTTGACCTTGCCGCTGCCGCACGGCCCCGCCGCGCTCGGGCCGCCCTTGCGCCGCTTGGCGCTCGTCTCGGTCGCCACCAGCCCGGTCACGGCGCCGGCGGCGAGCCCCAGTGCCGCCCGCACCGCGTTGCGGCGGGAGCCCGCCTTCGCCAGCAGCCGCGCCAGCCCGTCGAATCGCGCGTCGTCCATGATCCCCCCGTTCTCCCCAGCCGTCCTCCGTTGGACGGCGCACTGGCCCGCAACCCCGCCCTGCGCGGGACGGGATCGGCATCCTGCCGACGGGCCAATTTGTGATTGAGCCAATGGTAATTGACTCTTGCGTGCCGCAGGGCGTCTGCACCCACGGGATTTCCACGAAACCCAACCGGGCGCCCGCGACGGTCGGACGTCGGCCGTTCCCGACGGCCGGCGGATGACGCCGACGCACCGTGGGTGCCCGTCCGATTCGTGACCGCGTCCGAGCCGGGTCTGTCCCGTCCGCCCGGTGCCGGTGGCGAACCGCCTTCCGCCCCACTCCCAGCCTTCGCCCATGCGGCGGTGGCGGCGCGATTCCGATACGCACCGACCGCTTCGTCACGGTGCGTATCGTGGGGTGGATTGATCAGGCGCGCATCCCTCAACTGCGCCAATTCTTCCCGCGGGCTCGCGGGCCAGCCTGCCGCCGGTCGGCGACGGCGCGACGAAACGCCGCCGCTCCGGCCGAACCGCGGCGCATGTGCGGGGCAGGATCATTGCGCCCCGGTGGGCGGCGCTGACGCCGCGCACGCATTTTGCTCTAATCCACACCATGGAGCAGGATCGGCGGCAGCCATTCGCGGACGTGTTGCGGGAAGCCCGGTTGGCCTCGGGGCTAACCCAGCGCGCGCTCGCCGACCTCACCGGCGTGGCCGAACGCACGATCAGCGACCTCGAACGCGGCATCGCGCGCGCGCCTCGGCGGGCCACGATCGACATGCTGTGCGCCGGTCTCGGCTGCGACCGCAACGAGTGCGAACGGTTTCTCGCCGCTGCCCGCGCCAGCGGCGTCGTCGTCGGGCGGCCGCCGCGCCGGTCGAAGGACTCCGCTCCGCTCTCGTTCGGCCCGGCCCTGCCGCGCCCGCGCGCCGAGGCCGGCCACGCGCTGCTCGGGCGCGACGGCGACCTCGCCCGCCTCGACGC
>JAFAEX010000013.1 GCA_023423795.1 Chloroflexota bacterium | reverse complement strand
GCCTACGGCATCCTCGCCCGGCCGCTGGTGGCGCGCTACCCGGCCGAGACGTATTCGGCGTGGACGATCCTGTTCGGCGCGGTCCCGCTGTTCCTGGTTTCGCTCCCGGCGACGGTGCGCGAAGATTGGGGCGGGGTCAGCGGGCTCGGCTGGGCCGCCGTGATCTACATGGCGATCTTTCCGGTCTACGTCGCCTACCAGATCTGGAACTGGGCGATCGCGCGGCGCGGGGTGACGGCGGCGACGAGTTTCAGCCTGCTGGTGCCGATCGTCAGCGGCGTGCTGTCGGCATTCATCTTTGGGGAAGCGTTCGGGCCGTTGAAGGTCGTCGGCGCGGCGCTGGTGCTGGCGGGGCTGGTCATCGTCCGGGTGGGGCCGGGCGCGTGGCGGTGGCGTCGCCGCCGCGGAGTCGAGGGAGGGGCATCGTGAGCGAATCGCAATCGCAGATGGAATTGACGCTGCGGCGGCAACCGGCCGACCTCGAGCGGTTGCTCGGGGAGGGCTGGGAGCAGGCCGAGCGGGCGGTGGACCTGATCGGGACGGCCGGGCGCATCATCCTGACCGGGATCGGCACGAGTTACCACGCGGCGCTGGTCGGGGCGTGGTTGCTGCGGGCGGCGGGGATGGACGCCCGCGCGATTTCGTCGTTCGACTTCGCGCGCTACGGCGAGCAATTCCCGCTGGATGCCGACGACGCGGTGGTCGTCTTCGCCCACACCGGGGTGAAGCGCTTTTCCGGCGATGCGCTCTCGGCGGCGGCGGCGACCGACGCCACCGTCATCTCGGTCGGCAGCCAGACGGCGGAGCACCCGGGGTCGCTGCTGACGCTGAGGACGACGCCGCGCGAAACCTCGGCGGCGTACACCTCGTCGCATCTGTGCGCGATGACGGTGCTGGCGCAGGTGGCGACCGATCTCGGGGAGCGGCGCGGCGCGGAGGGCGTGGCCGGCTTCCGCGATGCCCTGTCCGCGCTGCCGGGGCAGGTGGCCGAGGCGATCGCCCGGTTCGACGAGATCGATCCGGTCGCCCGCTACGCGGTGGAGCACCGGACCTACGCCGCGGGCGCCGGCCCGAACGAGGCGACGGCGCTCGAAGCGGTGATCAAGGTGCGCGAGGCGGCCTACGGCCACATCGACGCGCTGGCCGCCGAGCAGTTCCTGCACGGGCCGATGGTGGCCTTCAACGAAGGCGACCTGCTGGTGATGGTCAACGTCGAGGGCAAATCGACCGACCGCACGGCCGGCATCGCGGCGGTCGGCGCGGCAATGGGCGGAAAACTCTGGATCGTGGGGGAGGGGATCGACCTCGCGGGCGCGACGACCTTTGCGCTGCCGGCGCTGCCGGAGATGCTGTCGCCGCTGCTGGCCGTGGTCCCGATGCAGATGCTGGCGCTCAGCATGGCGCAGATCAAGGGCCTCAACCCCGACACGTTCCGCCGGGACGACGAGCGGTACAAGGACGCGTTCGGGCTGCTGAAGTTGTAGCGGGGCAGCGATGGTTGCCCGAGTACCCTGCCGGTCGCTGCCCGCCCGGGGATGACCGCGTCTGCTTGGTTGCCGCGGATACCGTCTGTGCTCAGTCCCGGTGGCGCTTCGTTCCCGTAGCCCCGGGTTGATGGCGGTTGCCAAAATGATCCGGCCACTCTGCGGCAACGCCCGGGACTGGACGTCCCGGGCTACGGGAACGAAGTCCCTCCGGGACTGACGGCAGGCGTGCCCGGCGTATTCCGGCAACCGCCATCATCGCGCCCCTACAATCCGCGACCGCCCCGCCCGCTGTAGGGGCGCGATTCATCGCGCCCGCCACCCAGAGGCTCGGACTATATTGGCAATCGCCCTCGCCCCGGGCTACGGAAACCAAGCGCCACCGGGGCCGAGCACGGCTCGACCTCGCATCGATGAAGCAAACGCCGTCATCCCCGGGCGGGCGGCGACGGCTGGGCAACCGGGCGGCCATCAGCATCCCCGCGCGGCCCTGGAACCCGTGCATTGGAGCCGAAACGCTCCACCTTCATCCCGGACAATCTGCGCGACACGAAGCACATCGCACGTCGCACGCAACACGCTCAACCCGGAGACACGCATGCCCGACATCCCCGGCCTCGGCATCACCCGGTTCGCCACCCGCGGCAGCACCCGCCTCGCCTACGAGGACATCGGCGAGAGGGGCGCGCCCGTCGTGGTCACGCTGCACGACCTGCTGTCCGACCATGCGGTGTGGCGACCTCTGGCATTGTCCCTTGCCGAAGCAGGGTGGCGCGTCGTTTCCCTCGACGCCCGCGGCCACGGCGCATCGGCCGCGCTCGGGGCGCGCCCGTACCCGCCGACCGAATTGGCAACCGACGTGCTGGCCGCGCTCGACCACGCAGGCGTCGATCGCCTGAGCCTCGTCGGGCACGGCTGGGGAGCATCGACGGCGCTGACGGTCGCCCGCTTCGAGCCGGGGCGCATCGCGGGGCTGGTGCTGCTGCAACCCGACCTGCCGGGCATCCTCGCGGCCGATCCCGACCCCGCCGCCCGCTGGGCCGCCCGCGGGTCCGCCGACGCGCTGGCCGCCGCCGCCAACGCCGCCGACAAGGGGATGACCGACCGCGCGTTGGACGCGCTGTTCGATCCGCGCCTCGGACCCGGCTGGCGCGACCGGCTGCCGCGATCCCGCACGGCGGCGATCCGGCGCTACGGCGGCAGCCTCGGCGCGCTGCTCGGCGGCGCGGTGGGGCACGAACCGGCGACCGACTCCCTCGCCGTGCTGGCCATGCCGGCGCTGGTGCTTCGGCACCGCGACGCTCCGGAGGTGGACGCGCTAGTCGCGGACCGCTTGGCCACGGCTCTTCCGGCGGCCGAACTGGCGACGGCAACCGGCATCCCCGCCGCCGGCGGCCACCTCGACGCCGCCGACCCCGAAACCATCGAGACTGTGCTGGCGTTTCTCACCAAGTTGCGCGGAGCCGGCTGATTCCGGATGGGCAGGTTCAGGCGGAATCCGACGGTGCGCGGCCGTTTCGCGCGTCCGCGCCTCCGCCACATGAGGATGCAGTTCGATACCGCCCTCGGTCGTCATCCCGAGCCTGTCGAGGGATCTCGTGCGCGAGCCGCGGAGTCGAGGAGTCGAGAGCGACGAGATCCCTCGACAGGCTCGGGATGACAGGTTGGGCGACGCCAGCCGGGTCCTGCAACAGCCTGTCGAGCATCGGTGCTTGTACAGTGCGCATGATGCCGCGATGCCACGCCCGACGCGAACGGAGGCGAACCATGGTGACGCTGACGGTGGGAAGCGGCCTCCTGCGGGTGCGGTTCGCCGGATGGTCCCGGGTGTGGGCGCTCTCCGGCGGGTTCGACGTGCCGCTGGCGAACGTGCGGGACGCGTCCATCGATCCGGCGCTGCGGCTCGCGCCGGACGGCATCCGGGTGGGCGGGACGTTCTTTCCGGGGCGGATCGCGGCAGGCCGCTACTGGAGACCGGGATTCAGTTCGTTCTGGTGCGTGCGCGATCCCTCGCGGGCGGTGATCGTGGACCTGTCCGACTGGCGCTACGACCGGCTGGCGCTCCAGGTGGCCGACCCCGAAGCGGTCACCGATGAGATCCGGCGGGCGCTCCGCAGCGACTCACGCCCGGCCGATCGGGCGGCCACCGGCTAGCGTGCGCGGCCGGCGCCCGGAACGGCCGGGAATCGCGCCAGAGCGACCCCGCTGCCGGCGATCGCGGCACTCGCGGTGCAGGGTCGACGCCATGCCGACGACCGCCGAAGCACGGGAGATCGCACGCGGCTGGGCAGCCGAAACGTTCGGGGCCGATCCGGATGTGCGCGGGGCGTTCCTCCACGGCTCGGCGACGTGGCTGGGCGACGACGCCGTGATCCCGGCCGCCTCCGACGTGGACGTGGTGGTCGTGACCGATGCGCCGATCCCGCCGGCACCGCGCGGCAAGGTGGATGTGGGCGGCATCCTCCTCGACGTATCGAGCCTGTCGAGCGCCGGCCTCGTTAGCCCGGGGCACGTGCTCGGGCAGTACCACCTCGCCGGCAGTTTTCGTCGGCCCAGCGTCGTCCACGACCGCGACGGCTGGCTCACCGGCCTCAATGCGGCCGTTTCTCGCGAGTTCGCCCAGCGCCGCTGGGTAGAGCGGCGCGTCGCCCACGCGGACGAGCGGGTGCGCGCAAACCTGCGCGCGCTGGACCGTTCCGCGCCGTTCCACGAACTTGTCACGTCGTGGCTATTCGCGGCCGGGGTGACGACCCACATGCTGCTGGTCGCCGGCCTGCGCAATCCCACGGTCCGCACCCGCTACGTCGCAGTCGGCGACCTGCTGGCCGGTTACGGCATGCCGGAGGTGCTGCCGTTCCTGCTCGGGTTGCTCGGGTGCGCGGACATGGGCCGCGAGCGGGCGCTGCTCCAGCTCGACGCCCTCGGCGCGGCGTTCGACGACGCGGCGGGCGCGATCCGCACCCCGTTCTTCTTCGCATCGGACATCAGCGCCCGCGCCCGCCCCATCGCCATCGGCGGCAGCCGCGCGCTGATCGCGCAGGGCCGCCACCGTGAGGCGGTGTTCTGGCTCGTCGCCACCTTTGCCCGCTGCATGGCAGTGTTCGCCGCCGATGCCCCGCCCGTCATGGCGCAACGCCACGAACCGGGTTTCCGGCGGCTGGCCGCCGACCTCGGCATCGCCACCGAGGACGACCTGCGGCGGGGCGGCGAGCGCATCGCGGCCGCGCTGCCGCGCATCCGGGAGATCGCCTCGGCGATCGTGGACGCCAACCCGGAGATCGACGACCGGCCGCGATTTAGCCCTGCCCCGTCCAGCCATCCACGCGGATCGTGACCTTGTAGCGTGGCTCGCCGTCCTTGCCGGCGGTGAAGTCGGAGCCGGTGTACTTGCGGGCGAGGAGGTTGACCCATTCGAGCGTCTCGTACAACTCGAACGCGACCACCTCGCCCCGGATCTCGACGTAGCGGCCCGTGTTCGCCGGATCCGCCGCCGACATCGCGACGGCGGGGTTGGCGCGCAGGTTCCGGTATTTCACCGTCTCCGGCTTGACGCTGAGCCAGACGTGCTCCCCGTCCGAGATGAACCAGACCGGGTTCACCTGCGGCCGCCCGTCCGCGCCGAAGGTGGCGAGGTGGCCCAGCGCCGTGGTTTCGAGAATGTCCCGGTAGCGCTCCGGGACCGCTCCTCGCGGCATCGCGTGCTCCCATTCCGGCTTGGCCCGCGCGGCACGGCTAGCCGCCGGCGAACGACCCGAGATCGACCGGCAGGCAGACGCCGTTAACGCCCGACGCGGCGGGGCTGGCGAGGAACGCGACCACCGCCGCGACTTCCGCCGGTTCGACGAACCGCCCGCCGGGCTGGGCCGCCGCCATTTCGCGCAGGATCACCTCCGGCGGCAGCCCGCGCAACCGCGCCTGGTCGGCGAGTTGCCGATCGACCAGCGGCGTGTGCACCCAGCCGGGCGCGACCGCGTTGACCGTCATCGCGTGGTCGGCGGCCTCCAGCGCCGCGACCTTCACCAGCCCGACGACGGCGTGCTTGGCCGCCACGTAGGCCGATTTATAGCGGTCGCCGGCCAGCCCGGAGAGCGAGGCGGTGACGACGATTCGGCTCCCCGGGCGGGCGGCGAGCGCGGCCCACGCGGCCTGCATCGCGAGGAACGGCCCCTTCGCCATCACGGCGAACAACCGGTCCCACTCCGCCTCCGGGAACTCCGGGATCGGCGCCATGAACTGGAGGCCGGCATTCAGCACCAGCACGTCCAGCCGCCCGTGGCGCTCCAGTGCGTGGGCGACCAACGCGCGGTTGCCGTCGGCGGTGGCGATGTCAGCCGAAAAACAGCCGCCGCCCGCGAGATCGACCGGCACGACGGCAAAACCGTCCCGCCGCAGCGCGGCCACGATGGCGGAGCCGATGCCGCCCGCCGCGCCGGTGACGACCGCGACGCGCTGCTCCGTCCCATCCATCCGGCTAGAACCCGACCTGATCCGGACCCTTCAGGCCGAGCATTTCGCGGGCCTGCGCCGGGGTGGCCGGTTCCAGCGACAGTTCGCGCAGGATGCGGACCGTCTTGGCGACGAGGTCGGCGTTGCTCTTCGCCAGTTCGCCCTTGCCGAGGTAGATGTTGTCCTCCATCCCGGTGCGGACGTTGCCGCCCATGATCGCGCCCATCGTGGTCAGGTTGATCTGGTGCCGCCCGGCGCCCAGCACCGACCAGACCCACTGGTCGCCGAAGAGGCGGTCCGCCGTGCGCTTCATGTGCAGCAAGTCTTCGGGATCGGTGCCGATGCCGCCGAGGATGCCGAAGATGGTCTGCACGAACAGGGGCGGCTTGACCAGCCCGCGGTCGAGGAAGTGGGCGAGGTTGTAGAGGTGGCCGACGTCGTAGCACTCGAACTCGAAGCGGGTGCCGTGCTCGCCCATGACCCCCAGCAGCCGCTCGATGTCGGCGAAGGTGTTGCGGAAGATGTGGCCGCGCGAGGATTCGAGGTAGCCCGGCTCCCAGTCGTGCTTGAACTCCTTGATCCGGTTGGCGATGGGGTACAGGCCGAAGTTCATCGACCCCATGTTCAGCGAGCACATCTCCGGGCGCAGCCGGGAGGGGCCTGCGAGGCGCTCGTCGATGGTCATCGTCTGCGCGCCGCCGGTGGTGATGTTGATGACCGCGTCGGTCTCGGCCTTGATGCGCGGGAGGAACTGGAGGAAGACGTCGGGATCGGGCGTCGGGCGGCCGTCGTCGGGGTTGCGGGCGTGGAGGTGCAGGATCGTCGCCCCTTCCCGCGCCGCCCCGAGGGCCGATTCGGCGATCTGGTCGGGCGTGATCGGCAGGTACGGCGTCTGCGACGGCACGTGGATCGAACCGGTGACGGCGCAGGAGACGATGACGGCGCGGGCGGCGACGGCCACGGGGACTCCCTCCTTCGGGCGAACCAACTTCCCTCAGGCCGGCAGTATCGCAGCCCCGGTGGCGGCGCGGCGCACATCCCGCGGGGTGGGTGAGGAAGGCGGGGTTCCGGATCGGGCCCTCATCCCGCGGCGAGGGCGCTACGGGCGGGTTCTGACCATTCGCCGCGCTCGAAGCAGGCGGCGACCCGCCGCTCGTAGGGTTCGGTGTCGTACCCCTGCCGGGCGAGCCAGTCGTCGCAGAAATAGGTGTCGAGGTAGCGTTCGCCGGGGTCGCAGGCGAGGGTGACGATGCTGCCCGATTCGCCGCGCTGCGCCATCTCGTGGGCAAGCCGGAGCGCGCCGTAGAGGTTGGTGCCGGTGGATGCGCCGTACCGCCGGCCGATCGCCCGCGCGAGGAACCGCGCCGCGCCGATGGATGCCGCGTTCGGCACCCGGATCATGCGGTCCACCACCTCGACCACGAACGACGGTTCGACGCGCGGTCGCCCGATGCCCTCGATGCCGGAGCCGCAGGGCGATGTCAGCGCCGGATCGCGCCGGTGGAAATAGTCGAAGAAGACCGAGCTGTCGGGATCGACCACGCACAGTTCGGTCGCGTGCCGCTGGTAGCGGATGTAGCGGCCGATGGTGGCCGAAGTGCCGCCGGTGCCGGCGCCGACCACGATCCAGCGCGGGATGGGGTGCTCCTCCCCCGCCATCTGCTGGTAGATCGATTCGGCGATGTTGTTGTTGCCGCGCCAGTCGGTCGCCCGCTCGGCGTAGGTGAACTGGTCCATGTAGTGGCCGCCGCACTCGCGCGCCAGCCGCTCGGCCTCCGCGTAGACGCCGGCGGGATCGTCCACGAAGTGGCTGCGCCCGCCGAAGAACGCGATCTGCTCGACCTTGGCCGGTGAGGTGCCGCGCGGCATGACGGCCACGAAGGGCAGCCCGAGCAGGCGGGCGAAGTAGGCCTCGGAGACGGCGGTGCTGCCGGACGACGCCTCGATGACCGTCGTGCCCTCACCGATCCAGCCGTTGCACAGCCCGTACAGGAACAGCGAGCGGGCCAGCCGGTGCTTCAGGCTGCCGGTGGGATGGGTCGATTCGTCCTTCAGGTACAGGTCGATTCCCGGCAGCCCGGGCATCTCGACGCGGACCAGATGGGTGTCGGCCGACCGCTGGAAATCTCGATCGATCTTGCGGATGGCCTCGTCCACCCATGCCCGGCCCATGATGCGATGCTCCCCGGCTGCCGATGCTGCTTGCGCGGTGGTTGATAGCGCAAGGGGCAATCGCGCGGCAACCAGCGCCGGGCCGGCGCCACCCCGTCATCCCGAGCTTGTCGAGGGATCTCGTTCTTCCCTGACGCAGGGTTACGACGAGATCCCTCGACAAGCTCGGGATGACGGGG
>JAFAEX010000062.1 GCA_023423795.1 Chloroflexota bacterium | reverse complement strand
ACCTCGCCCGCCAGCGCCCAGGCCTCGGCCGCCGCGCGGCACGCGGCGCACCCCGCGACGTGCGCGCCGACGTCATCCCGCCCGGCGCGGTCGCCCGCCGTCCACGCGAGAAGGTCGTCGTCGCCGGGGTGCCCGCCCATCGCCTGCCGCTCGGTCATCGTCCGCTCCTGTCCGGTCCGCTCGTAGGAGCAGAGGCGGCGTACCCGGAGAAAATACACGCTCCGGCGCTCGCTGGACGCCGGGAGCGCCGCACGATTCGCCGGCGCGGTTCGTCGTCGCCACGCCGGGGTGGGACAAACCTTGTTATACGAATCCCGGTTGGCCGATGCCGGATTTCGTTCGGCGTTCGTAGGGGAGGGACCTGTGCCCTCCTTCGTGATTGGCGAGGATTGAAGGAGGGCACAGGTCACTCCCCTACGAACGAATCGCGTCGCAGGTGGGCGAAACGGTACCGGACAGCCGGATTCCGATTACGCTCCGTCGATGCCCGCTTCGCGCAGCAGCGGCTCCAGTTTGCGGAAGCAGCGCGCCCGGGTCGGCCCGATGCTGCCGACCGCCATCCCGAAGCGCTTGGCGATGACGCCGTAGGCGGCTGGTTCCGGGTCGAGGAACAGGGCGGCCAGCAGGTCGCGGCACTTCGGGTCGAGCCGGGCCATCGCTTCCCGCACCGCCTGCTCGCGCTCCCAGCGGACGATGTCATCGATCGGCGGTTCGTCCCGGTCGGAAATCGCCTCGTCCAGTTCCACGCCGCCGGTGCGGACGCGGGCCGAGACGCGCCACGATTCCCGGCGCGTGGTGGTGATCAGCCACGACGACAGCCGCGCCTGGTCGCGCAATCCCGGCAAGGCGCGCAGCAGGGTTGAAAAGACGGTCTGGAAGACGTCGTCGGCATCGGCCTCGGAAAGCCCGGCCCGGCGCGGGATGGAGTAGACCAGTCGCCCGTAGCGATCGACGACCGCTTCCCACGCGTGCTGGTCGCCGGCAAGGCAGGCGGCCACCAGCGCGGCGTCGTCCGGCCAGGGCGCGGCGAGCGGAGAATCATCCCGGCCCACCGCGCCCTCCTCGTGCGTGGATGCCCAAACGTCGCCACCGTACCGCCCCGAACGGCGCGGCGGCAAGCACGACGGCGGGTCGCGCCCTCGGAGCAGGCCCCTTGACACGGCGACGGGTTGTCCGTAGCCTACGCCCGCTAATTCTGACTGGATTAGTCGGATATGCGGCCGGGGAGCGCTGGCGAGGGGGGCGCGGCGCGAGCGCGAGCGCGACGCCGGGCGCCCTGGGACTGGCGGAGCGGACGGGGAGGGAGCCGAATGGGCACGAGCTTGCGGGCGCGGATGATCCTCGCGGCGATGGGCGTGGCGGTGTTGCCGCTGGCCGGGGCCGCGCAAACGCCGGTGGCGGGCGAGGCCGACCTCGACGCGCTGAAGACCTTCATGGTCGAGCGGGCGGCCGAGATGAAGGCCGGAACCACCCGGCTGGTCGAGATCTCCGAGGAGTACCACGCCCTCGCCGAAGCCGAGGGATTCGAGTACGAGGCGCTGTGGGCCGCGCAGGGCGAGGCGATCGCGCCGCTGCTCGACGAGGCGCGGACCGTCTGGGCGGAAGAGACCCACGGCAACTACGAACTCAACGAGGGCATGGTGGCGGGCATCCCCTCGCTGGCCTACTTCGACGAACTGATCGACGCCGGCCCGAGCAAGGCCGACGACCCGGCCGGCGCGCTCGACGTGCAGGTCGAACTGCCCAGCGGCGAGGTGCTGGACGGCCCCGGCAACTACTTCCACCTGCTGACCGAGCCGACGCTGTGGGGCACCGACGACCGCTACGTCGGCCTGCGGGTGGACATGGACGGCGACGGCGAGATGGAGGTCGGCGAGGCGCTGCCGAACGCCGACGTGCTGCTGGGCGGCGCCCGCGCGCTGGACGCCGCCACGGCCGACCTGCAGGCGGCCATCGGGGCGTGGGAGCCGACGCTCGACGACGCCTTCACGGCGCTGGTGGTCATGATCCCGACGATGGGCGGCTATTTCGAAGAGTGGAAGCTCTCCCCCTACGTGCTCGGGGATGAGGCCGAGGGCGGCAGCTTCGTCGCCAACAGCCGCCTGCTCGACGTGCTCGGCATCCTCGGCGGGCTGGAACTCACCTACGACAAGGTCTCGCCGCTGATCGCCGCCGAGGACCCGGGTCTGGAAGCGCAGATCCGGCGCGAACTGGAGGGCGTGGTCGCCTTCGTTGAGGACCTCGAGCAGCAGGAGGCCGCCGGCGCCCGCTTCACCCCGGAGCAGGCCGACCAGTTCGGGGCCGAACTGCAGGGCCGCGCCACCGCGCTCGCCGGCCAGATCACCCAGGCCGCCGCGCTGCTCGACGTCACCATCGCCGAGTAGCGAGCGCGGTTCGGGACCGCGCCAGTCCGTCATCCCGAGCCTGTCGAGGGATCTCGTTCCCGAGTCGAGGAGTCGAGGCGCGACGAGACCCCTCGACAGGCTCGGGACGGCGGGTTTGCGAACGGCCACGCTCCCCGTGCAGACGAAACCCGGCCAGTCGAAGCCGGATTCGATCCATCGATCGCAGGGGAGGGCCCGGCGCCCTCCCCCGTCCGATAGCGATGCCGGGACCGGGAGGGCGCCGGGTCCTCCCCTGCGAAACGCATGGCACCCCGCTCAGGCCAGGCGGCGGCGAACAGCCGGATTCGGCATCAGTCCCGGAGCGACGTCGGTTTCGTAGGCCGGGCCTTCGGCCCCGGACGGGCGGCGGCCGGGAGGTTCGAACGACGGCCTCACCTCCGGGCGGGGCTCGCGGTGGCCGCCCGCCGCCATTGAAACAGCGCCGCCAGGGCGCTTCGGCGTCCGTTCCCCAAGAGCCCGGTCCTTCGGGGCCGGGCCTGCCGCCGGTCCACCCCAGGAGCATCGAGACCGTGCCAATCCGCCTGCGCTTCGCCCTGCCAATCCTGCTCCTGCTGGCGATGTTGCTGCCGTCCCTCGCGCCGGCCTCGGCACACCGGCAGGCAGCGGCGGCCGATCCTGCCGCCGCCGGCAGCGAGATCCGTTCCGCGCTGTTCGACGCGCAGGCCGCCTTGCTCGCCGGGGACGCCGAGCGCGCCGCCGCCGACATCGCGCAGGCCGCAAGCATCGCCCAAGCGCTGGCGCCCGCCTTCAGCGCCGATCCGGGCGCGAGGACGGCCCTCACCGACGCGCTGATGCTCGCCGGGGATGCCGTCGCCGCCAACGACGCCCGCGCGCTCGGGCTGGCGCAGGGCGCGGCGTGGGCCGCCCTCACCCGCGGCGCGTACGCCGAGACCGTGGCCGCGGCAACCAGCGGCGACGCCGAGTCGGCATCCACCTGGTTGCTGCTTCGCGATTTCCGGCCGACGACGGTTTTCGCCCGGCCGAACGCCAACGCCACCCTCGCCGCCAAAGGGCTCGCCGCCGGTACGGTCGCCCCAGCCGACGCCACGACCGCGATCCGCGCCGACCTGCTCGACACCTACCAGGCGCGCCTCGAAACCGCGCTGGACGGCGTGGCGGCAACCGCCCCGGGGGATCTCTCGCCCAGCCAGGCCGAGGCGGTCGGGCAGGTCGCCGGGTACTGGCCGATCCTCGCCCCGGCGCTCGCCGAGCAGCAGGGGGAACCCGCCCGCGCCGAGGCCGACGCGACCTTCGCCGCGCTGGCCGAATCCGCGCTCGCGGGCGACGCCGCCGGGTTCGCCGCCGCCGCCACGGACGCCACCGAGATCGTGCAGGGGTTCCGCGCCGCGCCGCTGACCGAGGCCGAGCAGGGCCGCCGGGCCGGGCAACTGCTGCGCTACCTGTCGCTGGTGCCGGTCGAATACGGCCGGGGCGTCAAGGACGGGCAGGTCATCCTCGACATCGAGGTCCAGGAAGCGCAGGCCTTCCTCGACGCCGCGCGGGCCGCCTTCGCCGACCTGCGGCTGCCGCTGCGCGCAATCGACCCCGAGGCCACCGCAGCCATCGACGCCGCGCTCGTCCGCCTCGACGGGCACATCGCCGGGGCGGCAACCCACACGGTCGTCGCGCCCGCCGCCGAGATCGAAGCCGAAACGGCCGCCGCGACGGCCTCGCTCGAAGCGATCATGCCGGCGGCGTGGGCCTCGTCCGGCGGCGACGCCGACTTCGACGTGGTCTCGTCCATCCTCGACCAGATGGTGGCCGCCGTGGCTGCCGGGCAGTACCAGCAGGCCGAATCCTCGCGGATCGAGGCCTACGCCGTCTTCGAGACCGGCCCGGAGAAGCGGCTGCTCGCCTTCGCGCCGACGGCGGCGCAGCGCGTCGAGCAACTCTTCTGGGAAGGGGACGGCACGACGCCGGGGTTGCAGCGCGTGCTCGCCGACCGCGGGGACGTCGCCGCGGTACGCGCGTCCCGCCAGGCGCTGGAAGTCGAATTGACCGAGGCTCAGCGGGTGCTCGGCTCGGGCGAGACCGCGCCGGCGGCGGTCGTCTTCAACGCGGCCACCATCGTCTTCCGCGAGGGGTTGGAAGCGGTGCTGATCCTCGCCTCCTTGCTGGCGAGCATGATCGGGGCGAACCGGCACTTCAAGAAGCCGCTGGCGCTCGGCGCGGGCGCGGCGCTCGTCGTTTCCGCGCTGTTGTTCGTGCTGGCGGGCGGCGCGCTGCGGGCGCTGGCGGGCTACGGCGAAAAACTGGAAGCGATCGTTTCGCTGATCGCCATCGGCGTGCTGCTGCTGGTGATGAACTGGTTCTTCCACAAGGTGTACTGGACCCGCTGGATCGGCAAGCACCACGCGCAGCGCCGCCGCCTGCTGGTGGGCGGGTACGCCGGGCAGGCGCTCGGGTTCGCGCTGCTCGGCTTCACGAGCGTCTTTCGGGAGGGCGCCGAAACGGTCCTCTTCCTGCAGGCGCTCGTGCTGGACGCGGGCACCTGGATCGTGGTGCAGGGCACCCTGATCGGGCTGGCCGCGACGGCGGTGGTCGGCACGCTGACGCTGGTGCTGCAGACGAAGCTGCCGCACAAGAAGATGCTGATCGCCACCGGCATCATGATCGCCGCCGTGCTGGTCACGATGGTCGGGAGCACGGTCCACGTCTTCCAGGTGGTCGGCTGGGCGCCGATCACCCCGATCCGCGGGCTGGAAGGGATGCCCTACTGGCTCGGCGTGTGGTTCGGCGTCTACCCGACCTGGCAGGGCATCCTCGCCCAGATCGCCGCCGGGGTGTTCGTGGTCGGCAGCTACTTCGCCGCCGAACACGCCCAGAAGCGGAGCAAACCGCCGGCGTCCGCGCCGCCGCCCGCCCGGCGCGCGCCCGAGCCGGCGCCTGCGAACGTCGAGGGCTCGCTGCCGGTCGCGTGATCGTGGCTGCCGAACCTGCCTTCGAGCGGAGAGCGTCAGTGGATGGCTGGCGCACTCCCCGCTTCGCTTATGGAGGATCGGCCAGCAAACAGCGAAACGGCTTCCTTGGCCGAAGCGGGGTGGGGCGCGGGGACATGTGCGAGGAGCGGCTCCAGCTCGATCTCCGACGGCGTTTCGGTGTCGCGTCAGTCCTCGTCCGAACCGACCCACCAGCCAGCGTCATCCGCGTCGTCGGCAACTTCGGCCCCGAGATGCTGGCCGACGGCGTCCCACCAGGCCTTGAGTTCGCCCAGGACATCGCTCAGGTGCGGCCAGCCGTCGTGCCCGACCCAGTCGGGCGGCTCGATCGGCTTCCACGTCGTGTGGTCGAAGCGGTGTTTATGGTGTGCGTCGGCGTGGCCGGGGTAGGGATGGGCATTGTCGTATCGCAGGATTGGCCGACCCTGCGGGCCCCGGATGCCCGCGTGGTAGCTGTACCTGATGGTCCGAGCGCGGTGACGCCGATCGACTTCGAGCGTCTTGACCACATCGACGAACAACCCGTGCCGGCACACGATTCGGCCCCGGATCTCGTAGTGGTACTGGTCTACGAATCCGTATGTCAGGTTGTCCGCGAGGACGAAATCGCCGCGCAGGGCATCGAGTCGCCGATCGTGAATCTGGAGGTACTTGTCGAGGGCATTCCAGCCATGACGATCCGGTTTGCGCCTAGCGCCCTCGGACACGGCGCAAGAGGTCGTATTCGATGAGCCAGCGCGACAATTCTCCGGTTTCCGCGATCTCGCCCCGATCCAACGCGGCGAGGAGCGCTTCGGAACTCATGCCGTGCTTGCGCTCGTAGCGACGAACGCGCGCGGCGACCTCATCGCGTCCTGCTCGCGACCGACCTGCGGCGAGGCGCTCGGCACGTAGCCTGACCGCCAGCGTCGCCACTCGTTCCTGACGCTCCGCAACGACCATCGAATACCCCATCAATCGGGCTTGATGCGCCAGCGCTGCCACATTACTTCTTCGAGCGGACGATCGCTCGGCTCCTCCAACTGTCCCGCACATCCCGTTCTTCGTCAACGCCGCCTGTCACGTTCCGCCTCGCCGGATCGTCCCCTGTATGAGGACGCAATCGGGTGTCCCACCGGCGCGGCAATCGTGCCGCCCAAGAGCCACGGCGGCACACGAGCCGCCGGGACGGGAAAGAGGTCTCGATCATGGAGTTCCACGCCGAACGGCTGCCCAACGTCGAGATGCGCACCGTCGGGCAGGTGATGCGGGCGATGCTCGGGTTCGAGGCGGTCGTCGCCGAATTCGGGCTCGACCCGTCGCTGCTGGAGTTGGTCCGCACCCGCGTCTCGCTGATCAACGGCTGCGCGTACTGCATCGACATGCACACGAAGGATGCCCGCGCCCGCGGCGAGGACGAGCAACGCCTCCACCTGCTGGCGGCCTGGCGCGAATCCCCGGTCTATACCGAACGCGAGCGCGCCGCCCTCGCCTGGGCCGAGGCCCTCACCCTGATCGCCGCGGACCGCGTGCCGGACGCCGTCTTCGCCGAGGTCCGCCCGCTCTTCACCGACGACGAACTGGTCGCGCTGACGATGGCGGTCGTGTCCATCAACGGCTTCAACCGGTTCAACGTCGCGTTCCGCACCGTCCCCTGCGGCTACGTGCCCGGCTCCGCGGGCCGCATGGCCGACGCGGTGCTCGTCGCCCGGTAGCCGTCCCGACGGGGCGAGGGCCCCGGTTCCGATCCACCCACGGATCGGGACCGAGGCCCGCCGTGGCCGGGGTCTGGCCGACGCCGTCTTGCATCCACTCCATTAGCCGCGGGTTACTCCGGTCAGGAACCGATCGGCGCGGCGGAGGTCCACGGGTGGGCGGGATCGACCGGCTGGCGCGGCTGCTGGCCAACGCCACGGGCCGGCGTGGGGTGCTGGCTGCCGCGGGCGCGGCAATCCCCTGGACCCGGACGGCTGGAGCGAATCACGCACCGCCAGGCGACCTGTGCGCCGGTCTCACCGCCGCGATGGGCCGAAACCCCGACGGATCGATGTCCTGCGACATCGATGCCTGCTACGCCGCCGGCGGGTGTTGCGACGAATCGGGGAGTTGCTGCGATCGCGGCAGCGGGATGGTCTGCGGCTACCCCAACTCGGGCGGAGCCTGCGCCGTCGCCCAGGTTGCGCTGGGCTGGTGCAGCCGGCCCTCGCCCGTCGATCCCCGCTGCCGCGTCTGGACGGGGCTTTCCCGGCCTGTCGGTCCCGGCGACCCGGCGCCATGCGGGGCCTGCGACCATTTCTGTCCGAAGGGAACGGTTTGCGAATGGGACGCGTGCGTGCCGGCCCCACGCTGCCGCCGCGGCGAGACGGTGTGCCCGATCACTCCGGGGTACAACGAGTGCGTGGACCTCGAGTCCGACGACGACAACTGCGGCCTGTGCCGCCGGCGCTGCCAGGAGGGATCGTGCCGGGGCGGCCGGTGCCGGAGGCGCGGTCGCCGGCGAGGGCGGCCCCAGCGGCCACGAACGATGAGCGAGACCTGACCTGCCGTGGCCCCGACCCTGCGAAAGCGCTCGTGCCCGCACTGGGCGCGAGCGCCGGTCAGCAGGAGGCGGAGGATGGAAAACGAGCAGAAGGACCCCGACGCGCCGGGCGAGGAGCAGCGCATCGGCCCGCTCGGCAAGAAGGCGATCGACGAGGCCGAGGAGGCGATGAATCTGCCCGAGGAATCCCGCGCCGACGTCCGCAAGGACCGGGACGGGTCGGAACAGCAATCGCCTGGGAAAGGCGACGCCTAGCGGCTCCGCGTCCGCTCGGTCCCGGTCTGGGCGAGTTCCGTGGTAGCCCGGCCCGGCGCCGCGCCCCGTGAGCAGGTCTCGGCGCTTGGACGGGTATTCCGTCAAACCCTCCGCCGGGAACATCCGCCCGGGACCGACCGGGACCGAAGGCGTGGGCTACGCGAACGACGTACCTCCAGGACTCGGCATGGGCACGATTGCGGGGTCCACATCGTGCCCAGCCCCGGAGGAGCCCCGTGATTTCAGCCCGGGGCCGATGGCGTTCGCCAGAAAATCCGGCTACCGCGGGAGCGGGCGCGATGATGGCGGTTGCCGGCCACCGCTCGTTCTCAGCCCCTGGAGGGGCTTCGTTGGCGTAGCCCGGAATTTCAATCCCGGGCGGGCGTGGACGATGGCCGGATCAAGTTGGCAACCGCCATCATCGCGCACACTCCCGGGACAGTATCCGGATCGAACAGGCAAACCCCATAAGCCCCGGGCCACTCCGGCGGCCGGGCATTGGCCCAATCAGGCGACCGCCACGGCAATCCGCCCGTCACCGCCGCTCGGCGTCCCACGGCCAGAAGGGGCGCTCACCGGAGCCGAGGCGCAGCGCGTCGGCGAGGCGGTCGCGCAGCAGGTGGTGCAGCACCGGGCGGGCCGGGTCGGCCGGGTCGCCGGGGTCGTCGTCCGGGAACGCCACCGCGCCCAGTCCCAGCGCGCATACCAAATCGCCCAGCTCGCAACGAGACAGGGCGCACAGCACCTCGTTGGCCGCCAGCGTCGCCCACGCCGCCGGCGGCGGTACCGGTTCGGATCGCGCCCGCACGTCGGTCGCCGCCCGGGCCAGCGCGCCAGCGATCTCCCGGGCGCGCGCCGAATCGCCATCCAGCCCCACCCGGGCGAAGGCATCGGTGGTCAGGCGTTCCATGGCGTCTCCTCCAGGTCCGGCGCGTCGCCAGGCATTTGGCCGGAGCGTCCGTATCGTTCCGGCCGCGTTGTCCGGCCCCGCTGACGGTACGGCCGGATCGCCCAGCGAACGTCACCGCGACAGTCCACCGTCGGCGCGGGACCCGCCGTACCGCGATTCCGGCGGGATCGCCCGGCCAGTACCGGCGTCGATGAGACGGTCAAGCCCGCGCCCGCGTGAGATCACGGCGGTATTCGCCAGCGACCGCGCCAACGCGCCGCCGCCCGGCCGAACCCGGCTCGCCGCGGGTGGGGTCGCGCGGCGTCCTTCGCCAGCGATCGCCGTCCGGGCTCCGCCCGAGGCACCGATGCCTCGCGGCCTGGCTTGCCCGATTGCGTTGGTCCCGCCGTCACGGAATAATTCCGACTCGATCAGTCAGAATTGACCCGGCGCACGCTGCGCCGGGTAGGGAGGCTCGCACGTCCGTGGCCTTGACCCGCCGCGCCGTACTCGCGGCCGCGCCCGCGTTCGCGCTCGTCGCCGCCGTGCCCCGCGCTGGCGCGCAGGATGCCACCCCGGCCGCCGGGGAATGGATCTTCACCGACGACCGCGACCTCACCGTCGCGTTGCCGGAGCGGTCGGAGACCGTCGTCGCCCAGGTCACCGCCGCCGCCGCCTTGTGGGACTACGGCATCCGCCCGATCGCCATCTTCGGCCCGCAGCGGCGCGAGGACGGATCGCCCGACCCGATGCTGGGCGCGATCGACGCCGGTGCGGTCGATTCCCTCGGCGCGGCCTGGGGCGAGTTCGACCTCGAAGCCCTGATCGCGCCCGCGCCGGACCTGCTCGTCGCCCCGTGGTACGGCGAGTACCGCGGCGAACCCGAACCGCTCTGGTACGTCCCGGCCGACATCGCCCCGACCGTCGAGGACGTCGTGCCCACGGTCGGCATCCTCGCCCAGGACGTGCCGATCACCACCACGATCGACCGCTTCGCCGAACTGGCCGCCGCACTAGGCGCGGACCTCGGCAGCCCGGAGAACGCCGCCGCGAAGGAGCGCTACGACCGCGGCCTCGCCGACCTCGCGGACGCCATCGCCGGCAATCCCGGCCTGCGCGTGCTGGCGATGAGCCCCAAGGCGGACGTCTTCCACGTCGCCCACCCGACGGCGGCCGGCGACCTCATGTTCCTCTCCGGCCTCGGCCTCGACGTGGTCGCGCCCGATTCCGCCCCCGAGGATTTCTGGCAGGAACTGTCCTGGGAGGACGCCGACGCCTACCCGGCCGACCTGATCCTGCGCGACGTGCGCCGGCAGGCGCTGCGGGACGCCGAACTCGAGAAGATCCCGACCTGGGGCACGATGCCGGCCGTCGCCGCCGGGCAGGTCACCCCGTGGCAACTCGAACAGCCCTACAGCTACGCGGGGTACGCGCCGGTCCTCGAAGAGTTGGCGGCCGCGATCCGCTCGGCCCGCGCCGACATCGCCTGACGATGCCATCGGGCGGCAGGGGCTCGCCCACCGGCCGCCGCCCGAGATCGGTGGTTCTCGGCGGGATCGCCCGGCATCGGCGGGGCGGGCGGGGTGACGAGGTTTGCCCGGTTGATCCGGCCACCGGCCGCGCCCGCCCGGGGTTGATGGCGGTTGCATATTTGATCCGGGTACCGGCCCAGCGGCGGGCGCGATTCATAGCGCCCCCCACGC
>JAFAEX010000273.1 GCA_023423795.1 Chloroflexota bacterium | reverse complement strand
GGGGGGGGGGGGGGGGAATGGGGTGTTGGCCGTCGCGCCGCCTGCTTGCCGACCCGCCGACTTGCCGACCCGCTGGCTCAGCGCACCGGCCGGCCGAGGAACGCCGCCAGCCGGTCGGCGGCGGGCGCGTCGTCCGCGACATCGGTGGGCTCGGCGAACATGTCGAAGGATGCGCGGTCCAGCCCCTCCATCGCCTGCCGCGAGAAGGCGAGCGCGGCTTCGTAGGCCTCCGGATCGTCCGGGGTCGGTTGCCCGGTGGCGCGGGCGATGTCCCAGCCGTGGACCAGCAGGTCGATCGCACGGAACCCGGCGATCATCTGCGCCGGCATCTCGGCGTAGCCCATGTCCAGCACGGCCTCGCGGCCGCCCGGCGCGCGCAGGCGCGCCAGGAAGCGGGCGTCGGCGGCGCGCATCGCCGGCAGCAGGTCGGCGTCGGCGACCTCGTCGGCGGGCACGCTCGGCGGGTCGCCGTAGGCGGCCAGGTACGACCCCACCCCGCCGAGCAGGTGGCGAACCACGTCGCGCACGTCCCATTCGGTGCACGGCGTCGGCCGGTCCCACTGGTCCGGGCCGACCGCGCCGATGATCGGGTACGCCACCGTCGTGGCCCGCTCCACCAGGTCAACGATGTCGGTCTGCTCCTGCATTGCTCCCTCCCTGGCCGAGTTTGACCGGCCGCGGTGTCGCTCCGGCGATCCGGGTCGCCGGTCTGGCCGCCGCCGTGGCGGATAGCCCGTTGCGCCACGATTGACGGGCGAGCCGTGAACCGCCCTACGCCCCGGCATTCCCCGGCGCGGGGTCGAGCCATTCGGCGGGGCGGCCGAGGAACGCGGCGAGGCGGTCGGCCGCGCTCGCGCCCGCCGGGGCCGGCGTCTCGGGCCTGAACGCCGGGCTGTTCGTGCGGTCGTAGGAGGCCATCGTCTGCCGCACCATCGCCAGCGCCGACTCGTTCAATTCCGGCGCGAAGTCGGTCGGCTGCCCGGTGGCGCGGGCGACGTCCCAGCCGTGGTTGAGCACGTCGCCGAAGCGGAATCCGACCGCCATCGTGGCCGGCACCGGGCCGAACCGCAGCGTCAGCGTCCGGTCGAGCGTGCCGGGAACCCGCAGCGCCGCAAGCATCCGCTCCGCCGATTCCAAGAACGCCGCCGCCGGGTCGTCCCCGAGGTCGATCTCCCGCGGCTCGCGCTCCTCCAGCACGGCGGTGAGGCCTTCGTTGCCGGAGACGAGGTGCGCGATCACCTGCCGCACCGTCCACTCCGTGCAAGGCGACGGCAGATCGAGTTGATCCGGGCGCACCGCCGCGACGATCGGCGCGACCACCGCCACCGCCTCGGCGAGTTGGGCGACCCGGTCCGGGGCCGCCGCTTCGGACTGCTGGCGCACCTGATCGGCCAGCCAGGCCGGCGGCGCGTCGTGGTCGTCCTCGTCGGTGCGCCAGCCGGCGTCCTCCGGCTCGGCCGCCGGCAGCCACTCCGGGGTGCGGCCCATGAACGCCGCGAGTTGGTCGGACGGCGCGGCGTTCGGCGAGATCGGCGTTTCCGGCTTGAACGGCGACCCGGCGCGGTCGAACCGCATCGTCTGCCGCGCCGCCGTCAGCGCCACCGCGTACAACTCCGGGTCGAGGTCGGCGGTCGGCTGCCCGGAGCCGCGCGCGACGTCCCAGACGTGGGACAGCACGTCGATGCCGCGCATCCCGGCGAAGGCCGCGCCCGGCATCGTGCCGAACGGGAGGTGCAGCATCTTGCCGAGCGCGCCGGGTTCTCGGAAGGCCGCCATCATGTCGGCGGCGGATTCGGCGAACGCGTGCGCCGGGTCGTCGCCGGTCAGGTCGCCCTGCGGCCGGGGAACGGGCTGCCCGTCGCCGCGCAGGTTGGCGGCGGCCCAGACGTTGCCCTGCACCAGGTGGTTGACCGCGTCGCGCACCGTCCAGTCCTCGCACGGGCTCTGGGCCGCGAACCCGTCGGCGGGCACCGCGGCGATGACCCGCTGCGCCAGCGCGTTGGCCCGTTCCAGCAGCACCAGCGGGTCCATGCCTATGCCGCCGGGGCGGGACGCGCCGTGGCCGTGGCCGGCTCCGTGCCCGTGCGCGTGCTCGTGCTCGTGCCCGTGCGAGGTGGCTTCTCCCATATCTGCCTCTCCTGGTGGTGCAAGCGCGTCGCCGGGGAGCCCGCCCCGGCCCGATGGGGAACAGTAGCGCGGCCCACGCCCGGCCGTCGCCTCGTCCCGGCCCTTCCGCCCGTCATCGCTGCCCGGCCGGGCAAGAACCGGCAGGCAGCCCGGGTCCGACGACGTTGGCCCGCCGCTCGGGTTGCGCGATCGTTGGCGCCCGAGCGCCACGCCGGCGGCGGATCGATGGGACGGCCCATCGGCCGGAGCGCCGTGCGCAGAACCAACGACCGGCCGGGAAACAAGCGCGCGCGTCCGAGCCGCCTCCGCCGTCATCCCGAGCCCGTCGAGGGATTTCGTTCCTTCTCGACTCCTCGACTGCTCGACTCCTCGACTCGATCACGAGATCCCTCGACGGGCTCGGGATGACGGTTTGGTTGACGCTGGCGGCATTCCGAAACAGGCTCCAAGGCAACGCCCTCTTCGATCCGGAAGCGCCTTGTCCGGCCGGGGCTGGTGGCGGTTGCGGAGATAGGGCGGCCACGGGCGATGCGCGCACGGGACTGGAAGTTCCGGGCTACGGGAACGAAGTCCCTCCGGGACTGACGGCAGGCGTGGTCGGCGTGTTTCGGCAACCGCCATCATCGCGCCCGCCCCGGCGATGCCCGGACTATTTTGGCAACCGCCATCAACCCCGGGCGGGCGCGGCCGGTGTCCGGATCGACTACGCGGGCGCCATCATCCCCACGAGGGCGTTTTCGGAACCCGCATCATTCCGCAACCACCCCGCCACTCCTTCATCGTTGACAACCCGGCGCCCGCCTGCTAGCGTGCTCGCACAACCGAACCATGATGCGACGATGAGGACGGGGCCCCGGCGCACACGGGCCAGAGAACCGCGGAAGCTGCAAAGCGGGACCGCACGACGCCGGACGGAGAAGCCCTCGGAGCATCGCCCCGAACAGGGGGAGCCGCGCACGTCGGCTCCGGGACCTAGTAGGCGGCGACGGAGTGGCCCACGATACCGGGCCGGCGCACCGCGCGGACACGCTCCGCGCCGCGCGACGAGGCCGCGACCCGCGAGGGCGCGGCGAACGTGGGGTGGTACCACGGGCGCGACACCGCCCGTCCCCGACCGGGGACGGCGGTTTTTTGTTGCCCATCGCCGCGCCGCCCCGGTCCCGGTGTCGCCGTTCCCACCCGCCCGGCCCGTGCCGCCGGCAGAGGAGGCGCAGCGTGACCGCCCGGACCGCGAACCGGTTCCGCATTTCGACCACTCCCCGCCCGGGCCGCGCCAAGCGCTAGGCGCCGGCCGCCCGCGACATTGCCCACGGCACTGCCCGCGATCGACCGGCGCCGTCGCCAGCAGAACTTTCAGCCAGCGAATCCATCGCCACGCCCACTCGCCGCGCCCACCGCGCGACGGGCCGGGCCGCCGTTTGCCCCGCGCCGACGCCCGGGGCCGGAGGAAGCCACCCATGACCGCGACGATTTCGACCGCCACGATCCCGACCCCGGCCACGTCCACCATCCGCCCGCTCGCGGGCGACGCCCCGCTCGCCGGCTGCTGGACCGCGCTCGTCACCCCGTTCCGCGAAGGCGCGATCGACGAACCGGCGCTGCGGCGCCTGGTCGAATCCCAGATCGCCGGCGGCGTTGCCGGGCTCGTCCCCTGCGGCACCACCGGCGAAACGGTCACGATGACCGCCGACGAGATCGACCGGACGATTGCCCTCGTCGTCGAAACCGCCGCCGGCCGCGTGCCGGTCATGGCCGGCGTCGGCGGCAACGACACCCGGACCACGATCGAGCGCGCCCGCCGCGCCGCGACCCTCGGCGCGGACGCCCTGCTGGTGGTCACCCCCTACTACAACAAGCCAACCCAGGCGGGCCTCGTCGCCCACTTCACCGCCGTGGCCGACGCGTCCGAACTGCCGGTCGTCCTCTACAACGTGCCGGGCCGCACCGGCGTCAACATGCTGCCCAACGCCACCCTGCGGCTGGCCGCCCACCCGCGCATCGTCGCCATCAAGGAGGCCAGCGGCTCGCTCGACCAGGCCAGCGAAATCGTGGCCGGCGCGCCGGACGGCTTCTCCGTGCTCTCCGGCGACGACTCGCTGACGCTGCCGATCGTGAGCGTCGGCGGGCGCGGCGTGGTCTCGGTCGTCTCCAACATCGCGCCGGCCGCCGTCTCCGGCCTCGTCGCCGCCGCGCTCGCCGGCGACTGGGACGCGGCCCGCGCCGACCACCTCGCGCTCTACCCGCTCTGCCGGGCGATGTTCTGCGAAACCAACCCGGTCCCGGTCAAGGAAGCCGCCTCCATCCTCGGGCTGTGCGCCCCGGAGGTGCGGCTGCCGCTGGTGCCGCTCGCCGAAACCAGCCGCCGCCTCGTCGCCGCCGCCGTCGCCGAATGCCCGTTCACCGCCCCGCTCGCGATGGCGGCGGACTGACGAAGTCGAGGAGGAGAACACCGGGTTCGCGGACATGCCCTCACATTCCGCCGCAAACCGACCGCAATCCCCGACCGTCTTCTTCTCGACTCCTCGACTCCTCGACTGCGAAGCGAAGGGAGCCCATATGACCACCCCGATTCGTCTCGTCATCGCCGGGCTGGGCGGGCGGATGGGCCGCGAGGTCGCCGCCGCCGCGGCCGGCGATCCCCGGTTCGAAATCGTCGGCGGCACCGTGCGGGCGGGATCGGCGCTCGACGGGGCGCCGTTCGCCGCCGTCGCCGGGATCGACGCTCCGGGCGCGCGCGTCGCCACCGACCCGCGCGCCCTCGTGCCCGACGCGCATGCCGTGATCGATTTCTCGACCCCGGCGGCCGCACTCGAGCACGCCGCCGTCTGCGCCGACTACCGCGTTCCGCTCGCGACCGGCGTCACCGGGTTCTCCTCGGACGAGATGGCGGCGCTGCACGGCTTCGCCGCCAGCGCGCCCATCCTCCACGCCCGCAACATGAGCCCCGGCGTCGCCGCCCTGCTCGCGCTGCTGCCCGCCCTCGCCGAGGCGCTGGCCGGGTACGACGTGGAGATCGTCGAGACCCACCACCGGCACAAGCAGGACGCGCCGTCGGGCACCGCGCTGGCCCTGGCCGAAGCGGCGGCCGGCGATGCGCCGCGCGTCCTCGGCCGTGGCGGCATCGCCCCGCGCACGCCCGGCGAAATCGGCATCCACGCCGTGCGCGCCGGCGGCAACCCGGGCGAACACGCGGTCGTCTTCGCGGCCGAGGGGGAGGAGGTGCGCATCTGCCACCGCGCCTTCACCCGCCGCGCCTACGCCGACGGCGCACTGTCGGCGGCGGCGCGACTGGTTGGTCGTGCTCCGGGCTTCTACGGCCTGGCCGACCTCGGGCGCCGTCCGGCGGCATTCCCCGAAGGCGACCTGGCGAACGGGCGCGCCCGCGCGCCGATCACCGAATGCGAACTGGCCGGCGCGTAGCCGATCCTCGCCCCACCAGCGACATGTTCGATCCGGTCCGCTACGCCAGTTCCCGCCCAAGCCACCGTCATCCCGAGCCCGTCGAGGGATCTCGTCGCTGCCCCTTCCGAGGGGATGACGAGATCCCTCGACGGGCTCGGGATGAAGATGGCTTGGGCTCGAATTCTCCAAAGGAACATCGAAGGGAACATGGAAGCGGGGGGATGGTTGCCCATCCCCCCGCTTCATCATTCGCGATTCCGCGACTACCCGTGCTTGCGCTTGCAGCGGTCCTTGCACTTGCGCAGGCACTGGTTCGGGTGCTTCTTGCCCGGGCACGTGTGGTCCCGGCAGCGGTCCTTGCACGTGCTGAGCTTGTCCTGCGCATCGGCCCCGGCCGAGGCGGCGCCGCGCACCGCCACCAGCCCCGCCGCGCCGAGGGCCGCCGCGCCCAGCGTCTTGACCATCCCGCGGCGATCCATGCCGGCCGCCGCCTGCTTCGCGATCTCGTCCATCCGCTCGTTGCTCACGGAGTTCCTCCAATGATCGTGCGCCCGCCCCGCTGGCGGGGTTCCTTCCCGGGCTGCCGGCCGGTCCGCGCGATTCGGCCGGGATCGCGCGCCGCCCGGCGGCCCGTTGCGGACTGAATGTAAACCCCTGAACCATGATAGTCAAGTGGTAAACCATCCGCCTACGGCAACGCTCCCGATAGTGGGGACCGCCGCCAACCGAACCAACGACGGGCTTGACGCCGGCCCCGCCCGATGCCTACCTTGACCCATGCGCGACCCCATCCTCGATCCGCCCGAAGACCACGCGGACCCCGGCGGCTGCGCCGTGCGGCGCGCGTGCCTGCCCTCCCACCCGGCCGTGATCGCCTGGGTGAAGCTGCAACGCCTGTCGGCGCGCACCGAGCGCCGGCTCGACGCCGGCCTGCGCCGGCACGGCCTCAACCGCGCCCAGCTCGCCGCGCTGCTGCGGATCGGGGCGTCCGAAGGGTTGACCCAGCAGGACCTGGCCGACGCCCTCGGCCTGACCAAGGCGAACGTCTCCCAGTTGCTGTTCCGCCTCGAAGCGTCCGGTCTGGTGCGGCGGGACCCCATCGCCCGGGCCTACGCATTGCACCTGACCGACGAGAGCCGGGCGCTGCTGGCCGAGGTGGTGCCGGAGCAGAACGCGATCATCTCGGCGGTCTTCGCCAACCTTTCCGCCGCCGAGCAGGAGCAATTCCGGCTGCTGGTCGATCGCCTGGAACCGACCTCGACTTGAACCCGGCGGCACGCGACCGCGCCCGAGGTTTCGGTAAGCACCCTTGGCCGGCGAACCCGCCCGTGCCATGAACCCGTGCAGGAGGACCCGGCGTCGCGCAGCGGCGCGGTTGGCTGGTGACGAGCCGCGTGGCAAGATGCTCCTTCCAGCCACCATCCTTCCTCCCGTTGCCCGGAGCGCCGCATGCCCGACCTCGCCGACCGCATGGATGCCGCCGTCGCCCAGCCCAACGGCCAGCCGCCCGCAGGGCCGCTCGGCGACGAGCAGGAGCGGGCTGTCCGGCTGTTCCGCTTCCTGCGCGACCTCACCGCCTCGCGGTCGCGGGTGGTGCGCGATGTCAACGACTACGACACCGTGCTCTGGCTGTCCGACGTGCCCACGCGCGCCGGCTGCGCCGGCCCGCTGCTGGACCCGGCGATCCCGCTGCATTGGGGGGAACCGTGGCTGGCGCTCGCCCGGCCCGACGACGCCCTCCCCCACCCCGAACCGCCGGCGGAGTTCGCCGCGCTCCTCGCCGCTCCCGACATCGCCAACCCCGGCTGGTCACCGCCCGACCGCGCGCCGCTGCCGCCCATCGACGAGGACGATCCCGCGGCCTCCGCGCCTGTGGCAACGACGGACAACGCCGGCCCGGACGCGCCG
>JAFAEX010000248.1 GCA_023423795.1 Chloroflexota bacterium | reverse complement strand
GTTCGGGGCGCTCGCGGCGCCCCAGGGGACGGGGTGGGCGGAGGAGGATGGGGAGCTCCTCTCCGCTTGCCAGTGTCTACGCCGAAACGACGATTCCGGATTCACCGGTTGCGGAAGCGGCCGGGGGCGAACGGGCGAGCGGGAGCGGGCGATGCGCGGTGGCGGCGGCCGGATCGGCGGGATGATGGGCGGCGGCCAGCCGCTGCCCGAGGGCGCGCACGAGCGCGTCGATCGCCGGACGGTGCTGCGCGTCGCGGCGTTCTTCAAGCCCTATCGCGGGCGCGTCTTCCTCACCATCATCGCCATCCTCGTGGTGGCGGTGATCGGTCTCGCCAACCCGATCCTGCTCAAGCTGATCATCGACGACGCGATCCCGAACCGCGACCTCGGGCAGCTCTACCTGTTCGTCGCGCTGATGGTCGTGCTGCCCATCGTGACCGGATTGATTGGGGTCGGTCAGACGTGGCTCAACACGGAGATCGGCCAGAGCGTCATGCGCGACCTGCGCGACGCGCTCTATGTGCATCTCCAGCGGATGCCGCTGCGGTTCTTCACCTCGACCCGCACCGGCGAGATCCAGGCGCGCCTCAGCAGCGACGTCGGCGGCGTGCAGCACGTCGTGACGGACACCGCGACCAGCATCGTCTCCAACCTCGCCACGGCGATCTCGACCATCGTCGCGATGTGGCTGATCTCGTGGCAGTTGGCGCTCATCTCGCTGGCGCTGCTGCCGCTGTTCCTCGTGCTCACCTACAAGGTCGGCAACGTCCGCCGCGAGGTGACGACGTCCACGCAGAAGGTCGTCGCCGACCTGACGGCGCTGGTCGAGGAGACCCTGTCGGTCAGCGGCATCCTGCTCACCAAGGCGTTTGGGCGGCAGGACCGTGCGGTCGAGCGGTTCCGGGACGAGAACGCGCGGCTCACCGCGCTCCAGATCCGGCAGCAGATGGTCGGCCGCTGGTTCTTCATGATCATCTCGACGTTCTTCTCGATCACGCCGGCGGTCGTCTACTGGTACGCCGGACGCGAGATCATTGCCGGCTCCGACGCGCTCTCCATCGGCGATATCGTGGCGTTCACGACGCTGCAAAGCCGCCTCTTCTTCCCGCTGGGCCAATTGCTCAACGTGCAGGTCGAAATCCAGGGCGCGTTCGCGCTCTTCGACCGTATCTTCGAGTACCTCGACCTCCCGGTCGAAATCGCCGACCGGCCCGGCGCGGAAACCCTGGACCCGGCCACGGTCCGCGGCGACTTACGCTACCGCCACGTGTCGTTCGTCTACGACGACAGCCGCTTCGGCGCGCCCGGCGACCAAGCGGCGGAAGCGGCCATCGCGGCCGTGGCCGCCGCCGAGGAAGGCGTGGCCACGCCGGCTCCCGCCCCGTTCGCGCTGCGGGACATCGACTTCCGGGTGGAACCGGGGCAACTCGCCGCGCTCGTCGGGCCGAGCGGTTCGGGGAAGACGACGATCGCGCTGCTAGCGGCGCGGCTCTACGACGTGGACGCCGGCGCGGTCGAGATCGACGGCCGCGACGTGCGCGACGTGACGCTGGCCAGCCTGGGCGCGGTGATCGGCATGGTCACGCAGGAGACTTACCTGTTCCACGCGACGATCCGGGAGAACATCGCCTACGGCCAACCCGGCGCGACGCAGGAGCAGATCGAGACGGCGGCCCGGGCGGCCGCCATCCACGACCGGATCGCCGAGTTGCCCGAGGGATACGACACCGTGGTCGGCGAACGGGGCTACAAACTCTCAGGCGGCGAAAAGCAGCGCATCGCCATTGCCCGCGTGATCCTGAAGGACCCGCGCATCCTCATCCTCGACGAGGCCACGAGCGCGCTCGACACGCGCTCCGAACGGCTGATCCAGGCGGCGCTGGAACCGTTGATGCGCAACCGGACCACGCTGGCCATCGCCCACCGGCTCAGCACCATCCTCGCCGCCGACGTCATCCTCGTCGTCGATCGCGGCCGCATCGTCGAGCGCGGTCGGCACGCCGACCTGCTGGCGCGGGGCGGGCTGTATGCCCGGCTCTATCGCGAGCAGTTCGCCGCCGGCGACCGGCCGGACTCCGAGGACCGCGCTGATGATCCGGTCCCGGCGGCTGCCGGGACCGGCGCGGATGGTGATCCGGCGCACGTTCGCTAGCGCGGTACGAAAGTGCTGTGCTAGGTTCAGGAACAGCGCGGCGGGGTGCAGCGCGGGGTTGCGCCCCGTGACCGCTTCGCGCCACCTGATGCGTTATCCGAGCGATCGGCAAGCCGCCCCCGCCGGGGCGACCGAGGAGCGCCCGTGCCGACCGACCCGATGCCAGGCCTACTGCTGCTGGCCCTGCTGGGGCCGGCGGCGGTAGCGGGCGCGGCCGCGTGGCGTTCACGCGCGGCTGCGCCCACCGCGGTGGCCGTCGCTGCGCTCGGGTTCGTGCTTTCCCTGCTCGCGCTGGCCGCCGGCCCGAAGCCGATCGCCCTGCAATGGGTGCCCGCGTGGGGTCTGCGCGCGACCGCCTCGTTCGATGGGCTGGCGGCGCTGTACAGCCTGCTCGCCACCGGGATCGGGCTGCTGGTCTTTCTCTACGCGTCGTCGTACATGCCGCGGCACGTGCTCCACGACCACCGCCCGGCGTCCGCGGTCACGCCGTTCTGGATCGCGATCACCGCCTTCCTCGGCGCGATGGTGTGGCTCGCCTGCGCCCAGGATCTGCTGCTGCTGTTCGTCGCCTGGGACGCGACCGCCATTGCCTCCTATTACCTGATCGGTTTCGACCGCCAACGGGCGGAAGCGCGACGTTCGGCGCTGATGGCGCTGTTGGTGACGGGCGTCACCGCCGTCTGTTTCCTGATCGCCGCCGGCTGGTTGCTGGCGCAGTACGGCACCCTCGAGATCGGGCCGCTGGCGGCCGCGATCCAGCCGGGGCCGGAAACGACGGTTGCGCTGGCGCTGATCGCCGTTGCGGCGCTGGCGAAGAGCGCGCAGGTGCCGTTCCACTTCTGGTTGCCGCGGGCGATGGTCGCGCCGACGCCGGTATCGAGTTACCTCCACTCCGCGGCGATGGTGGCCGCTGGCGTTTACCTGTTGGCGCGCATCTCGCCGCTGCTGGTCGCGGCCCCGGAGGTGCGGGAAGCGCTGGTCGTCATCGGCTACGCCTCGATGGTGGTCGGCGGCGTCCTGTCGCTTTCCAGCGACGAGTTCAAGCGCGTGCTGGCCTACTCGACGATCGCCCAGTACGGCTACGTGGTCGTGATGATCGCGATCGGAGGCGCCTACGGCTTCGCCGGCAGCGCGCTGTTCGTCATTGCGCACGCGGTCGCCAAGTGCGGGCTGTTCCTTACCGCGGGTGCGGTCACGGAGGCGACCGGCGAGAAACTCCTGTCGAAGTCCGGCGGGCTGTTCCGCCAGATGCCGTTGCTGGCGGTCGCGAGCGGGGCGTGCGCGGCGGCCCTGGCAGCGCTGCCGCTGACGCTCGGGTTCTTCAAGGACGAGGCGTTCTTCGTCGCGACCTTCGAGCGGGGCGGCATCGTGCCGTACCTCGCGGTGGCCGGGGCCGGGTTGTCGTTCGCCTACGCGGCACGATTCTGGATCGGCCTGTTCCTCGGGCCGCGGCGGGCGCTGTTCACCCGGCCCGTGCCGGCGCTGATGGTTTGGCCGATCGTCATGCTCGGCGTCGTGGCCGTCGCCGGCGGGTTGTTCCCCGCGCCGTTCGAGGCGCTGGCCGAGGTCGCCGGCGCGGCCGCCGCCTCGTCACCCACCGAGATCTCGGTGGCGTACCACCTCGACGCGCGCCCGGCGAACGTGATGGCCGTCGCCGCGTGGGCGGTCGGCCTGCTGGTGCTGGCGGGCACCCGTCTTGCCCCAACGGCGCTGCCGAAACTGGCAGCCGTCATGGGGCGCTTCGGGCCGGACCGGTTCTACGACGTGTCCCTGCGCGGGCTGAACGTCCTTTCCGACGTGCTGCACACCGTCGAGGTGCGCGACCTCCGAAGCCGTGTGGCGACGTTGCTGGTCCCGGCCGGGTTGCTGGTGCTGGCGGCCGTGGCAACGACCCCATTCGACAACGCGTTCGTCTTTGGCGTCGTCACGCAGGAAGACATTCCGCTGCTGTTGATGCTGCTGGTCGCCGCGCAGGCCGCGATCGCGGTCGCGATCCCGCGCGATCATCTGACGGTCGCCCTGCTGCTTTCCGGGGTCGGCTACAGCCTGACCGTGGTCTACGCCTTCCTCGGCGCGCCGGACGTGGCGCTGGTCGCGGTGCTGGTCGAAACGCTGTTTGCGGTGCTCATGATCGGCATCCTGGCCGCGCTGCCGCGCTCGCTGCTGACCCGCGCCGCCCGCCACGTTTCCGATCGGACCCGCAAGCGGCGCGACATTACCCTCGGGGTGGCGTCCGGACTCGCGGCGTTCGCGGCGGTGTGGGGCGTCCTTTCGCAGCCGGCCGCACTGGAAAGCGCGGCGGACCGCCAGATCGACCTCACCCCGTTGGCGCACGCCAGCGACGTCGTGACGGCCATCCTCGCCGACTTCCGCGGGCTGGACACGATGGGTGAAATCTCCGTCATCGGCATCGCGCTGCTCGGGCTGACGACCCTGCTGGCGCGGGAGCGGCGGCCGCGATGACGCGCATGGTCTCCCGGCTGCTGCTGGCGCCGGCCCTCATGGTCGCCCTGGCGACCCTCATCAAGGGCTACGTCGATGCCGGCGACGGCTTCGCGGCCGGCGTCATCGCCGCCCTCGCCATCGGTCTCCAGTACGTTGCGTTCGGCTCGGAGGAGATCGAACGAACGTTGCCGGTGCGCTTCGCCCCGGCGGCGGCGGCGCTCGGGCTCCTGCTGGCGCTGGCGGTGACGTTCATCCCCGTGCTCTTCGGCAAACCGCTGCTGACGCACTATCCGCCGCCCGGCGCCGAGGTGATCCACTTCGGGACGCTGGAGATCCTGACCGCGATGCTCTTCGACATCGGCGTCTTCCTGCTCGTGCTTGGATTCGCCGTCGAAACGATCCGTCTGCTGATCCGCATCGCGTCCGTGCGGAGGTTGCCGTGACGTTCGTCGCTTCGCTCACCATCGCCGCGCTGTTCGGGTCGGGCAGTTACCTGCTGCTGAAGCGGGACCTGATCCGCGTGGTGGCCGGGATCGTCCTGATTTCGAACTCGGTCAACGTCTTCATCATGACCTCCGCGCTCTCGCGCGGGGCGGCCCCGGTGTTGCCGTTCGGCGAGCAGACCGCCTCCGACCCGCTGGTTCAGGCGATGACGCTCACCGCCATCGTCATCACCTTCGGCGTTTCGGCGCTCTTGTTGTCGCTCGTCTACCGCTCCTACACCTCGCACCTGTCGCTGGACCTCGACGACCTTGCCGCCGCCGAAGAGCGCGAGGCCGTCGCCGACGACGCCGCCGACCTCAGCCGCGAGGCGGTCGAGGCGCGCCGATGACCCAGATGGCGCTGCCGCTGGCGTTCACCTGGTTCGGCGCGGTCATCCTCTCGGTGATGGATGGCCGCCGCCGCGGTCCGGCGCTGCTCGCCGCCGCGCTGCTGGCGGCATCGCTGGTGGCCACGATCGCGCTCGGAATCTCCGTCGAGCGCAACGGGACGATCCAGGCCGTCGCCGGCAATTGGCCGGTCGGGGTCGGCATCCGGCTGCGCGCCGACGCGCTGGGCCTTCCGTTCGCGGTGCTCTCGCTGTCGGTGCTGCTGGCTGCCCTCCTGTACGAAGCGTATCGCGGAGCCCGCACGCGGTCATTTCCCGCGCTCGTGCTGGCGATGGCGACCGGCCTCAGCGGCCTGTTCATGACCGCCGATGCGTTCAACTTTTACGTCTTCTTCGAGATCGCGATGATCGCCGCCTACGTGCTCTCCGGCTACGGCGAGCGCTCGCGACAGCTTCGT
The DNA here is from genome assembly GCA_023423795.1 of Chloroflexota bacterium. Lineage (GTDB taxonomy): Bacteria > Chloroflexota > Chloroflexia > Thermomicrobiales > UBA6265 > CADCWF01. The sequence continues at coordinate 118,565 of JAFAEX010000248.1, read as the reverse complement.
TCGGCCGTCATCTTCTCGGTCGTGAACCTGCTCGGTTCGGTGCTGTTCCTGTTCTCGATCGTGGCGCTCTACCACGTCACCGGCAGCCTCGACATGGGGCAGATCGCGCTGCGGATGATCGTCGTCGATGACCAGGCGACGCTGACCATTGCTGCGCTGCTCTTCACAGCGATCAGCATCAAACTCGGGTTGTTCCCGTTCCACCCGTGGTTGCCGCCGGTCTACACCGGCACCCGGCCGGCGGTCGCGGCCATCCTCGCCGGCGCGCTCGCCAACATCGGCAGTTACGCCCTGCTGCGTTTTGGGGCGGGCATGTTCCCGCGCGAACTGGAGCAGGCCGCCCCGGCCCTCGCGGTGATCGGCGCGGCCAGCATCCTGTACGGTGGCATCCAGGCGCTCGGGCGCGGCACCACCGAGGAGGTTCTCGCGTACTCCGCCATCGGACAGGTCGGCTACGTCCTGCTCGCGCTCGCGGTGGGCGGTTCCCTCGGGTTGGCCGCCGCCGTGCTGCTGGCGCTGCTGAATGGTGCGAGCAAGGCGCTTCTCTTCCTCGCTTTGCCCGCCAGGAGCTGGTTGCTGGGGCTGCCCTTCGCGGTCGGGGCGTTCACCGTCGCCGGGGTGCCGCCGCTGGGCGGGTTCTGGGGCAAAGCCGGCATCGTGCGGGCCATCTTCGCGACCCCCGACGAGCCGCTGGCGTGGGGACTCGCCACGTTGGTGCTGGTCGGCGCGCTGCTGTCGTTCATCTACCTGTTCCAGGCCTACCAGCGGGCGAGTTGGGAGCCGCGGGACGAACACGATCAACTGCAGGCCCCGTCACCGACCCGAAAGGCCATCCTGTTCGTGCTGGCGGCGACCCTGCTGGTGATTGGTCTGTTCCCCGACCCGCTGCTGACTATCGCCGACAACGCCGCCGCCGCCGTGATGCAGACGGTGGAATTGCCATGATTCGCTGGTTGGGCGCGCTGGTCCTGCTCGTGGCCGTGTACCTGATGGACCTCGGCTCGACGTCGCTGTGGGATGCGGCGATCGGGGCAGTGCTTGCCGCCGGGGTGCTCGCCGTCTGCAACCGCTTCATCGGCGTGGGTGTCGGCCCCTCGCACGGCAACCTCTTTCTCCGCGCGCTGCTCTTCCCGCGGCTGGTCCTGGCGATCGCCGTCGATGTCGCCAAGGGCACGACGCGCGTTGCGCTGGTGACGCTGGGCATCCGGCCGTTGCGCTCCCCCGGGATCGTTGACGTGCCGATCGGCGAGCGCAGCGAGACCGGGATCGCCGTTTCCTCGTTGGCTTCGACCCTCTCGCCGGGCGCGTTCCTCATCGACGTCGATCGCGATGCCGGCGTGATGCGCTTCCACGTCCTCGACGCCAGCGATCCCCAGAAAGTCATCGACGATCACCAGGTGTTCTACCAGCGGTACCAGCGCCAGGTGTTTCCGTAGCGATCGGAGTGGGAATGGACGAAACGATCTTTGCCGCCTCCGCCATCTGGGCCACCGTATTGCTTGCCGTGACCATCATTGCCCTGGTGCGGGCGCGGGCCGCCATGCTTCGCATCCTGCTCGCGGACACCGTGACGCTGATCCTCGTCGCGCTGCTGCTGCTCTACGCGGAGCGCGTCGATCGACCGTACTTCCTCGACGCGGCCCTCGCGCTGGCGATGCTCTCGTTCGTTGCGACCGTCGCCGCTGCCCGCTACTACGCAGACAGGCGGATCTTCTAATGGACGAAGTGCGCCAATGGGTGGCCTCCGGGTTCGTGGTGCTCGGTCTGGTGGTGATGTCGATCGGCGTGTTCGGCGTCCTGCGGATGCCGGACCTCGCGACCCGCATGCACGCCGCCAGCAAGTCGGTGGTCTTTGGCGTTTGCGCGATTGCGCTCGCCGTGGCGCTCGAAAGCGGTCCGCGGATGGCGGCGCGGGCGGCGCTCGTCGCGGTCATGATGCTGCTGACGACACCGGTGGCCTCCTACGCGATCGCCCGCGCGGCGCGGCGCACGGGAGAGTTCGGCTCCCACGCCGCGGACGAGTCGTTGGCTCCGGAGATCGAATTGACTCGCTGATGACCCGGTTCGGGATCGTTGCAGTCGGCGCGACTTCGCGCTAATCTGCGCGCCGGCGACGATAGCGCGTCGCGGGAGCGATTGTGCTGCGGAACGGCAGACCCCTCCATACGGAAATGAGCGACTCCCCGCTGTCCTGATCGAGGCGCAGAGGACAGCGGAGGAGCGGCGCCATCGCTCCTCCCGCCCGTTTACCGGGCCGGGAGTACGTTTCCATGAATCCGACAATCAACGAGGATGCCGGGGTCATGCCCGGCTTGCCGCTCGACTCCGGTCTCGTGCCGGAAGCCGTAGCGGTCGGCGCCGCGCGGCCTCCCTTGCTGCGCAACCCGGACTTCCTGACGTTCTGGGGAGCGCACGCCATCTCCCAGGTCGGCACGCAGGTGACGGCGCTGGCGCTGCCCTTGCTGGCCGCGCTCACGCTCGGCGCGTCGGCGTTCGAGGTCGGCGTGCTGGCGGCGATCGGCTGGTTGCCGTTCCTGCTGGTGGGCTTGCCGGCCGGGGTGTGGGCGGACCGGATGCGGCGACGGCCGCTCCTGATCGGCGCGGACATCGGGCGGGCGCTGGTGCTGGTGATTGTCCCGCTGGCGGCGTGGCAGGGCTGGCTGTCGATGCCGGTGCTGTACGCGGTCGCGCTCACGGCCGGCGTGCTGACGGTCTTCTTCGATGTTGCCTACCTCTCGTACGTGCCCACGCTCGTCGGCCGCGCGGATCTGGTGAGCGCCAACAGCAAGATCGAATCGACGACGTCCGCCGCGCAGATCATTGGGCCGGGGCTGGGCGGCGTGCTGGTGCGGATCGTCGGCGCGCCCTTCGTCCTGCTGCTGGATGCCGCGTCGCTGCTGGTTTCGGCGGCGCTCCTGTGGCGCATCCGTTCCGCCGAGCCGCCGCCCATCCCACGCCACGAGCGCCGCCCGTTCAAGACCGAATTGGGGGAGGGGCTCGCTGCCGTCGGCACGAGCCCGGTGCTGCGCGGGCTGGTGCTGGCCGCTTCGACCGTGAGCCTGTCCGGGTACGCCTTTCTGGCCGTCTACGTGCTGTACATGACCCGCGACCTCGGGCTCGGCCCCGGCGAGGTCGGGCTGGTGTTCTCCACCGGCGGCGTCGGCGCGCTGATCGGCGCAACGCTCGCCGGCCCGGCGCGGCGGCGGTTCGGAATCGGCCCATCGATCCTCGGCGGCCTCTGCCTCTTCGGCGTGACCGGGTTGCTGGTGCCGCTTGCGGTGCTGGTCCCGGATCACGCGCTTCCGCTGGTCGTCGCCGCCGAGTTCCTGCAATGGCTGACGCTGATGGTCTACGAGGTCAACGCGGTGAGCCTGCGGCAGGCCATCGTGCCGGATCGGCTGGCGGGGCGCGTCAACGGCGCGTGGCGGTTCATCGCGGGCGGACTGCGACCGGTCGGGTCGCTGGCTGGCGGCGCGCTGGGCGCGGCGATCGGGCTGCCGCTCACGTTGGTGGTCGGCGAAGTCGGGATGCTGCTGGCGTTCGTCTGGCTGCTCTTCTCGCCGATCGTGCGGCTGCGCGATCCACAGCCGATCGAGGAGTCGTGACCGGCGCACGGGAGCGGCGACCGCCGACCTGCCGGCGGCGGGGCACGAGATGGCGCGGTTTTCCCGCCGAGCAGGAAAGCCGGGGCGAGGCAAGACACCGCGCCATTCATCGAGTCAGCACCACGAGGCGACGCCGAACGGGTTGCCGGGTCATACGAAATCCGGCTATTCGCTGCCGTTTCGCCTGCCCGTGACGGCGTCCGTTTGTAGGGGAGGGCACGGGTCCCTCCCCTACAAACGACGAACGGAACCGGTCGGATTTCGTGTCAGTCGAGCAAATCCGCGCCGTGCGCAAAGAGCGACGGCCCGCCGCCGGTGTGGAGAAACACCACGCTCTCGCCGGACGGGATCGCCCCGGCGCGGATATCGGCGATCAGCGCGGCCATCGCCTTTCCGGTGTAGACGGGGTCGAGCAGGATGCCTTCGCTGCGGGCGAGTAGCCGTATCGCTTCCAGCCCGCCGGGCGTCCGTTTGCCGTAGGCCTCGCCGACGTGACCGCTGTCCACGATCGCGTCGTCCGGCCGGAAATCTGCGGCGAGCCCGAGCAGCGCGGCGGCGCCATTGGCGAGATCGGCGCCGGCCTGCACGAACCGCTCGGCCGGCAGGCTGACCGCCACGCCGCGCACCTGCCATGGTGCGCCGATCGCGCGCGATCCGACCATCAGCCCGGCCTGGGTGCCCACCGACCCGGTCGCGGCGTACAGGCGCACCGGCGTTTCGCCGAGGGCGTGGCACTGTTCCGCGATCTCGGCGGCCGCCCGCGCGTACCCGACCGCGCCGAGCGGCACGCTGCCGCCGGTCGGGATCACGTAGGGCACGCCGCCGCGCAGTTCGATTTCGTTCGCGGCACGCTGCATCTCCGGCGCGCGATCCGCCGCTTCCGGCACGATTCGAACGTCCGCTCCGAGCAGGTGGTCGAGCAGGAGGTTGCCGCCGAGATCAGCCCCGTTCCGCGCGTCCAGCACCAGCGTGCAGCCGAACCCGCGCGCTGCCGCGGCAGCGGCGGTCATCCGGGCGTGGTTGCTCTGGGCTGCGCCTTCGGTGATGAGGTGCGTGGCGCACGCCTCGCGCGCCGCGGCGCAGAGGTATTCGAGTTTGCGCGCCTTGTTGCCGCCGAACGCGAGTCCGGTGAGGTCGTCGCGCTTCACGTAGATGCGCGGCGCGTTCGGCCCAAGCGCGGCTTCGAACCGCGCCACGCGCTGGAGGGGCGTCGGGAGGATGCACAGCGGAACGCGAGAAATGCGGTCGAGGTCCACGGGTCGCTCCATCGAAGGCTCCCGGCGGCAACGAGCGTTCGTCGCCGGGCAACCGCGTGTCGGCAGGGCGGGTAGGGTAGGAAAGCCCCGTTCAGTCCGCAAGCGGAATCGTGGCAACGCGCAGGCGCGGCTCGGGGTGCCAGTCCGGCTCGCCGACTCGATTGGTTGGTGCGGAAACACCGGATTCCCGCGGACGAGCCCATTGCATTGGCGAGTCACCGGCTGTAGCCTGCCGACGCTGGCGGTCCATTCTCGGCGCCGCCCACCGGATCGAACTCGGGAGGCGGCGATGGACGGGGAGCGGTTCGACGCGGTCACGCGATGGCTTGGCGGGAACCGATCGCGGCGCGCGGCGATCAGGGCCGCGGCGGCCGCCGGTGTCGCCGCTCTCGTGGGCGCGCGGCGCGGCGCCGAGCCGGCCGCTGCCGACCATTGCACCTACGTGGGCTGCGGCTGCGCCACCGGCACTCGCCACGCGTGCGGCCAGGGCCTCGTCTGCTGTCCGTCGTCGCCGGGTACGCCGGGCGGCGCGGGCGTCTGCACCAACCCAGGCGACTGCGGCGGGACCTGCGCCGACGTCGGCGAGTACTGCGGCGACTCCTGCAACTGGGGCGACACCTGCCCGACGTGTTGCTCGGGCTACTGCGGTTCCAGCGGCGCGTGCACGCAGGCGACCTGCACCGGACTCGGCTGCGCCTGCGCCAGTGGCACCTACCAGCCGTGCGATTTCGGGCTTGTTTGCTGCGCGTCCTACGATTTCCCCGGCGCGCAGGGGAGTTGCCAGTACTCCTGCTGATCGAGCCGATGTGACCGGCGGAACCGCTGATGGATGACGTTCACTTCGACCGCCTTGCCGCGTCCGTCGCTCGCCGGGGATTCGTCCGGGCCGTTGCCGCTGCGCTGGCGGCAGCGGCCGGAATGCGAGGCTGCGGCGCGTCGGCCTGCACGATCGGCGGCATGACCTGCCCGGCCGGAAGCCGCGCTGGTGCATCGTGTTCCGCGTGCTGTTCCGGCCGGTGCGGATTCGGCGGCGCATGCGGCTACGGGACCGCCGTGGGCTGCATCGGCGCCGGGTGCCCATGCGTGGCCGGCATGCCTGCCGGATGCGGGATCGGCTTGACTTGTTGCGTGGCCGGCGGCGTCCCCTATGGCTCGGGAATCTGCGAACTCGTTTGCCCGTGGTGATAGTCAGACCGCTGTTGCCGAACTCGAGATGCCCGGGGTCGATAGCGGTAGCGAAATCGATGCAGCCACCGGCGATGCCCGCCCGGGGTTGAATCCCCTGGCTGCAGGAACGAAACCCCTCCGGGGTTGAGGACGACGGTCGGGGTCGCGATCCCCGTGCCCCGTCCCGGAGGGGCTTCGTTTGCGTAGCCCGGACCGTCAGTCCCGGGCGTCCCAGTGATCGGCAGACTTTGGCAACCGCCACAAACCCGGGGCTACGAGACCGAAGCCTCTCCGGGGCTGAGCACCAGCGGTGTCCGGATCGGCAGGGCGCACTTCGCGGAGTTGCGGCCCCCATCGACGCCGGCAGCGAAGGGACCGATAATCCCGGCAGCCCAGTTCGCCCGTTTGCCGGAGGTGGTCCCGTGGTCCAGGCACCGTCCCTGTCCATCGAGCAGGAGTTCGCGCGGCGATTCGCCGGATCGCTGGCGATGCACGAGCACGCCCGCGGCGTCATCGCCGGCGGCATCAACCACGACGGCCGCCACGTCCGGCCGTTCCCGCCCTACATTTCCCACGCCGACGGCTGCCGCAAGTGGGACGTCGATGGGAACGAGATCCTCGATTTCGTCATCGGCCACGGCGCGCTGCTGCTCGGGCACAACGACCCGGACATCCTCGCCGCGACCCAGGCGCAACTCGCGCGCGGCACGCACTACGGCGCGTGCCACGAGGAAGAGGTCCGCTGGGCCGAGCAGATCCAGAAACTGGTGCCCGGCGCAGAGCGGGTGAAGATCACCGGCAGCGGCACCGAATCGACGCTGCTCGCGATGCGGGTTGCCCGCTCGTTTACGGGAAAGCCGACGATCCTCAAGTTCGAGGGCCATTTCCACGGCTGGAACGACTACGCGCTCAAGGGCGAGAAGCCGCCGTTCGACGCGACGAGCAGCCCCGGCATCCCCGAGCAGGTGATGGATACCGTGGCGGTCGTTCCGAACAACGATCCGGCGGCGCTGGAAGCACGGCTCGCGCAAGGCGACGTCGCGGCGGTCCTGCTGGAACCGAGCGGCGGCTCCTGGGCGACGATCCCCTTCGCCGAGGGGTTCCTCGCCACCGCGCGCGAACTCGCGACCCGCTACGGCGCGGTGCTGATCTTCGACGAGGTCATCACCGGCTTCCGCTGGGCGGCGGGCGGCGCGCAGGAGCGCTTCGGCATCACGGCAGACCTGGCGACCTTCGCCAAGGTGGTCGCCGGCGGGCTGCCCGGCGGGGCCATCGCGGGCCGCGCCGACGTCATGGAGGTGCTGGCGTTCAAGGACGAACCGGGTTGGAACGCCACCCGCAAGGTTCGCCACCAGGGCACCTACAACGCCAACCCGGTGACGGCCGTCGCCGGCGCGACCTGCCTTGCCAAGATCGCCGACGGCGCGGCCCAGCGACGCTGCGACGAACTCGCGAGCCGCCTGCGCGCCGGGTTCAACGAGGTCCTGGAGCGCCGGACCCTGCCCGGGTTCTCCTGGGGCGCGAGTTCGGTCTTCCACATCGCGCTGGGCATCACCTGCGAGAACCGGACCGCCGGCGATCTGCGGATGCCGGTTGGCCCGAGCGTGATCGACCTCAAGAACAGCGACGCCACGCGTCAGAACCAGTTGCTCTACCCGGCCATGCTGCTGGAGGGCGTCGAGTTGTTCCACGGCGGCGGCATGCTGAGCACAGCGCATTCCGAGGCCGATGTCGATAGCGCCGTGTCCGCGTTCGACCGCGCGCTGGCCCGCATGGAAGCGGAGGGCGCATTCGCGTAAACGGCGCTGCGGGCAACGCGGCATACTCGTCATCCCGAGCCTGTCGAGGGATCTCGTGATCTTCCTTCACGAGATCCCTCGACAGGCTCGGGATGGCCGTTTTGCCGGGTCATACGGAACCCGGCTGATCGCTTCCGTTTCGCCCGCCCGCGACGCCGTGCGTTCGCAGGGGAGGGACCTGTGCCCTCCCGCGCCCGGAGCCATGTACGGACGAAGGAGGGCACAGGTCCCTCCCCTACGACCGACGGACGGTTTCCCGCACCAACCAACCGGATCTCGTATCAGACGGCGGACCAGAGGGTTTCGAGCGGCGGATCGCCGAGGTGGAGCACGCGCCAGAGCGCGTCCAGCAGCGGCAATTGGAGCGGCTCGCCAGTGGCGTCACACAAGGTCGCCGCGAGGCCGCGCCCGAAGCCGAGCGCGTCGTAGCCCTCGATCGTGATGCCAGCCTCGCGCAGGGAGCGCACCGCGTCCGGGCCGGGCTCGCCCGCGCCGACCCGTTCGCCCAGCAGCCGGTTGCGGCCAGAGGTGATGGTCACCTGGAGGTCGCCAGCGCCGGCGAGGCCGGCGACGGTCTCCGCACGCCCACCGAGCGCGGCGGCGAAGCGGCCCATCTCGGCGACGGCGCGCGGAAAGAGCGCGGCCCGCAGGTTGTGGTGCGGGGCGCCGGTCGCCAGTTCCAGCCCGTCGGCGACGGCGAGGGCGATCGCGTAGGCGTTCTTCATCGCCGCCGCGATCTCGACGCCGACGAGGTCGCCGCTGGTCTCGACCCGATAGGTGTCGTAGCGGAAGAGCGCGGCGGCCTCGGCAGGCGCGGCGCCGTCGCCGGCGTAGACGACCGCCGTCGGAACACCGCGCGCGACCTCGTTGGCCTTCGAGGGTCCACCCACGCCGACGATCGGTGACCCGGTTCGTTCCGCGATGACATCGGTCAGCAGCAGGGGAGGGCCGCCGGCGGGATCGGGGTCGAAGCCCTTGGCGACGGTCATGACCAGCGGAACCCGCGGCAGCCACGACGCGAACCGCGCCGCAATCGCGCGCACCCCGACCGAAGAGATCGCGAACAGCACCACGTCCGCTGCACCGATCGCGCCTTCTTCCTCGTCATCGCGGAACACGCTCACGCCGTCGGGAACGGGCACGCCGAGGCGCGGGTGGGGCTGCCCCGCCCGCAGCGCGGCGACGATCTCGCGGTCGAGGTGGGTGCCCCAAAGCCGGACATCGTGCCCATTGGCCGCCGCCGGGGTGCACAACGCGGTGCCCATGTCGCCGGCGCCGAGGATCGCGATGGTGGCCAACGGGGTTCCTCCGGGACCGTCGCGGCGGCGGGACGGGGGTTGGGACCGGGCGCGCGAACGCCCGGTCCCAAACGAGTGCTAGCGGGCGGCTGCCTCATCGACGAGCCGCTTGATGGTGTCCATGCCCTCCTGGGTGGAGGCGTAGCCACCGGTGGTGAGTTTGCCGAGTTCCACCGCGATGATGTCGGTGGCGATCAGCGGCCACTGCGGCAGGTGAGGCTCGGTGCCCATCCGGGTGTTGATGACTTCGAGCATGGCCGGGAAGTGGCGGGTGGTGCCCGCGCCGACCTTGGCCATCTCCTGCACCCGCGGGTCGTCGAAGGTGGACTGGCGCATCGGGGACGCGCCGCCGCCGATGATCGAGGCCAGCGTCTGGGTGTTGGAGGAGGTCGCCCACTGCAGGAAAATCCACGCCGGGTCGGCCTGCTTGGAGTAGCGCGACAGGCAGTAGGTGGAGCCGCCCTGGTGGCCGAGGTCAGGCACTTCCTCGAACCCTGCCTCGTCCGGCGAGCGCTGGGCGGTGTTCGCCGGCAGCGCGGCCGGCTCCATCAGGCCGGAAACGGTGGAGGTTGCCGGGTCGTCCCAGCCCGGGAAGTCCTCGCCCCAGGTGATGACCTGGCCGCCCTGGCCCTGCTGGATCGCCGTCGCCTGCCCGCCCCAATCGTAGGTGGTCACGGCGGCCGGCATGTACTGCTGGAGTTCGCGCATGTAATCGACGCCGGTGACGGCCGCCGCGTCGTTGAGCGAGCACATGCCGTCGGCGGTGAAGACAGAGCCGCCGTGCGACCAGACGTAGGCGGTCATGTCGCAGTTGAGCGCGTAGTGGCCTGACTTCATCTGACCGACGGTGCCGTAGGTGCCTTCGGCGGCCATCGCGTCGTTGATGGCCTTTGCGTTGGCGAGGTACTCCTCCATCGTCGTCGCCGGCGACAGGCCCATCTCGTCGTAGATGTCCTTGCGGTAGAAGTACATGAAGATAGGCACGTCGCAGGGGAAGCCGATCATCTTGTCGCCGTACATGGCGATGTGCCGCGTGAGCGTGGGCAGGAAGTCGTCGATGTCATAGTTCGGCATCGCGAGGTCGGGCTTCTGCTCGAGCAGTTCCCGGGGGTCGAACGTGTCGTTGATGAAGCGGCCGACCCACGCCTGGTCGAAGTAGTAGATGTCGTTCGCGCCGAGTTGGCTGGCGGCGTCCTGGCTGACCTTCGCCAGCACCTGGTCGAGCGGGACGACCTCCCAATTGACCGTGATGCCGGTGATGTCCTCGAAGAGGTCCTTCTTGAGGTTGATGATCGCCCGGCTCGGCGGCGTTTCCTCGGACACGACCTTGATGCTCGCGCCGCTGAACTGGCCGCCGACGTCGGTCAGCCATTGCACGATTTCGTCCGATTGCTCGGCGCCCGGCGCGGCCGGGGTGGCCTGCGCCGCGGCACGGCGGCTCCGCATCGGCGATGCGGTCAGGCCGACGCCGGCCGCGCCCAGAACTTGCAGCATGGTGCGGCGGCTGATCCGCCCGCGGCGGTAGCCGTCGATCGCGTTGGCGATCGCCATCTTGTCGCGGAAGTCGCTGGTCTCCTTCACCGGGGTCGCTCCTTTGCCTGGCCCGCGTCCGCGCGGGCGACCGGGGGTAACGGCGATGCGGCTCGCCGCCGAGCGCATCCGACGCTGGGGGTGGCCGTCGCGGCCCGCACGCCCTCCTTCCCGCCCGTGGCGGGCACGCATCCGGGACACCGCCGTCCCGGCCAGCCTGGTTGACTGTGGCGGACGACCGGCGCTACTTCACCGCGCCGAACGTCAATCCGCGCACGAGGTGGCGCTGCACGAACAGGATGAAGATGAAGATCGGCACCATGCTCGCCGTGCCGAGCGCGGCGAGGTAGCCCCATTCGGTGAAGAACGCGGTGGTGAAGGTCGAGGACGCCACCGGCACGGTGCGGATGACGCCGGTGGTGAGGACCAGCGAGAGCAGGAATTCGTTCCACGAGAAGACGAAGGCCAGCACCGCGGTGGCCGCCAGACCGCCGCGCACGTAGTGCAGGATCACCTGCCGGAAGGCCCCGAAACGGGTCGCGCCATCGACGCGCGCGGCGTCGTCGAGGTCCGCCGGCACCTCGTCGAAGAAACTCATGAGCAGCAGCGTCGCCAGCGGCACGTTGATGGCGGCGTGGACGAGGATCAGGCCGTGGTAGGTGTCGATCCATCCGAAGGTGCGGAACATGAAGAACAGGGGGAACGCGGCCACGATCGGCGGCATCATCCGCTGCGACAGCACCCAGAACGCGAGGTCCTTGCGCCGGCGCATGCGGAACCGGGACAGCGCGTAGGCGGCCGGGGTCGAGAGCAGCAGCACGAGGATGGTGCTGCCGATGCCGACGATGAATGACGCCCGCAAATAGGGGATCGAATAGAACGTCGAGCCGCCCGAGCCGCGCCCGACGGAGCCGGACTGCTCCAGGTTGAACGAGGTCGGGTCGGCGTTGCCGAGCACGACCCGGTACCAATTGAGCGTCGGGTCGAACCCGAACAGTTTCGGCGGGACGCTCAGGATCTCCTGGGTCGGTTTGATGCTCGCCAGCGCCCACCAGAAGATCGGCAGGAAGAACAGGATCGCGACGCCCGCGCTCAGCAGCGTCTTCACGACCGTGCCGAGGCGCTGGCGGGTGGCGCGGTCGAGCCCGGATCGCCGGGTTGTGGTGTCGGCAGCGACGGCGCTCATGCTGGCCCTCCTACCACTCGACCCGGAAGACGCGGACGTAGAGGTTCGCGACGACGATGGCGAGCACGAGGATGACGATGCCGAGCACGCTGCCGTAGCCCCATTCGATGGTCGCGAACGACCGTTGGTAGGCGTAAAACGACAGCACTTCTGTCTTCGTGCCGGGTCCGCCGGAGGTCATCACGAAGATGTAGTCGAAGACCTTGATGAGATCGACCAGCCGGAACAGCACCGCGATGGCGATCATCGGCCGCAGCATCGGCAGTGTGACGTGCCAGAACGATTGCCACGCCGACGCGCCATCGACCTGGGACGCTTCGATCGGCTCGGTCGGCAGTGCTTTCAGCCCGGCGAGCAGGATCAGGACGAAGAACGGCGTCCATTGCCAGATGTCGGGGATCAGCACCGCCGGGATGGCGTATTTTCCGGTTCCTCCCAGCAGCGGCTCGACCTTGTCCGTGATGCCGATTTGCTGGAGGTAGTAGGCGAGCGCGCCGTAGTCCGGGTTTTCCAGCACCTTGAACATGACCGCGGCGACGGTCGGCGGCACGACCATCGGCAGGATGATCATCGACTGCCACAGCCCGGAGGCCCACGGGCCGGAGTTGAACAGCACCGCGATCGCGAGGCCCAGCACGAACTCGATCAGCAGGGCGGCGCTGACGTAGATCGTCGTGGTCCCGAGGGCGTCGCGGGCGCGCGTATCGGTCAGCAGGCGCCGCCAGTTTTCCCACCCGACCGGCTCGACGCGTCCGATCATCGGGTCGAACTCCCGAAAGGAGTTCCAGACGTTGTAGACGAGCGGGTAGATGCCGATGAACAGGAGGAAGAGGATCACCGGCAGCAGCCACATCCACGGGTGGTCCGAGGACAGCAGGCGCCGGGTCAGGCCGACCGCCGGCGCGGTGATCGTGCCGGTCGCGCCTGGTTGCCGCACGTCACCGCTGACGTGGTCGATGCCGGCCATTCGGCCTCCCGAAAACCCGTCGGCTCGTGCACGGCCGGGCGCACGTCGCCGCGTGCCGTCGTTGCACTGGTGCCTGAAGGGCGCTGACGTGCGGCCACGCTAGCACGGGCAACCCCGCGCGTCAACGGGGTTCGTGCACGAATGTGCCGGCGCCGGGCGAATGACAGGGTTGCTGGGTGGGAACGAGGGCTGGTGGGCGGAATTTACGACGGATCTCACTGGCAAACGTGCAGACCGCTGTACTTCGCCCCGAGCGATCCCTATACTCGCGAAGCGAAATGGCCGCGCACGAGGAACGGAACACCGATGGCCGTCGATCGGATTGAGGCGAGCCGGGTCGAGGAGGACGAACACCTCCTGTTGGCCGACATCGCCCAGCGATACTACCTTGAAGACCAGACGCAGGAGCAGATCGCGCGCGGCCTCGGCGTCTCCCGCTCCAACGTGTCCCGGATGCTGAAGGAAGCGCGGCGGCTGGGGCTGGTCGAGATCCGGATTCACCACCCGCTGGGGACGCACCACGACCTGCGGGAAGCGCTGCTGCGGACGTTCGGGCTGGACGACTGCCTCGTCCTCGCCCCGGCCGACACCGACGGCTCGGCCGGGCCGGGTACGGCGGAGCGCATCGGGGCACTGGCCGCCCGGTTCCTCAACGAGCGGATCGACGACAACGCCGTGGTCGGCGTGGGCTGGGGCAGCACGGTTTACCACGTCGTCACGTCCGGCTACCTGCGCAAGCGGCACGGCATCACCGTGGTGCAGATGATGGGCAGCGTCGGCGGGGCGACCCCGGACATCGACGGCGCGCAGGTGGCAGGCAAACTCGGACGGACGCTCGGCGGACGGGTGTTCTACCTCCACGCGCCGATGGTCGTCACCGATCCCGCCGTGCGCGCCGGGCTGCTGCGCGACCAGCACATCCGCAAGACGCTGGAGATGGCCAAGCGCGCCAGCGTCATGCTCGTGTCGCTCGGCGCGATCTCCGAAGGGTCGGGCATCTACCGGGCCGGTTACCTGACGCTCGCCGACCTCGAGTTCATCCGCGACCAGGGGGCGGTCGGCGACATCTGCGGCAGTTACTACCGGCTCGACGGCTCGCCCTGCTCGCTCGAACTGGAGGAGCGCATGATCGCGGTGCCCGCCGACGTGATGCGCAACGCCCCGGTGCGGGTCGGCGTCGGTTACGGGTTGACGAAGGCGCTGCCCAGCGTTGGCGCGATCCGGGCGGGTCTCATCAACACGCTCGTGACCGACGAGGAGTGCGCCCGAGAGATGCTCCGCATCGCCGCCGCCGAGGGCGCTCGGCATGACGATTCTGGGCGCTCGGGATGACGGATGGCCGCGACTCGGGTTGAGACCGCTGTCGCTATGACGTTGTTTCCTCGCACAACTCCGTGAACCGGTCCATGAGCGGCCGGACGGCGGGGAAGAGCGGCTTGTAAACCTCCCGGAACAGCCGGTCGTACCGGCCGGACTGCTTCGGTTCCGGTTCGTGGCCAGCGGTAGCGCCGGTCATCGCGGCGGAGGCGGCGGGCACATCGGGGTACCACCCCGCGCCGTAGGCGGCCAGCACCCCCGCGCCGAGGTTGGTGGCGTCGGCCGTGCGCGCCAGCACGACCGGCGCGGCGAGCACGTCGGACAGGACCTGCCGCCACAGCGGGCTGCGCGCGCCGCCGCCGAGCACGACGTGCTCCTCCACCGGTTCGCCCGTGGACGCGACGATTGCCTCGATCGCCAGTCGGTGCTCGAACGCGATCCCTTCGAGGATGGCCCGGTAGAGGTGGTGCCGCCGGTGCGCCACCGTCCACCCCATGACCAGCCCGGTGGCGGCCGGGTCCCAGTAGGGGTTCATCACGTTGTTCCAATAGGGGACGAGAAGCAGCCCGTTCGCGCCCGGCGGCAGCGCCGCCGCCATCGCTTCGTAGGCGTCGAACGGGTTCGCTCCGAGGGTCGGGTCGGCGAAATGGTCCATGAACCACGTCACCGTCGCCGTACCGCCGCGCAGGACGGATTCGAGCACGAAGGTGCTCGGCGTTGCGCCCTGGCAGGTTCGGTAGGCGAGGTCGGTCTGGTACTCCCTGGCGACGACTCCCCCGGCGATGGCGGTGCCGAGATTGACGTAGGACCGGCCCGGCCCGGTCACGCCGGCCCCGAGGCTCGCCGCCTGCCCGTCGCCCGCGCCGGCCACGATCGGCGTTCCCGCCCGCAACCCGGTCGCCGCCGCGCCGTCCGGCGACACGGAGGCGATGCGCTCGCCTGGCGGGACCAAGGGGACGAACTGCTCCGGCCGCAAGCCGATGTCGTGGATGACGTCGGTTGCCCACTGGCCGCGGGCCATATCGACGATGCCCATTGGGTCGGCGCAGGCGAGCCCGGTGCGCCATTCGCCGGTCAGCGCGTGGACGAGGAAGGCGTGCACGTCCACGATCCGATCGGCATCGCGGATCGTGTCCGGCTCGTTCTCCACTAGCCAGAGCATCTTGGGCAGCGACTGCGTCATCGACGGCGGCCGGCCGGTGAGCGCGTGGAGGGCGTCGTTGCCGAAGCGCCGGTCCAGTTCGCCGAGTTGGGCGCGGCAGCGTTCGTCCAGCCAGAGGATGCCGTTCCGAAGCGGCGTGCCGTCCTCGCGCATGGGAACGAACGTTTCGCGCTGATGGGTGATGCAGACGCACGCGATCCGGCCGGGATCGACCCGCGCCAGCACCTCCCGGATCGCCGCGACGGTGGCCGTCCACCAGTCGTCCGCCCGCTGCTCGCCCCAGCCGGGATGCGGGTTCAGCAGGTCGAGCGGCGCCCGTCCTTCGGCCACGGGCGTGCCGGCCGCGTCCCATGCGACCGCCTTGCTGGCGGTCGTGCTGCAATCGATGCCGAGAACGAGATCGGACGCCATCCGTTGCCGCCCCTTGTCGCGCGTCATCGTCGAGCGATTGGGGCCAGTTTCCCACGTCCGGCACGTTCGCGGCGCGCGGCCGGTCACGACGCGGCCGGATCGGCTACGATCCTGCACGCATGACCGGATCGTGCAACGACGTGCAGGGAAAGGGTGCGGCGCGATGCAGGCGGCGGTGTTCTACGCACCGGGCGATGTCCGGATCGAGGAGATTCCCACGCCCGCGCCGGGGCCGGGCGAGGTGCTGGTGCGGATCACCCGCGCGACCACCTGCGGCACCGACCTCAAGACGTGGCGGCGGGGCCACCCGACCATCATGCAGAAAGTGCCGACGCCGTTCGGGCACGAATTCGCCGGGGTGATCGCCGGCGTGGGCGAGGGCGTTTCCGACCGCTGGCAAGAGGGCATGCGGGTCGTGGCGGCCAATACCGCGCCGTGCAACCGCTGCCCGTATTGCCGGATGGGCCGCCAGTCGCTTTGCGAGAACCTCGAGTTCCTGTGGGGCGCTTACGCCGAGTACATCGTCGTGCCGGCGCGCATCGTCGAGCAGAACCTCTACGAAATCCCGGAGGGGATGAGCGACGAAGCGGCCTGCCTCGTCGAACCGCTGGCCTGCGCCGTGCATGGCGTGGCCGAGACGCCGATTGCGGTCGGCGACACGGTGGCGGTCAACGGCGCCGGGCCGATCGGGTTGTTCTTCGTCCGGCTGGCGGCGCTGCGCGGCGCGAAGGTGATCTGCAGCGACCTGAGCGACATCCGGCTCGCCGTGGCGCGGCGACTGGGCGCGTGGCAGACCGTCAACGTCGCCGACGTTCCCGACCAGGTCGAGGCGGTGCGCGCCCTGACGCCGGAGGGCCGTGGCGCGGACGCGGCGATCGAAGCGGTGGGGTTGCCCAAGATCTGGGAGAAGACGGTGCAGATGGTGCGGCCGGGCGGCACCGTCAACCTGTTCGGCGGGGCGAAGGGCGGCACGACGTTCTCGGTTTCCACCGTGCTGCTCCACTACAGCGAACTGACCATCAAGGGCGTCTTCCACCACACGCCGCTTTACGTGGAAACGGCGCTGAACCTGCTGGCGTCCGGCGCCGTCCCGGCCGAGGAGTTCATCAGCGGCTCCGCGCCGCTGGCCGATGTCGTCGAGGCGCTGGAACGAATGGGCCGGCAGGAAGGCGTCAAGTACGCGATCGTGCCGCCGGCGGCCTGATCCGCGCGAGCGCGCAGGGCCGGTTCGCGGCACACGGGGGGAATCGGTGGCGGACGAACGCTACGACCTGATCGTCGTCGGGGCCGGGATCAACGGCGCCGGCATCGCGCGCGACGCGACGATGCGCGGGCTGCACACGCTGCTGCTCGACAAGGACGACATCGCGTCCGGCACCACCGCGACCTCCACGAGGCTGATCCACGGAGGATTGCGCTACCTCGAACACGGCGAGGTCGGACTGGTCCGCGAATCGCTGCGCGAGCGCGAGGTGCTGCTGCGGATCGCGCCGCACCTCGTCGCGCCGCTGCCGCTCGCCATCCCGATCTACGACGGCGACCGCCGTGGCCCGCTGCTCATCCGGGCCGGGATGGTTGCCTACGACGCGCTGTCGTTCGACAAGTCGCTCCCCGGCCACCGGATGCTCTCCCGCGAACAGGCGATAGAGCGTTTGCCCGGTCTCGCGCGCGAGGGACTGCGCGGCGCGGCGCTTTACTACGACGGGCAGGTGACGTTCGCCGAGCGGCTGGCGGTCGAGAACGCCGTCGATGCGATGGAGCGCGGCTGTGCCGTCCGGCTGCACACCGGGGTCGATCGCCTGCTGGTCGAAGGTGGCAGGATCGCCGGCGTGGAGGCGACCGACCGCCTCACCGGCGAGGCGTTGACCGCGCGCGCCCCGGTCGTCGTCAACGTCGCCGGGCCGTGGGTCGATGCGCTCCTCGAAGGACATGAACGGACCCGGCTCATCGGCGGGACCAAGGGCAGCCACATCGTGGTCGAGCCCTTCCCGGGCGCGCCGGCCGACGCGCTCTACGTCGAAGCGCGGCGCGACGGCCGGCCCTATTTCGTCGTCCCGTGGAACGGGATGTACCTGATCGGTACGACCGACACCCGCTACGACGGCGACCTCGACCGGGTGGAAGCGGACGACGACGAAATCGGCTACCTGCTGGCCGAGACGAACCGGGTCATTCCGGGGGCGCGGCTGACGTGGGGCGACGTTTGCTACACGCAATCCGGCATCCGGCCGCTGCCGTGGCAACCGGCCGGCGCGGCCGGGGCGATCACCCGCCGCCATATCGTTCGCGACCACCGCGGCAACGGGGGACCCGCCGGCCTGCTGTCCGTCGTGGGCGGCAAGTTGACGACCTACCGCGAACTCGCCGAGGTGACCACCGACGCGGTGCTCGGCCTGCTCGACCGGCAATCGCCGCCGTCGCGCACCGCGGAGGAGCCGCTGCCGGGCGCGCGCGGGACCGATCCGGCCGTGTCCCTCTCGAAACTCCCGGAGCCGATGGCGAGCCATCTCCGCGACGTCTACGGGACCCGCGCCATCGATGTCCTTGCCCTGACCGATGCCGATCCCGCGCTTGCCGCTGAGATCGACGCGGCAACCGGCGCAATCGCCGCCGAAGCCGCGTGGGCCATCCGTCGGGAAGGCGCGCGCGCGCTGCCGGACATCCTGCTGCGCCGCACCATGATCGGCCTGAACCCTGACGTGGGGCTCGGCGCGCTCGACGCGGTCGCCGATGTCGCCCGGCGAATCCTCGGCTGGGACGACGCGCGGACGGTTGCCGAGAAGGCCTCCTACCGCGCCACCATCGAGACGTTCAGGCCGCGATCGCTCGCCGCCGCGAAGTCGGCGACTGGTTGACCTGCCGCGTGACGCGAAAACCGGCCGACCGGTCCGGAACCGGCGCTGCCGGCGGGCGGGCGGGCGCCGCGATCGCGCCGGGTTTTTTTCGGCATTTATTCGGTATTGATTCGGCGTTTATTCGGCGGCGATTTTCCCATGAACATGCGGAAACCGGGTTTCTTCGGCAACCCCTCCCAGCCTCGAGGGTGGAAACGGGGCAGGCGCGTCCGGCACTGGGTTCCGAGCGCCGGGTATCGGAGGGGGGAGCGAACAAACTCCGGATCGGTAGAAATCATGCGAACGTACGCGACATCCCGCGACCACCCATATGCCGAATAAATACCGAATAAACGCCGAATAAATACCGAAAAAGGGGATGCCAAAGGGCCGCGCCGGGCGACTGCTCGGGTCCGGCGGCGACGCGAGTGGCCTCCCGAATTCCGAACGGTCTGGCAGCCGCCCATCCGGCATCGCCCGATCGCGAGGACCGGCGGGGGAGGGCAGGGTCCCTCCCCGGCGATGGTGAAGGGAAGCCCGGTTCGACCAGCCGGACCCCGCATCATGCGGCCGGGGATCGCCGTCCGACGGATCGATGCGCGGCGGGCATGCGCCGGAAGGAACGCGGGCGGCGCACAATCGCGCCGCCCGCCCCGCTACGTCCGTGCGATCCCATACGGGACGCTACGTCCAGCGGTTGGCTTCCGGGTCTTCGGCGTCGAACGGGACGGAGGCCAGTTCGGCCCACAACTCCTGCGGGATCGGCGTCGCCAAGTACTCCAGCGTCTGCTCGATCCGCTCCGGGCGACTCATGCCGACGATGGTGTTGGTGATCCGCGGATCGTTCGTCGAGAACTGGAGCGCTACCGCCGCCAGCGGTACCCCGTGGCGCTCGCAGATGGCGGCCATCTGCCGGGTGCGCTCGACCATTTCGCCCGACGCTTCCTGGTAGGCGTAGCGCGGGTAGGCGTCCGGCCCCTTCGCGAGGATGCCGCTGCCGTATGGCGCGGCGTTCAGGACGGCCATGCCGCGCTCGTGGGCGACCGTCAGCAGCGGATCGGCCGAGCGGTTCAGCAAGGTGTAGCGGTTGTGGGTGATGACCGCGTCGAACAGCCCGGATTCGACGTACTGGATTTCCAGCGCGATGGGCCCGCCGGCCACCCCCAGGTGGCCGACGACACCCTGTTCCTTGTAGCGCTGCAGCACCTCGATCGGACCGCCCGGCGCCATCGCGTCCTCGAAGGTCGTCCACTCCGGGTCGTGCAGGTAGACGATCTGGACCCGGTCCACGCCGAGAAGTTCGAGCGACCGCTCCATCCTCCGCTTCACGGTGTCGCCGGAGTAATCGTTGTCCTTCGGGTCGCGGCCCTGTTTTGTTTGCAGGATCGCGCCCTGCGGCAGACCACCGAGTTGCTTCAGCGCCAGCCCGACGCGGCGCTCGCTCTCGCCGTCGCCGTACAGGGCCGCCGTGTCGATGTAGGGGATCGGGCTCGCCAGGCCTGCCAGCACGGTGGCGACGGCGTCCTCTTCGGTCACGCCGTACGCGAACGTTTCGGGCATGTTCCCCAGCGGCGCGCAGCCGACCGAGATCGGCGGGACGGAGAACCCGGCCTGCCCGAACGGCTTCCAGGTGACATCGGCGGTACCCATTGCGTGCGCGCTCCCCTGCGTCATTCGTCGTGTATCCGGTCCCGGCATCCTACCGGAATCGGGCTCCGAGCGTGGTTCGCCCGCACCGCCCACGCTATGGAAGATCGTGATTGGGTCGGCTCCCGCCCGGTGCTCCGGCAATTCGGCGTTGACCCACGCGTGCTGCGCGATCCTGCCCGCGGCAGTTGCGACGAGATCCCTCGACAGGCTCGGGATGACAATGGGCGCGGTGGCGAATCGCGCAAACGGACGGGCGCGCCTCGGCGATGCCGCGCGCCGTTTCCGGCGGCCGGGCGCAGCGGCTACACTTCCCATACTTCGGCCGGGGTGGCGAAATGGCAGACGCGCCAGCCTTAGGAGCTGGTGGCCGCAAGGCCGTGCGGGTTCGACCCCCGCTCCCGGCACCACGCGCAATGCGACAACGACCCGGACAGCGCCGTCAGGGGACCGAGAAGCTGATTTCGCCGAGGATGTCGTCGATGGCCCAGCCGTCGGCTGTTTCCACGAAGGTGAAGAAGAACGTCTTCGGCATCGGGATCGAGGCGTAGACGATCGTGACCGTCGCGCCGGTGCGGCCGTCGGGAAGCACCCGCACGTCGCGGATGTCGTGGATCGCCGTCGGTTCGCGGTCGTCGTCGGGCATCGGCGTCGCCAGCCCGTCGTAGGTTCCGCGTCCCCACAATCCCTGCCGCAGGAACAATCGAGCCAGGTAGTCGTCCGTGTACAGCGCGTAGGCGCGGAGGAGTTCGCCGGCGTTCTGGCAGGCGACGTATTCGCGCACGACGGCCCGCACGGCGTCCTCGACGTCGGTGGGCGCGGGCGTTCCTGCCGGAACGACGCCGTCGCGCCCGGCCTGCGGGGTGGCGCGTGCTGTTGTGGGCGTCGCCGCGCCGCGCTCGATGATCGCGTTCAGTTCGTCGAATTCCAGCGGGGCGGCGGTGCAGAGGCCGGGTAGAGGAGCGTCCGGCGTGGGCGTGGCAGGGGAGTGCGCGAAGTGAGATTCCGGCGTGAACGCAGCGACGGCACAGGCGAGCATTAGGCCGCCTGCCCATCGCCGCGCTCGTGCGCCGCGAGTACGGGTCGCGGTTCGCGTTCGGCCGGGGGATTCGCCACCCGCCCCGTCATCCCGAGCTCGTCGAAGGATCTCGTCGCAACCCCCGTTTGCTGAAGGACGAGATCCCTCGACGAGCTCGGGATGACGGAGTTGTGCCGCGGTGCGCTGGTTCAAGGAACCCGTAAGGATGTATCGGCCGGCCGGGTGTCGCCCTCCATCCGAAGCGCTCACGCGCACCGGGCGTGCAACGACGACCCGTCGGCACTGCTTGCGCACCGGACCCGGCCCCTCCCTCATTCCTGCGTCAGCGCCTTCTTGCTGGCCAGCAGCAGCTTGCCGCGCCGCTGCCCGAGCGCCTGGATCTGCTGCGGCGTGTACTCGAACAGGCCGCCGCCGGTTTTCAGGCCGAGCTTGCCTTGGGCCACCCGGTCGCCGACCGTCCTGGAGACGCCGGTCTCGTTGCTGAGGTCGGCGTTGAGATAGCTGGCGACGCTTGTGTAGATGTCCAGTCCGGCGACGTCCAGCAGCTCCAGCGGACCGATGACGGCCAGCTTGTAGCCGATGCCCCACTTGGCGATGGTGTCGATCGCCTCGGCGGAGGCCACGCCTTCGTCGAGCAGGTGCAGCGCCTCGCGCATGATCGCGTAGAGGATGCGGTTTTCGACGAACCCGGCCACGTCCTTATCGACCGCCGCCGGGATCATCCCGATGTCCTTCGAAACGGCGAAGGTGGCGTCGATCGCCGCCTGGTCGCTTTCCGCGCCGCGAATCACCTCGATCACCGGGATCAGGTGCGGCGGGTTGGACCAATGCATGCCGACCACCCGGCCTCGGTGCTCGCAGACTTCGGCCAGTTGCGTGATCGGGATGCCGGAGGTGTTGGAGGCGAGGATCGCGTCCTTCGGTGCGAATTCCTCAAGCTGCCGGAAGACCGACTGCTTGATCTCCTTCTTCTCGGGCACTGTTTCGACCACGAAATCGGCATCCCCGACCGCTTCCTTCAGATCGAGCGTGTAGCTGAGGTTCGCCTTCGCGCCCTCGACGTCGCCCTCGGCCATGAAGCCGCCGCGCACGAGCGTCGCGTAAACGAAATCGACGGCGGCCTTCGCCTTCTCGATCTGCTCGGCCGAAACGTCGAACACCCGCACCGGGTAGCCGTGCCGCGCGAAGGTGGCGGCGATGCCCGGCCCCATCGTGCCGGAGCCGATCACCGCGACCTTGCCGATCCCTTCAACTGCCATCTCGGTCCTTCCCGCGCCCGTCGCCGCGAAGCGCCGGGTGATGCACGCCTAAGAGCGCGTTTCGTAACCGCCTTCTTCGTCATCCCGAGCTTGTCGAGGGATCTCGTCGTTTCTCGACTCCTCGACTCGTGGACGAGATCCCTCGACATCCTCGGGATGACGATGGGCGAAGCCCCGGCCCCGCGCCTAGTGCATGCTGATGCCGCCGCCGATGTTGATGGCGGCGCCGTTGATGAAGCCTGCCTCGTCCGAGCAGAGGAAGACGATCAGGCCGTTGACGTCCTCAGGCTTCTCGAACCGGCCGAGCGGCGTGTGGCCGACGACGTAGTCGAAGTGCCCCTGCGCGAAGGCCGAGCGGGTGCCCGGCGTGTCGAGCAGGGTCGGGGTGACGTAGACGCTGGTGATGCCGCGCGGGCCGAGTTCGCTGGCGATGGCGCGGGTGAACCCGAGCACCGCCGCCTTGCTCGCCACGTAGTGGGCGAGGCCCGGCGTCCCCATCCAGACCGTGTCCGATCCGATGTTGATGATCTTGCCCGCGCCCTGCTTCGTCATCGCCGGCACGACGGCCTGCGTGGCGAGGAAGACGCCCTCGGTGTTGACCGCGAACCGGCGCTTCCACTCGTCCAGCGTGAGGTCGTCGAACGCCACCGGCGTGAACAGGCCGGCGTTGTTGACCAGCGCGTCGATGCGGCCGAACGCCGTCAGCGCGGCTTCCGCCATCGCCTTCGTGGACTCTTCGGAGGTGATGTCGGTCCGCTGGTAGATGACGTTGTCGCCCAGTTCGTTGGCGAGGGCCGAGGCGTCGGCGATATCGGCGATGACGACTTTCGCCCCTTCGGCGGCCAGCCGCCGCACCAGCGACGACCCCATCTCGCCGGCCCCGCCGGTGACGACCACGACCCTGTCGGCAATGCTGATCGGCATCGTGCCTTCCTTGCAGCGCCAGATGGCGCACTCACGACCTTGCGGCCCGGCCCGTGCCGGACCCGAACGAGCGAAGGGATGTCAGGCCGCGGCGTCGTCCCAGCCGGCGAGCACTTCCATCGCGGCGCCGACGCCCGCCCCGAACGGGACCGGGTGGCCGACGTCGTTGAGGGCGCGCTCCAGCATGGCCAGTTGGGCGGCGAGGATGGTGGGGTGCGCTTGCGCCGGCCCCATGTGCCCGAGCCGGAACAGTTTGCCCTTGAGTTCGCCGTAGCCGGGTGAAATGGTGACCCCGTACCGGGTGCGCATCACGTCGCGCAGCCCCTGCTCGTCCAGCCCGTCCGGCGTGCGGACGGCGGTGACGCAGGAGGCCGCGATTTCGTCGCGCACCGGCCAGAGGTCCAGCCCGAGTGCACGCACACCGGCCCGGCAGGCAGCGGCAATCTGCTGATGGCGTTCCACGAACCGCTCCATGCCGATCTCCAGCGCCTGCTCCAGCACGGATTCGAGCGCGTAGATTTCATTCACGGAGGGGGTGTAGGGGAACCGACGGCCTTCCAGCCAGGCGGCCTTCCAGTCGAGGATCGACAGGAAACTGCCGCGCAGCGGCTTCGGCTGGTGCGCCTCCATCGCCTGCCATGCCCGCTCGCTGACCGCGATCAGGGACAGGCCGGGCGTTCCGCCGAGGCACTTCTGCGGCCCGGCGATGGCGACATCCATCCCCCAGTCCTCGGGGGAAAGCAGTTCGCCGCCGAGGCCGGAAACGGTATCGACCATGGTGATGACGCCGAATTCCTGGGCGATCCGGCCGATTTCGCGGACCGGGTTGTGGGTGCCGGACGGCGTCTCGGAATGCACGACCGAAAGGAACTTGATGTCCGGGTCGGCGGCGAGCGCGCGCCGCACGTCCTCGGGGTCGATGGCGTCGTCGTAGGGAACGGCGATTTCGACGGGAACGCCGCCTTCCTTCTCGATGAAGTCCTGGAACCACTTGCCGAACACGCCGGAGACGAGGTTCAGCACCTTGTCGCCCGGCGAGATCAGGCTGGCGGCGGCAGCCTCGAGCCCGAGGATCGCCTCGCCCTGCATGATGATGACGTCGTTGTTCGTGCGGAACACCTGCTTCAGCAGGTCGCTGGTCCGCGCGAAGGTTTCGATGAACGCCTCGTCGTAGTGGTAAAGGACCGGCTTCGCCATGTCGCGCAGGGTGCGCGGCATGACGTCCACCGGCCCGGCCGCGAGGTTGAGGCGCGGCCACTGGGTGGTCATGCTGTCGGTATCCTTCCTCGCCTCGTCGGGCCGGGCAGGTGGGCGCCGCCCCGCCGGACGAACCCGGCGGGGCGGACGAATCCCGTTACGACTGCGGGAACAGTTCGGCCAGCTTGGCCTTCAGGCCCTCCGCGTCGGCGATCGCCGACACTTCGACCGACCCGTCCTTGATGGCGGTCTCGGCGGACGCGACGGCGTCCTTAGCCTCCTGCGAGACGCGCTCCGGCAGGTCGAGCAGCCGAACGCCGCCGTTGGCGAGGTCCATCGTGTGCACGTCGCCGAACGTGCCGTTCTTCAGAGCTTCGACCATGTCCTTGTAGATGCCGGAGTAATCGAACAGCACCGAGGTCAGCAGCGCGTCGCCGTGCTCGGCCTGCTTGTCGCCGATGACGTCGATGAACTCGACGCGGGTGGCGCCTTCCTTGGCGTTGTTCTCTTCGATCGCCTGGAGCATCCCGAAGGACGCGCCGTCGCCCATGCCGAAGATGACGTCGGCGCCGGCCGCGATCTGCTGCTCGGTGACGCGCTTGGCGCCGGCGGCGTCGTCGTAGGCCGCCTCGCCGATCACGCTGTAGAGCAACTTGACGTCCGGGTTGGTGGCCTTCACGCCTTCGGCGAAGCCGGCGGTCATGAAGTTCCAGGTCGGCGGCTCGCCGGAGACGACCACGCCGACGGTGCCGGTCTGGCTCGTCTGGGCGGCGAGCACGCCGGCGAGGTAGGCGACTTCCTGCGCCTGGGTCTCGATGTCGGCCACGAGGCCTTCCGCCGCGCCCGGAACGTTCTCGATCACGGCGACCGGGATGCCGGTCTCGGCGGCGAACTCGGGGCAGACCGTCTGGTAGCCGGACGCGTGGCAGATGATGAGGTCGGCGCCGCCGGCCTCGAGGTCGCGCAGGATCGGGGTGATGTCGTCGTAGCCGCCGTTCTCGGCGATGACGACCTCGAAGCCCAACTCTTCACCGGCGGCGGTCAGGCCGTCGGCGCCCTGCTGGTCCCAGCCCTGGTTCGTGCGCGAGCCGGGGGTGACCAGCGCCACCTGGTTCACCTCGACGCCCGCGGCCGGGCTGGCGTCCTGGGCCGCCGTCGGCAGCAGCGCCGCGCCCTGCATCGAAACCGTCAGCGCCGCCGCGACGATCCCGAACCTGATCCGCCTGGTCGATGACGACATGGAGCACTCCTTCGTTTCCGTGGCATCGAACGCGAATGGACCGCCTGTTGCGCCGGCGCCGTCGCCGGCTCGTCGTGCCGTTCGTCTCGCTCTCGTGGGGTCTCCTCCTTCCGCGCCCGCCGCGTTAGCGGCGACCCCGCGCATAGGGCACGCCCAGCGCCGCGGGCAGCGCGGTGCGTCCGGCCAACAGGACCAGGGCGACCATGATGCCGACGTAGGGCAGCATGGTGACGAATTCGGTGCGGACGTCGATGCCGAGGATTTGCAGCCCGTTGCCGAGCGACCGCAGCATCCCGAACAGCACGGCGGCGGCGAGGATGCGCCACGGGTTCCAGCCGCCGACCATCGTGATCGCCAACGCGATGAAACCCATCCCGACCGTCATCCCGACCTGAAACAGTTTGAGGTCGGCGACCGACAGGAACGCCCCGGCCAGACCGGCCATTGCGCCGCCGACGACGATCGCGGTGTAGCGGACCCGCGACACGTTGACCCCAGCGGCGTCTGCCGCGAACGGCGTCTCGCCGGTGGCGCGCACCTCCAGCCCGAACCGGGTCCGTGCCAGCAGGAAGGCGAAGACCGGGACCAGCGCGTAGGCGAGGTAGAAGATCAGTTGCCGGTCGAACAGCGCCGGCCCGATGACCGGGATGTCGCGCAACAGCGGAATCGGCACGACCAGCGGCTGCACGGCAGCGGACGGGTTCTGGCTGCCGAACACATCGCGGTACAGGAACGCCGTCAGCCCGGCCCCGAAGATCGTGATCGAGATGCCGACCAACACCTGGTCTACCTGCAACCCGACGGCGAGGAAGCCGAAGAGCAACCCGAGGATGGCGCCGGCTCCGACGCCCGCCGCCAGCCCCGCGATGACGCTGCCGGTCGAATAGGCGGCGAGGAAGCCGAAGAACGCGCCGGAGAGCATCATCCCCTCGATGCCGAGGTTGAGCAGCCCGGATTTTTCGGCGACCGCCTCGCCGAGCGCGGCGAGGATCAGCGGCACGGCGGCCAGCAATCCTGCCGCGAGCATGGCCGAGGCGAACACCCCGAGGTCGATCCCACTGCTGTTCACGGGCGCTCTCCGGAATGGGCCGGGCGGGAATCGATGGCGACCGGTTCCGGCGAAACGATCGGTTCGACGGTGGCCGCGCCCGGCAGCGGCGCGGGGTCGGGATCGACCGCGCGGTCGGCCGGGGCGTAGCGGCGTTCGAGGTACACGGCGACGGCGAAGAACAGCAGCATCAACCCTTCCAGCATTCCCGTGTAGTAGGTCGGGATGCCCAGCGGGCGCGCCATCATTTCGCCGCCGATGGCGATGAAGGAGAGGAACCAGGCGAACGGGATGATCCACAGGCTGTTGAGGCGGGCGAGGTAGACCAGCGCGAAGGCGGCGAACCCGTAGCCCGGGTTCCAGTTGCCCTGGAAGAGCCCTTTGACGCCGAGGATGTCGTTCGCCCCGGCCAGCCCAGCGAACCCGCCAGACAGCAGCAGCGCCAGCATCGTCAGCCGGTTGACCGGCATCCCGGCGTGGATCGCGGCGAACCGGTTCTTGCCCAGCACGTCGAGCCGGAACCCGAGCACGGTGTAGCGGAACAGGATCGCAACCAGCAGCGCCACGACGAGGCCGACGATGATCCCGATGTGGACCCCGGAGCCGAAGATGTCCGGCAGCCGGGCCTCCTTCGGGATCAGCCGCGTTTGCGGCGGCACCACGTTCGGGTCCTTGACGGGGCCTTTGACCAGCCACGAGGTCACGTTCAGGGCCACGTAGTTCATCATCAGCGTGGTGATGATCTCGTTGAGACCCCAGCGCACCCGCAGGAATGCCGGCACGACGGCCCACAGCAACCCGCCGAGGAAGCCGGCCAGCGCGGCGACCAGCCACATCAGCGGGTCCGGCATCGTGCCGACGAGGGCGGAGCCGGCGACCCCGGCGAACAATGCGCCGACCAGCACCTGCCCGTCGATCCCGATGTTCCATGCCCCGGCCCGCAGGGAGATCAGCAGCCCGGCGGCGACGATCAGGAGCGGCGCCATCTGGATCAACGTCTCGGAGATCCCGTAGGAGGTGCCGAGCCCGCGTTCCAGCAGGATGCCGTAGGCGGCGATCGGGTCCTTGCCGCGGGCGGCGAGGAAGAGCCCGCCGACCGCGAACGCGGCCACGATCGCGAACAGCGACGAGAGCAGGGGACGGGCCGACGTCGGCAGCCAGAGCACGCGGCGCGAACCGGTCATGCCGCCACCTCCCGCTCCGCCGCCGAACCGGTCAGCATCAGCCGGCCGATTGCCTCGACGTCCGCCTCGGCGCGCGGCACGACGGCGACCAGCCGCCCGCCGTACATGATCCCGATGCGGTCGCTGACGTCCAGGATCTCGTCGAGTTCGGACGAGATCAGCAGCACGGACTTGCCCTTGTCGGCCTGCTCGCCCAGCGTCCTGATGACGAACGCGGCCGTCTTCAGGTCCAGCCCGTGGGTCGGCTTGTTGCAGACCAGCACCGTCGGGTCCTGCGCCAATTCGCGGGCCAGCAGCAGTTTCTGGATGTTGCCGCCGGAGAGCAGCCCGATCCGCGCGTCCGGCCCCGGCGTCCTGACGTCGTATTCCTTGATGAGTCTGACCGCCTCGGCCTCGATCGCCCGCCGGTTCAGCCAGATCCCGTTCGAGAACGGCGGCAGCCCGACGGACTTGAGCACCACGTTGTCCGCGACCGACGCCGAGGCGACGCACCCCTCGTGCAACCGCTCGTCGGTGACGTATCCGATGCCCAGCCGGGCGGACGCGGCGACCCCCCGGTTGGTGATGTCCGATCCCTCGAACATCACCTGCCCGGACTGCACCCGCCGCTGCCCGGCGATGATCTCGCCGAGTTCCTTCTGGCCGTTGCCGTCCACCCCGGCGATGCCGACGACCTCGCCGGCGTGGAGGTCAAGCGACAAGTCGCTGACCGCCGCCGCGCCGCGGTCGCCGGCCGCGTTTACGCCGCGGAGTGAGAGCAATACCCTGCCCGGCCGGTGCGCGGCGTGGTGCTCGGAGAGTTCCGGCGGCGGCGCGCCGCCGAACATCAATTCGACCACCCGCCGCTTGGCGGCCGGGCGGTCCATCTCGGCGAGCGTGGCCGGGCCGAGTTCGCCGACCTTGCGGCCGGCGCGCAGCACGGTCACTCGGTCGGAGACGGCGAGGGCCTCGTCCAGTTTGTGGGTGATGATCACTACCGCCACGCCGCGCCCGCGCAGCCGGCGGAGGATGTCGAGCAGCCCTTCGACCTCGACCGGCGTCAGGACGGAGGTCGGCTCGTCCAGCAGCAGCACGCGGGTGCCGCGCAGCAGCACCTTGGCGATCTCGACCCGCTGCCGCTGCCCGAGCGAGAGGTGCCGGATCTCGGTGCGCGGCGAGACGTCCAGGCCGAACTCGGCCAGCATCGCCTTCAGGTCGGATTCGACCGAGCCGAGGTCGAGCACGAACGACTGGCTTGCGCCGAGCGCCACGTTTTCGAGGATCGACATGTTCGGCACCAGCGTGAAGTGCTGGTAGACCGTGCCGATGCCTCGCCGCAGCGCGTCCGCCGGGTCCTCGATGTGGACCGGTTGCCCGTCGATCAGGATCTCGCCGGCGTCCGGCTGGTACATCCCGGAGAGGATGCTCATCAGCGTCGTCTTGCCGGCGCCGTTTTCGCCCAGCACCGCGTGGATTTCGCCGGCCGCGATGCTGAGCGAGACGTCCCGGTTGGCGACCACCGGCCCGAACCGCTTGTCGATCCCGCGCATCTCGACCAGCGGCGTCCCCCGCGCGACGCTCGTCGCGGCGTGGGACGCCGGGACGGAACGCGCCGCTCCGTTCCCGGATTGGTTGGCCGCGAACGCCGCCATTCCCGCCGGAGCGGGCCGGGGGAACAGCGCGTTGGCGGCGGATCGAAGCGCATCGAGCATGGTCGGTTCCTGGGGTCGCGTGGCGCGGCCGGGCTAGGCGGCCCCGCCCTCGCCGTAGAAGTTCGGCGCGAGGAGGTAGTTCTGGAAGTCCTCGGGATCGTGCGAGTAGAAGATCCTGCCGCCGATCTTCTTCGCGATGTTCTCGATCTTGATCATCGAGCGCAGCAGGTCTTCGGGGTCGCTGTGCAGCCCCATCAGGACCTTGTTCTCGAGGTTGTGGCTGGTGTAGGCGACGTCCACCGGGAAGACCATCGGCTGCGCGCCGTCGCCCGGCCGGACGATGAACGAGAGGTGCCCGTTGGAGTGGCCCGGCGTCAGGATGACCGAGACGCCCGGCACGATCTCGTATTCGTAGTCGCCGATGTCCAGCAGTTCCATCTTCATGCCCGGCATCCAGACGAGGTCCGGGTCGTAGCCGAGCTTCTCCCACGGGTCCGGCACGAAGGCGTGCCGCAGTTCCGATTTGGAGAAGATGAACTTCGCCTGCGGGAACAGCTTGTTGGCCGAGCAGTGGTCGAAGTGGAGGTGGGAGTTGACGACGATGTCGATCTCCTCCGGCTTCACCCCGATCTTCGCCAGCTGGGCGGCGATGGTCTGGTCCTCGGTCTGGGTCGGCTTCTCGAACGGCAACTTGCGGTCCACCCACTCCTTGTCGAACCCGGTGTCCAGCATGATCTTGCCGTCCGGGTGGTCGATGAAGATGGAGAAGACCGGGAACCGGAACTCCACGCCCTGGTTGTGGTTCCACGTCGCCAGGGACTTGTCTAGCATCAGCGTGCCGCCGTCGAGCAGGTAGACCTTCATCGTCGCTCCCTTGCTACCGTCGATCGCCACCGACTGCCCGGCGCGCCTGCGCCGGTGAACGCGCGTTTACCGGGTTTCGGCTGCGTCGCGCTTGTGCAGCGCACGCCAGACCCGCTCCGGCGTGGCCGGCAGTTCGTCGAGCACCGCCCCGGCGTCGGCCAGCGCGGTGGCGATCGCCGAGGCGACGCCGGCCAGCGCGCCTTCGCCGACGCCCTTCGCACCGTAGGGGCCCGGCCCGTCTTCGTTCTCCACGATGTTCGACGCGAAATGATCGGGCATGTCGCCCATCGTCGGCACGTGGTAGTCGTAGAGGGTCGAGTTCTGCAGGGTACCGGTCGAATCGAAGATCATCTCTTCGTACAGGGCGTTGCCGATGCCCTGCATGGCACCGCCCATCTCCTGCGCCTCGACCAATTTCGGGTTCAGCGCCCGCCCGACGTCGGCCACGCTCGCGGCCTTGCGCAGGTGGACCTTGCCGGTGTCGGGATCGACCTCGACCTCGGCGCCGCCGATGCAGACCTCCCAGAAGACCGGGCCTTCGGCGTAGGAGCCGCTGCCGTGTTCCGGCCGCACCTCGCCGCGCCCGATCAGTTCGCCGCCGACCATCCCGAAATGGGCCTTGACCAGCGCGGGGTAGGACTGCTCCTCGCCCTCGTGCCACGCCGACCCGGCCCGCAGTTCGATCGCCTCCTCCGGTAGCCCGTAGACGCCGGAGGCGATGGACATCAATTGCTGCCGGACCTCGCGCGCCGCTCGTAGCACCGCCATCCCGGCCAGCGTCGTCGAGCGCGACGCGCCGGTGGAGCGGTCATAGGGGGTCACCTGCGTGTCGCCGCCGAGCACCTTCACGCGCTCGACCGGCATCGCCAGTTCTTCGGCGACGATTTGCGCGAAGACGGTTCGCGTGCCCTGACCGACCTCGGTTGTCGAGACGAGCAGCGTCGCCGCGCCGTCGGCTTCCAGGCGCACCAGCGCGGTCGAGACCGGGTGCGCGCCCGCGGCGAGCAACCCGACGCCCAGCCCGCGCCCGACGTTCGCCGCCTTCGGCGCATCCCAATCGAGCGCCGCCGCGACCTTCTGGATGTCGCCGACGAGGTCGGCGTCCAGCGGCTTGCCGCCCGGCCGGACGGATTCGCCGTGGTGGAGCAGGTTCTTTTCGCGCATCTGGAGCGCGTCCAACCCGCAGCGGCGGCCGATCTCGTCCACTTGCAACTCGCCGGCCCACTGGAGGTGGGTCGCGCCAAACGCGCGATACGAACCGGCCGGTGAGGTGTTGGTATAGACGCCCCACGCCCCGACGCGCAGCGCCCGCCAGCGGTACGGCCCGGGCGCGGCGTCGGCGCCGGTGGCGACCACGCGCGGCCCGTTGTCGGCGTAGGCGCCGGTGTCGAACCAGGCCTTGACCTCGCGGGCCAGCAGCGTGCCGTCGGCGCGGGCGGCCGTGCGAATCCATGCCTTCATGCCGTGCCGGCGGGTGGTGACCATCGACTCGTGGACCGCGTTGGCGATCCGCACCGGCCGCCCGGCGACCTTCGCCAGGGCGCAGGTGATCGGCTCCATCTTGGTGTACGACTTCGCGCCGAAGCCGCCGCCGAGGTAGGGGATGATGACCCGGACGTTGTTGACCGGCAGCCCGAACAGGTCGGCCAGTTCCGCCCGCACCAGGAACGGGTGCTGGCACGACGAGCGCACCACCAGTTCGTCGTCGGAGATCCACTCGGCGATGGTGGTGTGCGGCTCCATCGCGTACTGGAAGACGGCAGGGAACTCGTATTCGCCCTCGACGACGACATCGGCCTCCTCGAAGATGGGATCGATGTCGCCCCGGGTGAAGGCGTGGTGGTAGCAGACGTTGCCCGGTCCCGGCCGGAACTTTCCAAGGCCGTGGAACAGCCCCGGTTGCAGGCCGTCGATGTCGTGCAACTGCGGCGCACCGTCGGCCAGCGCCGCGTCGATGGTCACCGCCAGCGGCAGTTCC
Source organism: Chloroflexota bacterium (assembly GCA_023423795.1). GTDB lineage: Bacteria > Chloroflexota > Chloroflexia > Thermomicrobiales > UBA6265 > CADCWF01. Next base: position 86,022 of record JAFAEX010000248.1, on the reverse strand, counting down.
TCGAACTCGACGTCGATCAGCGCCACCGCGTCGTCGGCCGCCTGCAGCGTTTCCGCCGCCACGGCGACGACCGGTTCGCCGACGAAGCGCACCCGATCGACCGCGATCAGCGGGCGATCCTTCAGCGCGTGCCCGTAGCGCGGGTCGGCGGCCGGCACGTTCTCGCCGGTCATGATCGCGACCACGCCGGGTACCTTGTCGGCCCCGTTGAGGTGGATCGCCTTGATCTTCGCGTGGCCATGGGTGGAGCGCCACAACCGGCCGTGTAGCATCCCGGCGACCTGCAGGTCACCGGCGTACCGGGCCTCGCCGGTCGCCTTGGCGACGGCGTCCACGCGGGGAACGTCCCGCCCGATCGCCGAACCGGGGGGAAGGGTGGCGTGACCGCTCATGCCGCATCCTCCCCGTTTGCGCCGGCCATCCGCTCGGCGGCGTCCTCGACCGCGGCCACGATGTTGAAGTAGCCCGTGCAGCGGCAGATGTTGCCGCCGAGGAACGCGGTGATCTCCTCGCGGGTCGGGCGCGGAATGTCGGTCAGCAGCGCCTTGGTCGAAAGGACCATGCCGGGGGTGCAGAACCCGCACTGGACTGCGGCCCGCTCGACGAACGCCTGCTGGATCGGATGGAGTTCGCCGTCCCGCGACAATCCCTCGATCGTCTCGACCGTCCTGCCGTCAGCTTCCAGCGCGAGGGTGGTGCAGGAACTGACCGGTGCGCCGTCCAGCAGCACGGTGCAGACGCCGCAGACCTGCACGTCGCAGGACTGCTTGACGCCGCGCAGCCCGAGCCGGTCGCGCAGCACGTGGAGCAGCATCTCCCGCGGCTCGATCTCGAGCGCGACCGGGTTGCCGTTGACGGTCATTCGCAGCGACCGGCGCGGCGCGGTGTCGGCGCGCGCCGCCGGATCAGCCAGCATGGGGTCCCCCGTTCGCGGCGGCCGCCGCACGCTCAAGAGCCCGGAGGGCCAGCGTGCGCGCCAGGTGCCGCTTGTAGTCCGTCGATTCGAACAGGTCTTCGGTCGGTTCCACCTCGTCGTGGACGAGGTCGGCCGCCGCGGCGAACAATTCCGCCGACGGCGCGTTGCCGGCCAGCAGCGCCTCCGCCGAGGCGATCCGCACCGGGCGCTCGCCGACGCTGCCGACCGCCAGCCGCGGTTCCGCGATGGTCCCGCCGGTGAGGGTCAGCCGCGCCGCGACCGATGCGCTCGGCCGCTCGTGGGTCTTGAACCGCTCGTAGGCGACGCCCGTGCCGGACTCCGGCAGCGGGATCTCGATGGCGGTCATGAGTTCTTCCGGCTCCCGCACGGTCGAGAGGAAGCCGATGAAGAAATCGCCGGCCGGCACCGTTCGAGAGCCCTGCGCCGATTCCAGCGCCAGGGTCGCGTCCAGCCCCAGCAGCAGGGTGGCCGGGTCGCTGTGCGGTTCGGCGAAGCAGAGGTTGCCGCCGATGGTGCCCGCCCAGCGGACGCGGACATTGGCGACCTGCGCCTCCATCGCCGCGAACTCCGGCAGTTTCTCGCGCACGAGCGGGCTGCGCTCGATCTCGCGGTGCCGCGCGAGCGCCCCGATCCTGAGCACCGTGCCGCCGGGGTCGAGCGCGATGCCGCCCAGCCCGGGGACGTGCTTGATGTCCACGAGCAGGGCCGGTTCAAGCAGCCGGTCCTTCATCAGTGCCAGCAGTTCGGTCCCGCCGGCGTAGATAGCCGCTTCGGGTCCGCGCTCGGCCAGCACCGAGGAGGCCTCGGCCACGCTGGCGGCGCGATGGATGTCGAACACGCCCAGCATGCCGTCAGCCCTCCACGGTCGCGGTGGCGAGGTGTGGCGCTACCGCCGGCATCCCCGCATCCAGCCCTTCCCGGCGCACCTGCCGGATGAGGTACCGCCAGTAGGTGTCGAGATACTCGTCCCGGTACTTGTCCGGGAAGACGCGGGCAGCCATTTCGTCGGTCATCGGCCGCAATTCGCCCAGTGTCCGGGCGATGGACTGGATGCGGATCACCCGCTCCAGCGTCAGCGCCGCGTAGACCGCCCACGGCAGGGTCGGGCCGGTGACGAGCACGCCGTGGCCGCGCATCACCAGCACCCGCTTGTCGCCGAGTGCCGCCGCGATATCCGTACCCTGCTCCGGGCTCATGATCAGTTCGGCCGTCTGGTCGAAAAGCGCGAGCCCGTCGTGGAACAGCACCGCGTCGTGGTTGATCATTTCCAGTTTCGCGTCGGTCGCGCCGAACGCCGTGGAGTAGGGCGGGTGGGTGTGGATCACCGCGCCGACGTCCGGGCGTGCCGCGTAGACGGCGGTGTGCAGGACGGCTTCGAGGTGCACCGGTCCCTCGCCGGCCAGTTTGACGCCGTTCGGGTCGAGGGTGAGCACGTCCTCCGGACGCACTTCCTCCAGCCCGAGTTTGTTGGGCTTCATCAGGATCGTGCCGTCGGCGGCGCGGGCGCTGGCGTGGCCGAGGGTGAAATCCCCCTGCCCGCCGAGCGCCAGCATGCGGCACGCCCAGGCGACCTGTTCCGGCAGCGGCTGCGCGAGAACCATGATCAGCGGCGCTCCGTCGGCGGGTACCCCGGATGGGGGAACCCGAACACCATCACCATGTCCGTGTCGCCGGTGTTGGCTACGGCGTGCCACAACCCCGGCGGGATGTGCAGCGCCTGCCCGGCGGCGAATGCGACCGGCTCGCCGTCCGTCCGCAGTTCGCCGGACCCGGCGACGACGTAGGCGACCTCTTCCGCCTCGTGGGCGACCATCCCGGTCACGGTCCCCGGCGTAAAGACCGAGTACCCGAGCGAGGAGGCGATGCCGGAGACCGAGTCGCCGGTGAGCAACATCCGGCTCCAGGAGCCGCCCGGCAGCGGGATCGGGTCGATGGCCTCCATCGGGATAACCGTGATTGCGCCGGCGTTGTCTACAGCGCCCATTTGCCGTCCTTGACGATGTAGTCGCCGGTATCCTCGATCATCAGCGAGGCGTTTAGGCAGTTGCCGTCGAGGTGCAGCACGGAGACGTTCTTGCCGCCGGGGTAGGCGTTGTGGTTGTCGCCGATGGCGAAGTGGACGGTGCCGAGCAGGCCCTTCTCCGAGGGCGAGCCGGTCGGGGACTTCTCGCTGGTGCCGAAGGCGAACTCGCCGATGACGGTCGCGCCGTCCACTCCGTCGATGACCTGCTTGAGGCGCTCGGCCTCCTCCAGGCCCTCGATCTTCGTGACCTTGCCCTTCTCGACGGTCCAGGTGATCGGGTTCGGCGTCTGCCCCGGCAGGCCGATGCCGAGCATGATGCCGTCAACGACGATCGTGCCCTCGGTGCGGTCCTCGACCGCGGCGAAGGCGACCTCCGACCACAGCGGCACGGGGCCCATCATCTGGCCGCGCTTCTTGATCGGGGTGACTTCCAGTGCCGGCCGCCCCTCGATGCTGACCCGGACGTCGGTGCCGGCCGGCGAGGTGACGCGGCACCACTTCTTGCCTTCGAGCAGGGCGATCGCGGCGCGCGCCCGGTCGGTCGCGTCGCGGATGTCGGCCTCGGTCAGGTCCCAGGAGCCGATCCCCTCCTCGACGGAGGCGATCTTGGCGTTGTTGTCGCAGGACTCGCGCACGGCGGAGACGTGGGCGAAGCGGTTGGCCCATTCGAGGTTGGTGATGATGATGATCTCGTCGGAGGCGACCATCGCCTTGTGCAGGTTGCGCGGCGGGGCCATCGGGAAGCGGGTGTCGGCAACCGCCCGCCGCACCTGGTACTCGTTGTTGCAGATGACCGGGAAGCCGCCGCGCTCGACCACGATTTGCGCCAGCGCGTCCGCCTCGGCCAGGTGGGCGTCGTCGGTGATGATCGTCACCACGTCGTCCTTTTCGACCGACATGCAGACGCCGACCACCAGTTCGGCGTCGCGCCGCAACCCTTCGCCCAGTCCAGCCATCGTCGTCGCCCTTTCGCCTGCCCGGCGTCCCGGCCGTCCCGGTCGCCGCGTCCGATCCGAAGGTTGGGTCTCCTAGTCGGCCGCCGCGCTCACCCGCACGTTTGCGAACGCCGGCATCACGTCGCGGGCCAGCCGTTCGACCTGCCCGAACTGGTCGAGGGAACCGAAGCGGCAGATGAAGTGGTCCACGCCCGCGTCGGCGAACCGCTGGAGCCACGCGATGATGTCGTCCGGCGTGCCGACGGGGCCCCACTCGCCGAGGTCCATCGCCTTGCTGAGTTCCGGGTAGTACTGGGAAATGTAGGCGTCGATGCCTCGCTGCGCCTCGTCCTTGCTGTCGGCGATGTTCATGGTGACCTGGTAGGACATCACGAACTCGGAGCGGTCGCGCCCGGCCTCGGCGATGGCGTCGTTCACCTGCTCCAGTTGCGCCTCGAATTCCTCCGGGTGGCGCGCGCGGCAGCAGGTCATCCAGCCGTCGCCGTACTTCGCGATCCGGCGGGCGGCCTTGGAGATGACCTTTTCGGTCTTGTCCTCGGCCCTGGTGCCGACCGTCAGCCGCGGGTTGGAGACGACCCAGATCGGCGGCGGCGACTGCACCGGCATCAGCGGCCCCATCTCGGTGCCGGAGTAGAAGGAGATATCGTCGTACTGGAAGTGCTCGCCCTGGAACGAGGTCCGGCCCTCGGTCCAGAGTTCGCGCAGGATCGCGAGGCCTTCCTCGAAGATCCTGGCCCGCTTCTCGAAATCCATCCCCTGCGAGGCGTACTCGCGGCGGACGCCCTCCTCCGGGTTGCCCATGCCGGTGCCGAGGATGGCGCGGCCGTTGGACAGGTGGTCAAGCGTGGTCCACTCCAGCGCGAGGTAGAGCGGATCGCGGGTGCCGGAGACCATGCAGGCGGTCCCCAGCCCGACCTTCTTCGTGCGCTGGGAGATGGCCGATAGCAGGTTGATCGGTTCGAAGCGCGGCTTGGAGAACAGGCTGTCCCCGACCCAGACCGAATCGAAGCCGGCCTCCTCGACCGCCTGCGAGAGGTCGAGCAGGTTGGCCAGCGTGTAGTCCGGGGCGATCAGCGGTTCCCGGTTGTTGAGGTTGACGCCGAACTGGATCTCGCGTGCCACCCGAAGTGCCTCCCGCGCCTGCGCGCCGCGTGGTTGTGTGCTGCCGGCCGAAGGGGGCCGGTTCGGTCAAGGGTGATGCCCGTTGAGCGCCGGCAGCGCCGATTCGCCGCCGGCTTCCACCGCTTCGAGGATGCGCTGCGGCACCCGGATGTGCTCCGCGATCAGGTTGGCTGCCGCGTTGCCGTCGCCGGCCCGCACCGCGCCGAGAATCGCCTCGTGTTCTTCCAGCGAGCGGCGCATCCCCCCGCGCAGATCGAGCGAGGGCGAGAGAAAGCGCCGCATCTGGTCCATGAGCGGCGGGTACAGCGCCTGGAGGTAGCCGTTGTTGCAGCGGTCGATGAACACCCGGTGGAACGCCGAGTTGGCGACGAAAAAGGCGTCCGAATCTCCCGCTTCGACGTGGCCGGCCATGGCGCTTTGGAGCCGCTCCAGTTCGGCCACGTCGTCGTGCGTCAGGCGCGGCGTCGCCAGCCGGACGGCCAGCGCTTCCAGCGCTTCGCGCACCCGGTAGGTATCGAGAAACTGCTTGGGCGACAGCGACGAGACGACGGCGCCCTGCCGCGGCGTCAGCACGACCAGCCCTTCGGCCGCCAGCCGGCGCAGCGCCTCGCGGACGGGCACCCGGCTGACGTTGAATTCGCTGGCGAGCGATTCCTCGGGCAGCGTGCTGTTCGGGGCGATCGCGTTCGTCAGGATCTGCTCGCGGAGATATTCGTAGACCTGTTCGGCCAGCGTGGCGTGGTTGAGACGAGGTTGGCGAGCGGGTGCTGCCGACGCGCGGGTCATTCGGACGGCTCCTGCCGTGGGACCTCGGAGTCACCACGGCGCGAGGGGAGGCCAACGTTGCTGTATACCGTATACCCACCGTAGCAGCGCGGTCGCGGCCCGTCAAGGTTGTACCCGTTCGATTGGTTCGATATGCCGGAATTGCTGGGTGGACTTGGATAGAGCGATCCGTGGCGAAGCGGGCGCGATGAAGCCGCTACTCCGAATGGTGATGATGGCGGCGTAGCACGAGGGCTGGAAGCGGCGTCAAGGCGCAGATCGCGAGGCTGCCCGCGGCTCGAGGTGTTTGCCTGTGCGATGCGGCCACCGCTCGTGCTCAACCCCGGAGGGTTTCGTTCCCGTAGTCCGGGGATGATGGCGGTTGCCAACATGATGCGGGCATCGACCGAGCGGGCGCGATGATGGCGGTTGCTTATTTGATCCGGATACCGGCCCAGCGGCGGGCGCGAAGAATCGCGCCCCTACATCCGGCGACGGCCGCGCTCCTACAGCGCGCGATTCTTCGCGCCCGGCCCGCCGATGCCCGGACTATTTTGGCAAACGCCACAATCGCGCCCGGCCATGGGTTGGTGTCCGGTTCAAATAGGCAACCGCCATCAATCCCGGCGGGCGGTCCGGGCGTTGGCCGCTGCAAAGATGCATACGGGAAGTCGCCGGCATCGCCGGGCGGGCGTTGCCAGCGTGAGCATCATGCCGGAACCGCGCCTGGCAACGGCTGGCACGATGAATCGCCCCGACAGTGATTCTCCCTCACGGGAGTTGGCCGGAGCGCTCGGCGACGACCGGTCAGAGCGTGGAGGCTATCCGCGCGAGTTGCGGCGGTTGAGCCAATCGACCGCGTCGTCGCGGTCGATGCGAACGATGTGGTGATCGACGATCGTCGCCTTCAGTTCGCCGGAGAACGCGGCGCGCTCGATGAGTTCGGTGTCGATCAGGGTCACCCGCGAGAGTTCCTCAACCGTGTAGTGGTCGTGCTGGAGGAGCGAAAAGGTGTCCTCGTTACCGTGCCGTTCCATCGTCGTACTCCCGTTGTCGGCTCCGTCGCCCGGCGACGGCCGCGATTACGAACCCGCGCGAAACGTGCCGGTTCCCAGCGGTTCGCCGGCAAACCGGGCGATGTATTCCGCCAGCCGGTCGGCGGCGCGCTCGAGGATCGCCGCGCCGATCTCGGCGGTCGCCGCCGGGGCATCGCCGTAAACCCCGTGCGGCGATTCGATTTCCGGCAGGGGAGGCGCGTACCCGGCCCCGGCGAACGACGTGGCGCGCAGCACGTCGAGGTCGGCGCAGTGCGCTGCGGCGACCGAAGCATGGTCCACCAGGTCCGGTTGCAGCGCGAGTTGCACGGACGTCTCGGTCTGGCCGGCGTGCCCGATATGGCCGGCATCGCGCGGGGCGAGAGTGTGCAAATCCTCCCCGAGCAGCGACCACCAGGAAACCGCCGTTGCGCGCAGGCCGTGGTCGGCGAGCAGCGTGGCGCAGACGGCGACGATGCCGGCATTTCCGCCGTGCCCGTTGACGATGACGATGCGCCGGAACCCGTGCTTCGCCACGCTCGCGCCGATGTCGCCGACGAGTGCGAGGATCGTCTCCGGCCGCAGCGAGATCGTTCCCGGGAACGGCAGCCAGTACGGCGACAGGCCCCACGCGACGGACGGCAGGACCAGCGCGGGCGGATCGGCGACCCGCAGCGCCGCGCGCACGCAGATCGCGGTCACCGCGGCCGTGTCCGTGTCGAGCGGCAGGTGCGGCCCGTGCTGCTCGATTGCCCCGATTGGTTGGACGAGGACCGCCCCGGCTGCCGCGGCTTCGGCGACCTGCCCACGGCGAAGTTTGTGCCACCTGACCTCGTGCTCCATCGATGCGTGCCCTCGTTCCTTCGGTCGTGCCGCCAGTGCCGGCATGGTACGGGAATCCGGGCCGGGATCGGGCGTCGCCGCGCGCTACGATGCGGGACGAGCGAAAGGGAGGACCGATGACGACCAACCCGGAGCGCCCGCTGAAGGTCGGGGCGTTCATTCCCATCGTGGAGACCGAGATGGACGGCGGTTCCGCCCGCGGGACGGACGTGCTGGCGATGGCGCGGGCCGCCGAGGCGGCGGGATTCGATTCGGTCTGGATTCCCGACCACCTGACGATCTTCGATCCCGGGCAGGAACCGAAGGGCGCGTGGGAGATGGGTTCGATGCTCGGCGCGCTCGCCGCGGCGACCGAGCGGGTGGAGATCGGCGCGCTGGTGGCGGCGACCAGTTTCCGCAATCCGGCGCTCCTCGCCAAGATGGCCGACACCATCGACGAGATCTCCGGCGGACGCTTCATCCTCGGGCTCGGTTCGGGCCGGCACGAACCGGAGCACGCCGCATTCGGCTATCCGTTCGAGCGGCAGGTCGCCCGCTTCGAGGAGGCGCTGGAGATCGTCACCACCTTGCTTCGCACCGGCCGCGCCGATTTCGAGGGCGCCTACTACCGCGTGCGGGAGTGCGAGCTGCGGCCGCGCGGTCCCCGGCCGAACGGGCTGCCGATCCTGATCGGTGCGCTGGGCAGCGGGCCGCGCATGCTGGAACTGACGGCGCGATACGCCGACCTCTGGAATGCCTGGCTGACGTGGGGCGAGAGTTGGCCGCCGGCCATCCCGCCGTTGCGGGAGAAGGTGGACGCGGCCTGCGCGGCGGTCGGGCGCGACCCGGCCACGCTCGGGCGAACGGTCGCGATCCTGGCCGAGGTGCCGGGCGTGCCGGCGCGGTTGGTTTCGACGGCGCCCGATGGCGGCGGCCGTCCGCTCAAGGGCTCGCCGGAGGAGATGGCCGCGGCGCTGCGCGGATTCGCCGAAGAAGGGATCACCCACGTCCAGGTCATTTGCGCCCCGAACACCGTCGCCGGGATTGCCGGTTTCGCACCGATCCTGGCCGCGCTGGACGAACGGTAGAAACCGTTTCGCGAGGCGAGCGCCACCTCGGGCAGACCGTGGCCCGCTCCGGCATGACGCCTGCGGCGCAGGTCTCGCGGAGAACGTGCGTCGTTGCCCGACGCCGCGCGAACGGTGGGCTGGTCCGCTTGGCTCGAGCGCCCCGTCCGAAGCACGCGGCCGCAATCCATCCCCGGTTGTATGATCGTTCCCAGTCGGCGCCTCGGGTCGCGCATCGCCCACGCGCCGCGAAGGACAGGACCGGACGGACCGTCTCCACTTGGCCGAAGGCGGAGGACGGGTTGGCCAACGCAGGCATACATCGCGCTGCGGTGCGCGACAATTGCGGATCGGTCCGATGACCGAGCGGGAGGGTCACGACCCGGCTACGGGCGAGGACCGCGTGTTGCGCGGGTTCTTGCTTGCCGGCGTTCCGGCGTATGCCTACCGGGTCGCGCCCGGACCGGACGGCCACTACGCCGTCGAGTGCCCGCGCTTGCAGGAACTCGCCGGGTACGCCGATTCGGATCTCGAACCGACGCTCTCCGGCTGACTTGCGCTCGTCCACCCGGACGATCGCGATCGCTACACGGCACGGATCGCCCGCACCGAACGAGCCGGGGAACCCGGCGAACTCTCCTACCGGATCGTTCGCCGCGATGGTTCCCCCCGGCGGGTGCGCGATGCCGTGTTCCCGGTGCAGGACGGCGCCGGGAACGCCGCTGCCTGGATCGGTGTCATCCTCGACGTCACCGGCATAAGCGACGACCCGGATGCGCCCGGGGAAGCGGGCGACGCCGAATCGCGCATCTTCGACCGGTTGCCGGTAGCGGTCTACGAGCAGGCGATCGAACTCGACGGCCGGGTGACCGCCTCGTTCATCAACCACCGCATGGCCGCACTGCTCGGGTACGGCGGCGCGGAGTGGGAACCGGCGTGGACCCTGTGGGAAGACGTGCTCCACCCGGACGACTGCAACAAGGTGCTCGCCCACAAGACGCGGTGCTACCTGAGCGGCGAACCGTTCAGGATGGACTACCGGGCGACGGCGCGCGACGGCAGGGTCCTGTGGCTGCGGGACGAGGCAATCCGGACGCGGCGGACGCCGGACGGGCGGCAAATCTGGCATGGGGTGATCGCCGACATCACCGACGAGGTTTCGGCTCGCGAGGCCCTGGCGGCCAGCGAGGCACGGTTCGCGAACTTCCTCGACCGCATTCCCGTCCAGGCGATGCTGACCGACGCCAGCGGCCGCTACCTGTGGGCGAACGAGCAGGTTCGCCGGTGGTACGGGATCGATCCGGCATCGCTGGTCGGATCGACCGTTCGCGAATGGCAACCCGAAACCGTCGCCGCGACCGTCGCCGAGCGGAATCGGACGGTTCTGGAAACCGGGGAACCGGCCGAATCCGAAGAACGGGTGGTGGCGGTCGATGGCACCGACCTGCATCTGCTGTCGATCGCGTTCCCGCTGACCGGCGCGGAGAACGAGTCGCTGGTCGGTGTCGTTTCGGTGGACGTGGCCGGCAAGCGACGGGCGGCCGAAGCCGAGCGCACCCTCGCCGCGATGGTCGAATCCGTGGAAGAGGCCATCGTCGTGCGGTCCCTCGACGGAACGATCCTGAGCTGGAACCCGGGTGCGGAACGGCTCTACGGGTACGCGGCCGATGAGATGGTCGGCAACCACGTCGATGCGCTGCTGCCGGACGCGTGCGCTCCCGAATTGGCCGCGGCGAACGAACGGATTCGCCGGGGCGAACGGGTCGGCCCCATCGAAACGCAGCGCCTCCACAAGGACGGCCACGAGATCGACATCTCCTACACGCTGGCGCCGCTGCGCGACGATACCGGGGAGGTGGTGGCGACGGTGGCCGTGGCCCGCGACTTCTCGGAGCCCAAGCGGGTGCGCGACGAATTGCGGCGAACGAACGAGGAACTGGAGCGCCGGGTCGCCGAGCGGACGTCGCAACTCTCGGTGCTCAATGCCCGGCTGACACACAACCTCACCGAACTCGAACGGACCCAGGCGGCGCTCCGCCAGCGGGTCGCCGCGTTCCGCCAGCAGGCGCAACTGCTCGACCTCGCCAACGACGCCATCGTCGTGACCGACACGGTGGGGACGATCGTGTACTGGAATGCCGCCGCGGCACTCCAGTACGGCTGGAGCGCTGAAGAGGCGATCGAGGCAAACGCCGAGGTTCTGCTCGAGCCGGCCTATCCGGAGCCCGTCGAGGCGATCATCGAACACCTCGAACGGCAAGGCGGGTGGCAAGGCGACATCGAACAATGCCGAAAGGACGGTACTCGCCTCGTCGTCGAAAGCCGCTGGGCGCTCCAACGTGACGAGCGCGGTCTGCCTGCGGCCGTCCTGACGATCAATCGCGACGTCACCGAGCGCACGCGGATCGAGCGCGAGCGCGCGCACCTCGCGCAGGCGGCGCGCGCCCATGCCCGCCGCGTCGAGGAATTGGCGGAACTGAAGGACGATTTCACCGCGATCGTCGCCCACGAACTGGTGTCACCGGTGGCGGCGATTCGCTGGTTCGCCGAAGTGCTCGCGATGGACGACCTGACCCCCGGCGAGCGCGATCACGCGCTGGCGACCATCCGCGCCGAAACCGACCTGCTCCACGTCCTGGTGGACGACGTCCGGGCGATTGCCAAGGTGGACCGCGACGATTTCTCGGTCGCGCCGCGACCGGTCACCGTTGCGGAAATCTCCGATGCGGCGGCGACCTACGCCCGCTCGCTTTCCGGCGGGCACCCGTTCTCCGTCGCCGGCGAGGTCGGTGGCCGCGTCCGCGCCGATCCGGCGCGGATCGGCCAGGTGCTGCGCAACCTGCTGGGAAACGCCGCAAAGTACACTCCGGCCGGCACCCCGATCGCACTGCGCGTCGCGGCGCGCGGCGACCGGGTCCAGTTCGAAGTAGCCGACGAAGGGCCAGGCATCGACGCGGACGACGCAGCGGTGATTTTCGAGAAGTACAGGCGGGGCAAACAGGACGGCGAACGCCACGTGGCCGGAGCCGGGATCGGCCTGTACGTCGGCAAGCGGATCGTTCAGGCGCACGGCGGCGATCTCACGCTCCGCACCGACAAAGGGGCCGGGTCAGCGTTTGCCTTCGATCTCCAGCGCGTGGATTGACCGCTGCTCCTGGCGGCAGGGCACGGGTCGTGCCAACGTTTTCCCAGCGGCGGTGCGGTTTGCGAACGGTGGCAAAGAAACGGGATCGTGATGGGCCAGATGCCGATGACGGAACGACATCGTGACGACGACGGAACGACGGCGGATGCGCCGACCCGCGTGCTGCTGGTCGATGACCACGCGGCGTTTCGGCAGCCCCTCGCCTTCATGCTTGGTCGAGAGCGGGGCATCGAGGTCGTAGCGCAGGCCGGTTCGGTCTCCGAAGCGCAACCGTTGCTCGGCGTCGCCGACGTCGCGGTGCTCGATCTCCACCTCCCCGACGGCGAGGGCATCGACCTCATTCGGGCGCTGCGCACCGTGAACCCGGCGTGTCGCGTGCTGCTCCTCACGGCTACGGCCGGCCAGGAGGAAAAGGCCCGCGCAGTCGAAGCCGGGGCCGACGGCGTGATGCACAAATCGGCGTCGATCGGCGACGTACTGGCCGCGATCAGGAAACTCGCCGCCGGCGATCAACTCCTGGCGCAGGCCGAAGTGATCGACCTGTTGCGCTTCGCCGCCCAGAAGCGCGAGCGCGACTGGTCGGCCACCGCGTCGCTTCAGCGGCTGACCCCGCGCGAGCGGCAGGTGCTGGAAGCCGTGGCCAAGGGACTCGGCGACAAGGACATCGCGCGGGAGCTCTCCGTCAGCCACGAGACCGTGCGGACCCACATGGTCAACATCCTCGGCAAGCTCGGCGTGGAATCGCGGCTGCAGGCGCTGCTGGTGGCGGTCCGCTACGACTACATCTCCCTCGATTGACCCGCGCGGCGGGCGACCGGATCGCAACCCGCGGGTCATACGGAATCCGGCCGTTCGCTCCCGGTTCGCACGCCGATGACGCCGCGCGTTCGCAGGGGAGGGCCCGGCGCCCTCCCGCGTCGGTTCGCGGTTCCGGGCAGGGAGGGCGCCGGGCCCTCCCCTGCGAACGATGAACGGAATGCCGCACCCATCACCCGGGTTCCGTATCAATCGCAGCGGGATGGCGGCGCGCCGACGCGGTGTATTTCGTCACAAGCTGGCTTGACCCCGTCGTACTGACCGGCCGACAGCTTCCTGGGCCTGCAGGCTGAGCCGCGTGTACCAGAACACAGGCCCTGCCCGCCCGCTGGCCGCGACGATCTCGCGGACACGAAAAAGGGGAGCGGTTTCCCGCTCCCCCTTCGGTTCCAGGAACCTCCTGGATCAGGAATCCATCATCGATTCGCAGGCGATCCCGTCGCCGTCCGGGTCGAGGGAGGCCAGCGCGGTCGGAGCCGACTCGAACGCCGTCTGGGCCGAGTACCAGTCGCCGTAATTGTCGCAGCTCGGGGCCGCGCCGCTGCTCGAGGTCGAGCTGGCCGGCGGCGCCGTTTCGCCCTGGACGACCGAGGGCTCTTCGAGCACCGTGCTTTCCAGAGGCCCGTCGATCACCGCGTCGTCGCTGCCCGAAGGAGATGAAGCCGGTTCACGGCTCGGCTCGGATTCGACCGTCTGGCCGGACGCCGCGGCGTCGGGCACCAGCGGGTCGGTGTTGGTCCAGAACAGCTCCTCGCCGTCGCCCAGCCCGTCGCCGTCCGTGTCGAACACGGTCGGGTCGGTGCCATAGATGTTGACCTCGTCTCCGTCGGCAACGCCGTCGCCGTCCGTGTCGGGGTTGCTCGGGTCGAGGCCCGCCGCCGGCTCGTCCGCATCCGGGTAGTTGTCCGCGTCCTGATCTTCCGGCGTCGGCCGTGCGCGTTCGGATTCGGCGCCGTCGCCCGAAGGCGCGGGAGCGGGCGCCGGATTCGACCCGGCATCCGGCGGTGGAGCGGACGAATCGCTCCCGGTCGATGGGCGGCCGTTGGTGGTCGTCGGTCCCGGTTCCGCCTCGATGACGACGGTGCCGGCGCCGGGGTCGATGTCGCCCAGGGTCACCGTGCCGCCATCGTTGGACGACGACGGGCGCGGCATCGTGCGAGTCGAGTTTGCGCCGGCGCCGGAATCGGTGACGTTCGGGCCGTCGGCATTGATGACGATGGGCGGCGTCTCCTGGGCCAGGGTCGGCCCGGCGAACGTCGCCAACCCCAAGGCCAAACCGAGCGCGCCGCCGAACAACCGATTCATCCTCGCTCCTTCCCCTGCCTCCCCGGTTGCGGGTTTCCCAGCAAGGCGACCGTGATTGCTCCATAGTCCATACGGGTATCACCCGGAGACCGGCCAGGCGGACCCCGACGGCGCAAGTGGTGCGCCACGGGGTGTCCGTTCACATGCATCAACGCCCGAACCGCCGCCGCGGTTTCGTGGGAACCGGGAAATCGGTCAGGGTTGGCCGCTCGCGCCGCCCGGCAAGGCGTTCAAGTCGAGGAACGGACGCTCTTCGGCCAGGGCACGGGCAATGGCGCGGACCATCATGCGGGCTTCGTCGCCGTCGGCGCAATCGGCGAGCACGTGGTCCTGCTCCCACGCCGAACCGACGATGCGCACGCGGGGGTCGGATTTCGCCGGTTGCTGATAAGCGATCTTCGCGAGGCTGGACAGGTTGACCAGCGTCGGCCACGGGTGGCGGGTCAAGACCCACATCGCGGTACGTCCTCCGACTAGAGCACCCTGGAGCGGCGTCAAACGTCGCCGGCCGCTGGTTCCGGCCGCCGCTCGGCACGTCCGGCCGGCTCGCGGATTGCCCGCGGCATGTGGGCGGCGAGGGACGCGGTCAGCACCCCGAACGCCAGCGCGCCGAGCAGCATCATGGGAACGTGGTAGCGGTCGAACTCCGAGCGCATGCCGCCGATGGTGACGGCGACCTGCGCGAGCAGGACCAGCAGCACGAGCGCGTTGGGATCGCGCGGGCCGCGCCGCAGCGCCGCCGCCGCCCACAGAAGCAGACCGGCGAGCGCCGCGAGGAGATCGATCTGCGCGAAGCCGAGCGGCCTGCCGCCGGCGAACTCGGCCGCGCGGTCGATCGCGCCCGAGATGCTGAACCGCTCGGCGAAGTTGACCCCGATCCGGCGCAGCGCCTCGGCCCGCGTGGGCACGGCCATGACCGGCCAATCGCTCGCCTGCGCCTGCATCTCCGTGGTGCGGAACTCAACGAGGTTGCGGGTGCGGCTGATTGGGTCCGGCCAAAGGTACGGATAGGATGCGACGAAGACGGCCAGCGCGACGACCGGCACCGAAACCAGCAGCCACCCGAGGCGGTCGCGGGGGAACGTCCGCCGGCGCAGGAAATCCCCGCCGAGCAGCGCGGCCCCGAGCGCCCCAACCACCGGCGCGACGAGCAACGGACTGAGTTTCGTCCCGCCGCCGAGCCCGAGCGCAACGCCGAGCCCGAGCGCGGCGGCGATCGTTGGTCGCCTGCCGAGCCGGGCGGCGGCGAGCGCCGCGAGGGCGATCAGCAGCCCGAACACGGGATCCGAGGTGGCGATGCTGCCGATGTAGGCCGAGAACGGGTGAAGCGCGAACGCAATGCCGGCGAACGCGGCCGCCATCGCGCCGCCGAGCGTCCAGCCGAGCGCGGCCACGAGCGCGGCCGTCAGCGCCACGTAGGCCGCGCTGGTCCGGCGCGCGGCGGCGAGGTCGTCTGGCGTCGGCATTCGGCCTTCCGCCATGTTGCGGTACCACCCCGGCGTACCGGGTTGGTACGAGAACTCCCACGGCAGGTTCGTGAAGAGATCGCGGCCCTGAACCACGAGACCGAGGCCGGTGGCGTAGGAACCGACCGGTGGCTGGCCGCGCGTGGTGTAGCGGTCGGACCAGGTGGGGCCAAACGGGTCGGTGAACTCGCGGAGGAAGTGGGCGCGGCTGATCCAGCGGCTTTCGTCGGGGTTGAACCCGGTCCACGGTCCCTGCCGGAGGTTGTTGGCCAGCGAGAGGAGGGCGACGAAAACGACGATCGCCCACCCTGCCTTCGTCATGCAGTCACCCCGGCGCGCCCGGCCCGGATTGGCCAGCGTGGCGAGTGTAGGCAGGCGGCGACAAGCGGGCAACCGGTGCGCCCGGATGCGTCACGGTGTATCGTTACCTCCAAACGCGGGTCGGCGCGGCCCGTTCTGCGCCGCAGCGCGACGGCGCGCGGAGGGGAATCATGTTCGGTTTGGGTTGGCAGGAACTGCTCATTGTCCTGGTGATCATCATGATCATCTTCGGCGCCGGAAAGTTGCCGTCGTTGTTCAAGGATCTCGGCAGCGGCGTGAAGGAATTCAAGGCCGCGGCCGGCGACGAATCGCTGCCGTCGTCCACGACGACCACGACCACCGGCGAGGTCATCGACACCGTCCCGACGGCGGCGTCGCAGAACACGCCGCCGGCCTCGGACCCGAGCCGGGTCTAGCCGCAGCCCAGCCGCACGGCCCACGGCCTCGCTCCCGCCACTGGGGGAGCGAGGCCGTTTGCGTTTTCCCGCGCCGGACCGTCAGCGTGTCCGAACTGGGATTCGCGTAGGCTACGCCGATCTCGGCAAGAAGATGGACCGGAGGTGCGGTGGTGGCGGAGCGGGCATCCCTCGTGATCGTCGGGGCGGGCATCGTCGGCTGCACCGTCGCCTGGCATCTCGCGCGGCGCGGCTGGACCGATATCGTCCTGCTCGAACAGGGGCCGTTTCCCGCCACCGGCGGCTCCACCTCGCACGCGCCGGGCATGGTTTTCCAGACGTCCTCCAGCAAGACGCTGACCGGGTTCGCGCGCGAAACGGTGGCCCACCTTGCGGCGATTGATCTCGACGGCGAGCCATGCTGGCACGGCGTCGGCGGCATCGAGGTCGCCGAAACCGAGGCGCGCTGGGCCGACCTCCACCGCAAACTCGGGTGGGCGAAGAGTTGGGGCGTGCCCGGCGCTGCCCTGCTGACCCCGGAGGATGCGCACGAGAAGATGCCGTTCCTCGATCCCAGCGCGATCCGCGGCGCGTTCTGGTCGCCGACGGACGGCGTCGCGCGGCCGGTCCGGGCCAACGAGGCGATGCTCCATGCCTGCGGACCCGCCGTCGAGGTACGGCCACGGACGCCGGTCGTCGGCATCGACGTCGCCGGTGGCCGCGTGACCGGGGTTCGCACGCCGGACGGCATCATTGCCACCGACCGCGTGCTCGCCTGCGCCGGCATCTGGGGACCGGAGATCGGCCGGATGGCGGGCGTGCCGATTCCGCTGATTCCGGTCGAGCACCAGTTCCTCTGGACCGCGCCGATGGCCGAGTTTGCGGGCGACGAGCGCGAGATCGCTTATCCCATCCTTCGCCACCAGGACCGCGACCTCTACATGCGGCACCGCCGCGACCACTTCGCGGTCGGCTCGTACCAGCACGATCCGGTGCTGGTTGAAGCCGGCGCGATCCGGCGGCACGGCGAACCCGACGACACGCCTGCGACGAACCCGTTCCGGCCGGACACGTTCGCCCCGGCGTGGGCGGATGCCGTCCGCCTGCTGCCGTTCCTCGCCAACGCGAAGCCGGCGACCGCGTTGAACGGGATGTTCTCGTTCACGCCGGACGCGAATCCGCTCATCGGCGAAAGCCAGTTCGTGCGCGGGTTCTGGAGCGCGATGGCGGTCTGGATCACGCACTCGGCCGGGGCGGCGCGCGCGACCACCGAACTGCTCGATACCGGCCGCAGCAGCACCGATCTGCGCGAATGCGACCTCAACCGGTTCGAGCCGCACCAGGTCTCGCCCGCCTACATTCGGGAGCGCGGCGCGCAGCAGTACCGCGAAGTCTACGACGTCATCCATCCCTTGCAGCCGATGGACGACCCGCGCCCGCTGCGGCAGTCGCCGTTCGCCGGGCATCAGCGCGACCTCGGCGCGGTGTTCTTCGAAGGGCGGGGCTGGGAGCAGCCACGCTGGTACGAGGCCAATCGCGCCCTGCTTGACGGCTACCCGGTGGCCGAGCGCGACGGTTGGGCCGGGCGCTTCTGGTCGCCGATCGCCGGCGCCGAACATCTCGCCCTGCGCGACGGCGTGGCGCTGGTGGACATGAGCCCGTTGCCGAAACTGGAGGTCACCGGCCCCGGCGCGGCGCGCTTCCTCGAATCCGTCGTGAGCAACCGGGTGGATCGTGCCGTCGGGAGCGTGACCTACGGCCTGCTGCTCGACGAGCGCGGCGGCATCCGCTCCGACGTGACGGTGGCGCGGCTGGCCGAGGACCGGTTCCAGATCGGCGCCAACGGCCCGCTCGATCTCGTCTGGCTGCGCGCCCGCCGTTCGGACGCGCATGCGGCACAGGTCCGGGACGTCAGCGGGGCGCTCGTCTGCGTCGGCCTGTGGGGACCAAAGGCGCGCGCGGTCGTGGAGCAGACCAGCGACGACGACTGGTCGAACGAGGGATTCCCGTACTACACCGCCCGAAAGCGCTGGATCGGCGAAGTGCCCGTGACCGCGCTCCGGGTCAGTTACGTCGGCGAACTCGGCTGGGAACTCTATTGCTCCCCGGAGTACGGGGCGCGGCTCTGGTCGCTGCTGTGGCGGGCAGGGCAGGATCTCGGCATCGTGGCCGTCGGCCGTGCCGCCTTCGACACCCTCCGGCTGGAGAAAGGCTACCGGCTCTGGGGCGCCGACATGGACACCGAACACTCGCCGTACGAAGCCGGGCTCGATTTCGCGGTGAAACCGGGCAAGGCCGCGTTCGTCGGTGCGGAGGCGGTTCGGGAACTCGCGGCGGCCGAGCCGCCGGTACGGCTTCGCTGCCTCGTGCTGGACGATCCGGCCACCGTGCTGCTGGGGAAGGAGCCGATCCTCGCCGGCGGCGAAACGGTCGGCTACGTCACCAGCGCCGGGTTCGGCTACAGCGTCGGCGCGTCGATCGCGTTCGGCTACCTGCCGGCGGCACTCGCCGGAACCGGCAGCCGGGTCGAAGTCGAGTGGTTCGGCCGGACGGTCGGCGCTACAGTCGTCGATGACCCGCTCTACGATCCGGCCGGATCGCGCCTGCGCGTCTGATGCCGGAGTTGCCATCCGTTAACGCCGTACAGCCAGCCGTCGCGGGTCCGCGTGGTAGGCTCCCACGACGGCCGGACGTGGCGTGAGTGCGGTGAGGGTGATGGACGACGGGACCGAGGCGAAGATCCCCAGGGCGATGACGGTCGCCGGGTCCGATTCCGGCGGCGGCGCTGGCATCCAGGCAGACCTGAAGACGTTCGCCGCCCTTGGCGTCTACGGCACGTCGGCGCTGACCGCGGTGACGGCCCAGAACACCCGCGGCGTGTTCGCCATCGCCGAAGTGCCGGAAGAGGTCGTCATCGCCCAGATCGACGTGACGATGGAGGACATCGGGGCGGACGCGGTGAAGACGGGGATGCTGTCCTCCCCGTCCATCGTCGAGGTCGTGGCCGACCGGCTGGAAGCATGGGGCGCGCCGCTGGTGGTCGATCCGGTGATGGTCGCCAAGAGCGGGGATCACCTGCTGCAACCGGCGGCGGTCGGCATGGTCAAGCGGGCGCTGCTGCCGCTGGCGCTGGTGGTGACGCCCAACATCCCCGAGGCCGAGGTCCTTTCGGGGCGCGAGATTCGCTCACTCGACGACGCCCGCGAGGCGGCCAAGGCGATCGCCGATCTCGGCCCGAGCTTCGTCGTCATCAAGGGCGGTCACAGCCCCGGCGAACCGGTGGACCGGGTTTGGGACGGCGAGGAACTGCACGAGTTCGCCTCGGAGCGGGTGCTCACGAAGAACACCCACGGCACCGGATGCACCTTCTCGGCCGCCATTGCCGCGTTCGTCGCCCGTGGGCTGGAACCGCTGGACGCCATCTCTGCGGCGAAGGACTACCTGACCGAAGCGCTGCGCCAGAGTTACGCGATTGGCGACGGCCACTCGCCGGTCAACCACTTCTGGGGGATCGATCCGTCCCCGGCGGTGCGGGACCGCGCGGCGGCGAACGGAGGCGGCTCGTGAGCGGATACCCGGTGGACGAACTGCGCGACCGCCTGGCGGTCTACCTCGTCGCCGATCCCGAGGGCACGCCGCGCTCGCTGCTCGACGACGTGCAGGCGGCCTTGTCGGGCGGCGCAACGTGCGTCCAGTTGCGGGCCAAGCGGCTCGGCGGCTACGACGCCTGGCGGGTCGCGACGACCTTGCGCGCCCTCTGCGCCGAGTCGGACGCGCTCTTCATCGTCAACGACCGGTTGGACATCGCATTGGCGGTCGAGGCGGACGGGGTCCACCTCGGGGTCAGCGACATCCCTGTCGATGTGGCGCGGGCGATGACCCCGCCCGGGTTCGTCATCGGCTTTTCGCCGCAGACGATGGACGACATCCGCGCCACGGCCCAACTCGGGGCGGACTACGCCGGGCTGGGTCCGGTGTTCGCGACGGGATCGAAGGACGATGCCGGTGCGCCGATAGGCCTCGCCGGCCTGCGGTCGCAATCCGCGGCCTGCCATGTGCCGACCGTGGCGATCGGCGGCATCACTCTCGCCAATGCCGCCGACACGGTTGCCGCCGGGGTCGATGGCGTGGCGGTGATCAGCGCCATCCTCGGCACGGACGACCCGGAGCAGGCGACCGAGGAACTCGCGTCCGCCGTGCGATCCGGTCTTGCGCGCCGGGATGTCAGGTAGCGGCACGTTTGCGCCTGAAGATCGGCAAGGCGACGTCGCACAGCGTCGGCGCGAGTGCGGGTGACGAGTGGACGACGAACGCGACATCCCGCGCCTCGTGGTGGAGATGCCGGCCGGGAATGCCGAGGCGATCCTCGCGGCATTGCCCGCGTTGATCGAGCGCGGCGCCGAGGGCGTGTTGGTCACCGCAGGGGGTGCTGCCCCGGCCACGCTTGTCGAACCGGTGAGCCGGATCGCGGCAGCGGCGGACGGCCTGCCGATCCTCCTCGTCGGACCGCCGAGCGTCGCCGGCGAGGCCGGCGCGGGGCTGGTGCTCCCGGAGTTGGGCATGGCGTCGTCCGAAGCCCGCCGCCAGATCCGATCAGGGGCGTTGATGGGCCGTGACGTGTCCTCGATCGAGGCGGCGGCGCTGGCGCGGGGCGTGGAATTCCTCGTTGGTGGCATGGCGGACCTCGGCGGCGGAGGATCGCGGATCGCGGAGGCAATCGAGGCGGCGCCGGTCCCGATCCTCTGGCGCGTCGGCGGCGAGGGCGAGGCCCGTGACGCGATCGCACTCGGCGCGGAAGGCGTCGTGCTCGCATCCGGCCCCGATCCAATGTCAGAGTTCGATGCGCTTTCCTCCTTGGCTGCATTGTTCCCGGCCCGCACCGCGAGCGAACGGACCGTCGTCCTCAACGGAGCGCCCGTGCCGCTGCTCCCCGATACGGCGATCACGGACATGCTGGGCGACTTTGATCTCGAACCCGCGACGGTGCGGCGAAACGGCGCGGCGGTCCCCAGGCGGCTGTGGGACGACACGCTGCTCGTGCCCGGAGACGTGCTCGAAACGTCGGGGTAGGGGCGCCGCGCGCTCGACGTCGCGCCACGGCGGGCCAAGGACGAATGGCGGGGCTTCGATCAGCCGGGCAGGTCTGATTCGCCGTCCCACGGGTCCCAGACGCAAGCGGCGAGATCGACGCGGTCGTCGGCCAGGAACGGAACGTCCTCGTCGAGCAGCAGCCCCCGCATGATGTCCGGATGGCCGAAGTGCCAGCCCCCGGTCAGGTTCCCGTTCCGGTTGACGACGCGGTGACAGGGGAGGTCATCCCGCACCACGGCCATCAAGGCCCAACCAACCATGCGCGCCGATCGCGGTTCGCCGAGCGCACGGGCGATGCGGCCGTACGTCGTGACGCGGCCGCGCGGGATTCGGGCGACCACGTCGTACACGCGAGCGGCGAAATCTGGCGAAGCCGGCATGCCGGGATGATAGCCGCTGGCCACTGCAGTTGGGGCGTTCCGGCGACGGTGACGGGACCTTTTGCGATGGACGGCGTGATGCTGCGACGCGCCGGCAATCGCAGCCGCCATCCAGCGGCGCAACCGTCACCCCGAAACGCGACCGTGATCCCGAGCCTATCGAGGAACCTCGGTCGTCCCTCTCAGCAGCGAAGGTCGAGATCCCTCGACAGGCTCGAGATGACGGTCGTCGCAGCGCGGCGGCGCGATCAGGCGTCCTCCCGGAGCGGGCGAAGCGCCAGGTTCCAGCGGAGCAGTTCGGCGAGCATCGTCTCCGCCGCTTGCTCCAGGGTGTCGTCGGGCACGAAGCGGTCGTCGTCGGTCATGAACCGGTTGAACTGCTGGATCGTGATCGATTCCGTGAGCGGGATCATCCGGAGACCGGAAAGGACCGGCTTCAACGACTGCACCGCCCGCAGACCGCCCGAGATCCCGCCGTAACTCACGAGGCCGACGGGCTTGAACGCCCATTCCGCAACGAGGTAGTCGATTGCGTTCTTCAGCGGCGCGGTGTACCCGTGGTTGTACTCCGGCATGACGAGCGCGATGGCTTCGGCCGCCTCGATCCGCGCCGACCACGCCTTCGTGTGGTCGTGCGTGTACTGCTGCAACCGCGGGTGGTTTGGTTCGTCCATCATCGGCAGGGCGATCTCGGCCAGGTCGGCGACGTCGATCTCGAACTCGCCGAATGCGCGGGCGCGCTCGGCGAACCACTGCCCGATCGGCAACCCGGCCCGGCCTGGCCGCGTGCTGGCGATGATGACGACGAGACGCGGTTTTCCCGAGTTGGCGGCGTCGGCCATGGTGGCGATATCCCTCCCAATCGAAAACGGGCGGGCCGCGGAGAGCGGCCCGCCCGATTCCTGTCACGTCTCGTGCCGTCGATCAGACCAGCGTCTTGGCGGCGACCGCCCCGTGGCAGTGCTTGAACTTGCGCCCGCTGCCGCAGGGGCAGGGGTCGTTCGCGCCGGTCTTGCGCGCCCTGCGCGGCGTGCTTGCCGCCGCCTTTCCGTTGCCATCCCGGTTGGGAACGGCCGGGGCATCGCCGTGCTCGTCGGTCACCGCCGTGCGGACCGGCTGCTGGGCGGCGGCCGGCTGCACCCGGAACATGGTGTGCGCCACGTCGTGCGAGATGTTGGCCAGCAGTTCGTTGTAGAGCCGGAACCCCTCGGTCTTGTAAACGACCAGCGGGTCTTTCTGCGCGTAGGCCTGCAGGTTCACGCTCTCGCGAAGTTCGTCCATGTCCGTGAGGTGCTGCACCCAGAGTTTGTCGATGATGGTCAGCAGCACCTGGCGCTCGACCTTGCGCATCGTCTCGGGGCCGAACCGGGCCTCCACCTGGTCGTAGCCGCGCGAGGCATCTTCGACCAGCATCTCGGTCAAGTCGTCCTGCGAAAGGCCTTCGAGGTCGTCTACCGTCAGCGTCGTCATCGGGACGAGGCCGAGGTAGGACTCGTGCAGCCCTTCGACATCTGTCTCTGCATCGCGGCCGTCGCCCTGGTGGCCGCGGACCATCTTTTCGACCTCGGCCTCGACCATGCCCCAGACGCGGTCCTGCATATCGTCGCCGTTGACGATCTTGCGCCGGTCGTCGTAGATCACCTCGCGATGCTTGTTCATCACGTCGTCGTACTGGACGACGTGCTTCCGCAAGTCGAAGTTGTGCCCTTCCACCTTGACCTGCGCGTTCTCGATGGACTTGGTGATGATGCCGTGCTCGATGGGCACGTCTTCTTCCATGCCCAGCTTTTCCATCATCCCGGAAATGCGTTCGGAGCCGAAGCGGCGCATCAGGTCGTCTTCGAGCGAGACGTAGAAGCGGGACGAACCGGGATCGCCCTGACGGCCGGCGCGCCCGCGGAGCTGGTTGTCGATGCGCCGCGCCTCGTGCCGCTCGGTCCCGATGATGTGGAGACCGCCCGCCTCGGCCACGCCCGGCCCGAGCTTGATGTCGGTGCCACGCCCGGCCATGTTGGTGGCGATGGTCACCGCTCCCGGCTTGCCCGCTTCTGCGACGATCGATGCTTCGCGTTCGTGCTGCTTGGCGTTGAGCACCTCGTGCGGGATGCCGCGCGCCTGGAGGATCTTGCTCAGGCGCTCGCTCGCCTCGATCGACGCAGTGCCGACGAGGACCGGTCGGCCGGCGGCGCGCTGCTCCTCGATGTCGGCGGCGACGGCGTTGAACTTGCCGCGCTCGTTCTTGAACACGAGGTCGGCCTGGTCGTCGCGGACCACCGGCTTGTTGGTCGGGATCACCACGACGTCGAGCGAGTAGATCCGGCGGAACTCCTCGGCCTCGGTCTTGGCGGTTCCGGTCATCCCGGCCAGCTTGTCGTACATCCGGAAGTAGTTCTGGAAGGTGATGGTCGCCAGCGTCACGTTCTGGCGGCGGACGCGCACGCCCTCCTTGGCCTCGATCGCCTGATGGAGGCCTTCGGAGTAGCGCCGGCCCACCATCATCCGTCCAGTGAACTCGTCAACGATGATGACTTCGCCATCGCGGACGATGTAGTCCTTGTCGCGGTGGAAGACGGCGAACGCCTTGAGCGCCTGTTCGAGGTAGTGGGTGAATTCGATGTAGCGCTCGTCGTAGATCGACTCGCCCGCCGGGATCTGCAGCAGCTCCTCGACGCGGTCGATGCCGGCCTCGGTCAGCGCGACCGTCCGGTGCTTGACATCGACCTCGAAGTCCTTGTCCTTCTTCAGGTTGCGGACGACCTGGGCGAACTGGTAGTAGCGGTCGGTGGCCTGCTCGGCCTGCCCGGAGATGATCAACGGGGTACGCGCCTCGTCGATCAGGATGTTGTCCACCTCGTCCACGATGGCGTAGACGAGTTCGCGCTGGACCATCCGCTCCTGCGTGGCGACCATGTTGTCGCGCAGGTAGTCGAACCCGAATTCGTTGTTGGTGCCGTAGGTGATGTCGGCGCGGTAGGCCTCGGGTCGGGTCACCGGCCGCAGGTTCGCGAGCCGCTCGTCCTCGCTTTCCCAGTCCGGGTCGTACATGAACGCCGACTCGTGCTGGATCGTCGCGACCGACAGCCCGAGCGCGTGGTAGACCTGCCCCATCCACTGCGCGTCGCGCTTGGCGAGGTAGTCGTTGACGGTGACGACGTGGACGCCCCGCCCGCCGAAGGCGTTGAGCGCGACCGCGAGCGTCGCGGTCAGCGTCTTGCCTTCGCCAGTCCGCATCTCGGCGATCTTGCCGGAGTGGAGCACCGCGCCGCCGATGAGCTGCACGTCGTAGTGGCGCTGCCCGAGCTGGCGCAGCGCCACTTCGCGGGTCGCGGCGAAGCTCTCCGGCAGGAGATCGTCGAGCGACTCCCCGGCCTCCAGCCGCGCGCGGAAGGTCGCGCCGAAGCCGCGCAGGTCCTCGTCGGACTTCGCCTTCATGTCGGGTTCGAACGCGTTGACCTTCGGCACGATCGCCTGGAACGGCTTGATCGATGCCTCGTTGGGGTCGCCAAATATCTTCGTCAGCAGATTGCGCATCGGGGAACCTTCGCGTGGCGGCCGGGTCGGGATCTCCCGCGAGTCCCGCCGCGTCGTGCCATCTGGAAGTATACCCGGCGCGCTCCGCTTCCCGACCCGGAAACGGGTTGCTGGCGAGTGGGCGGCGTCAGGAGTCGCTGGCCGGCTCGCCGCGCAGCGCCGCCGCCGCATCCCGCGCCGCCGCGGCGAGGCGGTCATTGGCGTCGATCAGCGCGATCACGTCATCGACGCGCCGCGACAATCCGAGGACGATCTCGACGTCGCGCGGGTTGGCGCGCGCGTCCTCCATCGCGGCCCGCAGGTCCGGCCAGCGCCCCGACTCTTCGGACGCGGCTCGTTCGAGCCGCTCGGCGATAGCCGCCTGGTCCCCCGATCCGCCGGCGAGGCGCGGCAGCAGCAGGCGCAGTTCCTCGATCAACAGGCCGGCCCTGGCGACCGGGCTTTCGAGTTCGCTTTCGGCATCCTCGTTGCCGACCGTCTCCGGGATGGCCACCAGCGACGCTTCTACCAGCACCGGGGCATCGTCGGCACCACCCTCGGGGACACCCTCCGCCGGTTCCGGCGCAACATCGATATCGTCGGGCGCCGCACCGATCTCGACGGGTACGTCGGAATGCGCATCCGGGCGCCACGGCGCGTCGGTGGCCGGTGCGCTGCCGATCTCCGGCGCGACCCACCCTGCGGAATCGGGCGCCCGATCCGGCTCCTGGATCGGAGACGGCCAGGCCACGACCTCCGGTGATGCTGGCACGTCGCCGCCTACCGGAGTCTCCGCCCAAATCGGACCATCAGCCGGTTCGGCCGTCGCCTGGGAGTCACCCGCAAGCGGATCGCCGCCGGCGTTCACGGGAACGTCCTCGGGCAAGGGCCAGCCGTCGGCGGTTCGCTGATCCGGAGGAGCCGGCCACGGATCGGCAACGGCCGCCGGCTCGGCCAGCGGCGGATCGGGCAGGCGATAGCCGCACTTCGTGCAGAACCGGGCTCCCTCGCGGATCTCAGCCTGGCAGTTCGGGCAGTGCTCCATGCCGTCGCGTTCGCCTCCCGGGTGCCCGCGCGCCGGCGGCGGGCGGGTTCGTGGACCGTTGGCGCGCTATCGTACACGCCGCGCGGACGGCGGGCGCAGGTCCGTCCGCCGGTTCTGCGACAATGGCGCGACAGCATATCTCGGGATCGGCGCGGCCGGCTGGCCGGGGCGGAGGAGCGTGCGACGGTGGGCGAGGCGTTGAACGACCGGCTGCTGGTGCGGCAGCGCAGCATCGAGCCGGGGGTCGCCGAAGCGGTCGAACTGGCCGAGGGCGAATTGCTGCAGATTATCGACGTCAAGGGCAAGCAGGTCGCCGACTTCGTGGCGTTCGCGGCCGGCGACCCCGGCGAGTGGGGATCGACCTCCGTCACCCGATCTGCCAACGAAAACGTGATGATGACCCTCGGCAAGCATGTTTACTCGAACCGGCGTCGGCCGTTGTTCGAACTGGTGGAAGACACCGTCGGTCGCCACGACATGCTCTACGCGTGCTGCGACCCGGTCCGCTACGAGAACCTCGGCGCGCCGGGTCATGCCAGTTGCCGCCAGGCGCTGGCCGAGTCGCTCGCCGGCCACGGCATCGGGCCGGACAGCGTGCCCGACCCCATCAACTGGTTCATGAACGTCGCCATCAAGCAACGCGGCGAACTCGACATCCGGCAGCCGCTGTCGGAGGCCGGCGACTTCGTCGTGCTGAAGGCGCTGGCGCCGGTCGTCGCCGCCGTTTCGGCCTGCCCGCAGGACCTGACGCCGACCAACGCTATGAAGCCGACCGACATCGTCATCCGGGTCTACCGGTAAGGACGAATCGAATGCAACGTGGAGCGGGGCGGGCGCGGGGGACGATCCCCGCTACCCGCCCCGCTCCGCGTGCCTGCACCGGATCAAAAAATCACGATCAGCAGCACGATGACCAGAAGGAGCGTCAGCAGACCACCGCCGATGTACATGGGAACCTCCATCGCTCAGGAGCGGGCCAGTCGCCCGCCGCGTGTCATCCCTAGACGCAGCCCGCGTGCCATCGACCGTCGGAGGCCCCTGAAAAAATTGCCCGAACGGGGGTGTTGACAATCCGGCAATACCTGCTAGAGTGTCCGTACTGAAGCACGACGCCCGCCGACGCAGCGAACCGGACGGAAGCGATTCCAGAAGGATCGGCGAACGCGGGGAACCGAACGGGAGCGATTCCGGGCGGTTTGGAGGAAACGGTGGATGCGGGTTCGCCCGCGCCGCACGCCCACCCGGGAAGGTCGCGCAACGGTCGCAAGACCGGGGCGATGACCGCTTCGGACGACGACAGACCGGATCTTCACCGACCGGCGCGTCGAAGTCCTGGAGGCAACGCGGCCCAGCCGCCGCTGCCTCGACGCACGGCGAACCCGACGACCTCGGTCGAAGGGCGGCCTGCAACCCGGGCAACCCGAACGGCGCTTGCGCCGGACGGATCCTGAGGGCTTCGGGGAACGAAACGCCGACGACGCGACAGCGTTGTCGGCGTTTCGTATTGTCCCGGGATCATGAACCATGGTAGGGCCGGGCCCGGGCGACCGCGAGTTCTCGATCCTTCGGCCTGCGAGCGTTTCAACGGCGCCAGCGGATCGCCGGACGGGTAGGGGAGGACCAAGCGTCCTCCCCATCGTACGACGGTTGGACGACGGCGCAGAACGACCGGACCTCGTTTCAGGCGAGCGTCCAGTACCGCTCCGCGGGCTCACCATCACCGATACGCGTCGCGTATTCCATGAGCACTCCGCCGATCTCCTCACGCGTGGTGCCGACGCCGACGTACTGCCGGAAGATCGTGTCCAACTGCGACGGGTAGGCGAAGATCGCGTCCAGTTTCGTTTCCCACGATTCGCCCACCGGCACGACCACGGTCGGCTCGAGCGAAACGCCGGTCTCGGCGATCGCCGCCATCCGGGCCTCGAACGCGCCCGGTTTGAGCGCGTACGGCAGATCCTCGTAGAAGCGGACGGGCCATCCATCACGGGCTAGCGCCACGCCCATCCGGAACGCATGCTGGTGATCGACGTGACCGCCGATCGCCAGTGGAACGTAGATCACGGCCGAACCGTCCGGAGGCGACGGCAACCCCAGGCTCGTCGCCATCTCCTCTGGCAGCCCGGATTCGGCCGCGGCGGGCGATCCGAAGAGGTGCTCGTCGGACAGGTAGTGATCCCCACGGTATATCGCGTCGCGGAACGGGAGGTTGCCGGAGACGACGCCCAGAGTCCGGGCCGCGACTGCTTCCTCGGCCCGGCGGCTCGCGACGACCAGTCCGGCGGAAAGTCCCCACCCGTCGTGCATCGCTTCGGCGAACGCGCTCAGCGGCGCTTTCGGGTCGGGCTCCTCGCCGAAGACGACCTCCACCCGCGGCGCGGCGCCCGCCTGCGCCAGCAGCGACGCCAGGCCACCGCATGAGAGCGCGATATCGTCGTAATGGGGCGACACGAAGCGGTGGGTCGCGCCGGGCGCGAGCACGGAAGCCGGCAGGGACTCGCTCATGGTTCGCTTTGCTCCTTGCGCGGTGCTGCGCTGCCGCGCACCCGCTCGTCGCCGACGCGCCGCGTGACGCGGCGCTGGTCGAGGTACTCGAGCACCGGCTGGGCATACTTGCGCGACGTGGCGAACCGGTCGCGGTAACCCGCCATCGTGATCGATCCGTCCCGGTCGATCGCCTCCAGTACGGCGGCTACGATGGCATCCCATGCATCCGGCGCGTAGAGCATGCCCTCCGCCACCCGCACGACCTCGCCCTCGCTTTCCAGCGCCCCGATCGTGTCCGCGTCCAGCCCGAATTCGGACGGCGGCGGCGGCGAGAACGGGGCGGCGCGGGCGGCGGCGAGGAACGAATCGGCCGCCGTCCGCCGGGCGGGGTCGAGTTCCAGCCGGAAATCGGGCAGGCGCAGCGTCGCCCCGTCGTTGCGGAGGACACCGCGAACGTCCGCCGCCGCGACGATGTCGTCGAACAGCCGGGGCGGGGCGATCTTGAGCCGGGAGCGAACCTCCTCGCGGGCCATGCCGCGCCGCAGCGGTTGCGCCCGGTGAAACGCCGCCAGCGTTTCGCCCAGCCGGGCCGCAATGCCCTCCCACGAAGTTGTGGACGCTACCCATGCCGCCGGCCGCATGGCCGCGTCGCTGCCGCCCAGGACAAGGGCGTCTCCTTCGGCGACGAGTTGGACCAGCGCCTCGTCCACCTGCTCCGGGCTCAACCCGGACACACCGGCGCGCAGGTCCCGCACTTCGCGCGGGCCGGCGTCGAGTGATTGCAGCACCAGTTCATCCGGGCTGCCCTGCGCCAGCGTTTCCAGCGCCGAGAGCGTCTCCGGGCGGAAGCGCTTGTGCCGGGGCGGGTTGGGATCGACGACCGCGCCGCCGCCGATCGTCTGCGACGGCGACGGCCGCCGGACGATGAAGCGGTCGCCCTTCAGCACCGCCAGCGGGGCGCGGAACCGAAACTGGACCCACCCCGATTCGCCGGGTCGCAGTGCTTCACGGTCCAGCAACGTCACCCGTGCCGGCAACTCGGCCGCTCCGGCGAAGAGGTCAACTTCGTCGTTCTGCTCCAGCGTCACCGGCGAATCGGCCAGCAATTGCAGGCGCGCGTCGAGACGCTGCGTCGGCCGGAGCAAACCGGGCGGGGCGAGCACGTCGCCGCGATGCAGGTCCTCGACCGCGAGGCCGCCGATGTTGACTGCCACCCGACTCCCCGGCAGCGCCCGGTCGGTTTTCGCCTGGTGGGATTGCAGCCCGCGCACCCGCGTCGCCAGCTCGCGCGGCTCGACCCGCAACTCCTGCCCGACGGCGAGTTCGCCGCCGAGCAGCGTTCCCGTGACGACCGTTCCGAACCCGGCGACCGTGAACACCCGGTCGATCGGCAATCGCGGTTTGCCGGCCCCGGCGCGGCGCGGCAGATTCGCGATCGCGGCGTCCAGCGCGGCGATCAGGTCCGGCAGGCCCTCCCCGGTCAACCCTGATACCGGGACGATCGGGGCGTCCGACAACGCGGTGCCGGCGACCCGCTCCCTGACCTCTTCCGTCACGAGGTCCAGCCACTCCGCATCGACCGCGTCGGCCTTGGTGAGCGCCACTACGCCGCGCTCGATGCCGAGCAGGTCGAGGATGGCGAGGTGCTCGATCGTCTGCGGCATCGGCCCCTCGTCGGCCGCGACGACGAGCAGCGCGGCGTCGATGCCGCCCACCCCGGCCAGCATGTTCTTGATGAAGCGTTCGTGCCCCGGCACATCGACGAGGCTGACCCGGCGGCCGCCCGGCAGGTCCAGCCAGGCGAAGCCGAGGTCGATTGTCATCGCCCGCGCCTTCTCCTCGGCCAGGCGGTCCGGGTCGATGCCGGTGAGCGCCCGCACCAGCGTGGACTTGCCGTGATCGACGTGTCCCGCGGTGCCGATGACGGCGGGCGCGGCGTCGTGCATCCCGTGTGTCACCCGGCCACAAACTCCTGTCGTCACCCCGGCCGTTCCCGTCGGGAGAGGATAGCCGGATCGGTCCACCTGCGGGCGGCGGCTTGCCGGGGCAGGGCACGCAGCGCCCGACAACCGGTCATCAGGGGCCCGTGGCGCGGTATCCTGCCGCGGCGGCGGACGGGCCGCGCCGGGGACGGCAGGAGGGCGCGGGCGGGATGACGGCAAGCGTCGGCGACGAAGCGCCGCCAGCGGAGGGCGCGGCGCAGGCGGGTCCCGCCGCGTCTTCCCCGCCGGAAGTTGGCTCTGGCCCGGCCGTCGGCCAGCGCGGCGAACTCCGTCCGCGAATCGAAGACGATCGGTCCAGCACCGCCAGCACGCGGCCGGTCGGTGGCCGCGTGCTGGCGGTGCTGCTGGTCGTCTACCTCCTGAAGCAACTCTTCGCGGTCGCCGCGTTCCCGGCCTTCAGCGGCCACGACGAACTTGCCCACTTCGCCTACATCGGCATCCTCGCCGACGAAGGTCGTTTGCCCCTCTTGCCCGATCTCGACGAATGGCGGCGGGCGCGCTCGGCCGGGCAGGCGACCGACGACCGCTTGCTGCCGGGCGACGATCTTCCGGACGAGTTGTACCCGTGGTGCGCCTACGTGCTGGATTGGTACTGCGAGCCGGACCATCCGCGTTGGGGCGGCGATCCCCCGCGCGTCGTCACCGTCCGCATGGAGTACTTCCCGAACGGGTACGTCTACACCGCGAACCATCCGCCGCTCTACTACGCGCTGGCTGCCCCGATCTACAAACTTGCCGAGGGCTGGGGCGTGGCCGCGCAGCAGTATGCTCTCCGCATCGCCGCGATCCCGTTCGGTATGGCCGTGGTGGTGCTGGCGTGGCTGCTCGCGCGCACGCTGTTCCCGCGGGACGCCTTCCTCGCGGTCACCGTGCCGGCCTTCGTCGCGTTCCAGCCCCAGATTTCGTACGAAGCGGCGATGGTCAACAACGATATCGTCGCGATCGCCGGGTTCGCGCTCGTGCTGTGGCTGCTCGCGGTCGGGGTGCGGGACCGGTTCCCGACGAAAATCGCGCTCGCGGTCGGCATGGCCTTCGGACTCTCGCTGCTGGCCAAGGGCACGTCGCTGATGGCCGGGCCGCTGATCGCGCTGGCCGTCGTGCTGGCCCTCGGCTGGCGGAATTGGCGCGGCATCCTGCGCACTGGCTTGCTCTGCGGACTGCCGGCCCTCCTGCTGATCGCCCCGTGGTGGCTGTTCATGCTCCGCACCTACGGCAACCTCGACGCCTTCGAGCAAGTCGCCGCCCTGCAATGGTGGAGCAGCCCCGACGGTGGGTTCGTCGAACTCCTCGTCAACGGCGATTTCGCCCTGATGCGGTTCAAGGAGACGTGGGGCGAATACGGCTGGCGCCTGATCCACCTCGGGGACGGCCTGCTGTTCCTGATCGCGGTGGCCTCGCTCGCCTGCGTGGCAGGGTTGGCCGCCTGGGCGGTCATCGTCTCGCGTGGAGCCGGGGCAGACCCGGTCGAGCGCCCGGAACGATGGCAACGCGCGATCCTCTGGGTCCTGTTCGCCGCCTGCGTCGTCGGGTACCTCGCGGTCGTGCAATTCGGCACGCGGTTTGCGCTGACGCAGGCGCGCTACTTCTTCCCGGTGGTGACCGCCGCCGCGCTCCTCTCGATGCTCGGCTTGCGGACGGTGATCCCTGCGCGGTGGCGCGGGCCAGGGCAGGCGGCGTTCGTCGCTGCGCTGGTCGCCCTCAACGTCTGGCTCTTCGTTGCCTACGTGCTGCCGTTCCACTCCAGCCAGGTGGCCAACATGCCGTGGCTGTCCGGCCCGTGAGCGGCCCCGGCAGGGGTGCCGGAGTGATTTCGGGAGGTTGTCGGATGCGCGGCGAACGGGCATCCAGCGCGGCAGGCATCGCGATTGCCGCCGTGCTGGGACTATGGACGGTCCTCCTCCTGGTTCGGGGGAGCGTGACGATCGGCGCGGGCGACAGCGCGGGCTTCGACCGGCCGGTGCGCGACATCCTGCGGGCCGCCAACCGAGCCCTCGTCAACACCGGATGGGACGACACCTGGCGCGTCGCCGCGTGGGCGTGCGGTATCGGAGCCGTCGCCGTGGGCGTCGTGCTCGTGTGGCTGGCGTCGATCGAAAGAGACGCCACCGCTCCGGCGAGCGATGCCTTTGCCCCGGTTGGTCGGGAGCGTTCCGCAGCGCGTCCGTCCGGTCCGACCGGGCACGACGGCGCCGAGTCGCAGGCGTTGCCTTCCGCCGGGGCGCGGACCGACGATACGTCCGATGCTCCGGGAACGGCTGGGACCGGCGCATGATGCCGTGCGAACCACGATTCCCGGCAGCACCGATGTATCAGCGGCGAGCGGTTGCCCCGTCCGGTTCATGCCGAACGTTGATCCCCACGTCGCCCGACCGGCTGCGGGGATCGGGACTCGCCATTGCACGGCACCTCCTTTACGGTCTGGGGTCTCCGGGAGATCGACCGCCGTCGCGCCGCCTGGCAGGCTGCGGCGGTCCGGCACGACCGGACGGCGCGCATGCGCGCTGACCGGATCGCGACCGCCCTGGCGCTGGCGGCGCTGGCCGCGATCGCGCTGATGGTGGCGATCCGGCTCCAACTCGTCGCGCCGTGGGCCACGGTGGATACGGCCGCCGGGCCGGTGCGAACGCCGAACGCGCTGGCCGGGGTGGACCACCCGTTCCACGCGGCGCGGGCCGAGGTGCTGCGCCGCTCGCTTGCGGCCGGGGAGATCCCGCGCTGGATCGGGAACCATCAGCAAGGCTACCCGGCCGAGTTCTACCCGCTGGGCGCGGCCTGGCTCGCGCTCGCCGCGTGGGCGCTGGCGCTGGGTTCCCTGCCGGTCGCGTGGGCGCACGGCGTCGCGGTCGGGGTCGTGCTGCTGCTGCCGGGGTGCGCGTTCTGGCTGCTCGCGCGGCGGGACGCGCTGCCCGCCGGAACCGCCGTGCTGGCGCTGGCCGCCCACGTCGCCGTGCCGGGCGCGTGGTGGCACGGCGGATACACCGAACTCGTCCAGTGGGGCCTCGTCACGAACGTCGCCGGCGCCGCCTGGGCGATGGTCGCCTTCGCGTTGCTCGTTCGCTGGCTGGCCGACGGGCGGGGCCGCGACGGCGCGTTCACGATGACGATCGCCGCGCTGGCGGTGCTGACCAATCCGCGTTCGGCATTCGGGCTGGCCGTCCTCGGGCTCGCGGCGCTCGTGGTCTGCACCCTGGAGTCATCCGGGCGAGCAGCGGCAGGGGAGGCGGGTCGCGGCGGACGATCGCCAACCGTGCTTGCGCGGGCGCTCGTCGCCGGCCTCGGGGCGGCGCTGCTGGCCGCGCCGCTGCTGGTGTCGCTGGCGCGCTTCTCCGGGTTGTACGTGTTCAAGCACTACGGAACGTATGAAGATTGGGCGGCCTACCTCCAATCCTCGGTCGTTGCGGTGTCGCCGCCGGTTTTCGTCGCGGCCATCGCCGGGGTCGTGCTGGCGTGGACGCCGCTCGGGCAGGGGCGGCCCGGCACGCGTGCGGCGGCCATCGCCTTGCCGCTGTACGCGGCACTCACCTGGGCCGTCGCGACCGGAGTGCTGCCGGTCGGCCAACTCGAACCGACGCGCCTGATGCCGCTGCAACGGCTGCTAACCGTCTGGTCGGCGGCGGCGGCGATCGGGATGGTGCTGACCTGGCTCGGCAGCCAAATTTCCGCCCGGCGATCCTCGCACGCGAGACGCACAAGCACCGGGGAGGCGTCGCGACAGGACCGCGCCAACGTTTGGGCATCGGATCACGGGCCGTACCGTGATTGGCGGCCGTCGTGGCTCCCCGTCGCGGCCAGCCTCGCGCCCATCGTCGTCGGGGCCGCGCTGCTCGGCTGGTGGCTGCGCCCCGGCGGAGACCCGCTGCCGCTGCCCGGCCCGCCCGATGCACCGACGCGCGGCCTGTTCGCGGTGACGCGCACGACCGATCCGTCCTTCCCGGACCTCGAGCGCGCGGTGCTGGCGGCGGATTCCGCCGCGCCGCCGGGCACGGCCCTGCTCGTGGCCGGCTCGGCGCTGTCCTGGCACGAACAACTCTGGGCGCCGACGTGGAGCGACCGGCCGTTCCTGTACGACGACTGGCTCTGGACGTGGCGGCCCGACCTCGCCGGGACGCCCGGCTACCGCTTCGACCGCGGCCACTTCTACCCCGACCCTGAGCGGACGCTGGACCGCGACTACCTCGACCGGTTCGGCATCGGCGCGGTGGTGGCCACCGGCGCCGTCGCGGCCGCCGCCGAATCGGTCCCGTGGCTGGAGGAAATCCCCGGCGGCGCTCCGGGCTCCGTCTACCGGGCGTGGCGCGTGGCCGATCCTACCGCCATCCTCACCGTCGGCGGCGCGAACGGGGAGGACGCGACATGGGCGAACGGCCGGATCGCCGCGACCGCCCTGTCCGGCGGTGAGGTGCTGCTCCGCCACGCATGGTTCCCACGCTGGCGGGCCTCTTCAGGGGACGGTGCATTCCTGCCCGATCGCATGCCCGACGGCACGATGCGCATTGCCGACATCCCGCCCGGCGCTCGTGTCGAATTGCGTTACGCCACGGATGCCATCGACTGGACGGCGCGGGCGTGTGTCCTCGCCGGGGTCGCCCTCGCGTTGGCAACCTGGACCGGTTGGCCGAAGCGGTTCGCTACCCGGCGGCTGGCCGGGCTGGCAACTTACCAGTAGCACGCGGCCCGAAACGTGTTCGCACGCCGGCGGGCGTCGTTCAGCGTCATCCCCTGCACGCTTCCCACGGGAGCCTGGCGATGGTGCAAGGGCCAGCACGCGCCAGCGGTCGGCGACCGAAAAAAAGGGATCAACAGACGTTCACTGCCGTGGCCCTGTTATGCTGATCGATGGCGCGGCGGCCGGGTCCGCGCCGAACGGCATCGAAAAGGATCGACCGCGCCGCATGTCCGTCAGCGACCGCCCCGTCCGCTCGCCGCTGCTCCCCGGTGGGGATCTCGTTTCCGCCGTCCTCGACCGGGAGGTGATGGGCATCGCCGACCGTGGCGGCGCGTCCAACCTCGTCGGTGACCGCTGGGCGGACCTCGCGGCGGCCCACGTCGAGCGGTGGACCGGGGCGCGGTGCCCGCTCCCGGGCGGCGGCACGTTGCTCGTCGAGCGCGTCGTCCGGCTGGATGCCACGCCGCGCGTTGCCGCGCTCGCCAGCAAACGCGGGTTGCAGAACCCCGACTTGCTGCTGGTCGGCAACCTCGATGGCCGGACGGCCCTGCTGGCCGCGGACGCCAAGTTTTCGGTGGAGACGGCCCGGTCGAAGCAGGTCAGCCCCGAGGTGGTGGACGGGCTGCTCGGCCTGCGCGACGTGCTGCCGGAGGTCTTCGCCGGCATCGAGACGGATTCGGCGCTGGCCCCGGGCATCTTCGTTTCCCCGGACTACCCGTTGACCCACCTCATGCTGCGGCGGCGCCACGGGATCGTGCGCACCACCGTCCGGTCGGAGGAGGTGGCGCTTGCGCCGGCCGATCCGGCGGTCTTCTTTCCGCCCCTCGAAGGCTCCGGCGCGATGGTCCCGCTGGCGCGGATCGACGACCTGCCGGTCGGCATCGACCAGAACATGCTGGCGGCGCTCTACTACTTCCGGCTGGCGCGGGCCGGCGTCGGATTCTGGCTGGACGCGACGAAGCCCCTGCTGCTGCTCGACGACCGGCCGCCGGTGGACGAAGCCGCGGTCGTGGCCGAGGCCGAGGACCGGGCGCGGGCGGCGATGAGGGCCGGCGAGAGCGCGTTCGCCGCCCTGTTGCGCTGGAACGACGACGTGCAGCGCATCCGGAACCAGCGGTCCGCCGTCGATCAGGTGGCGTCCCCGCCGCTGGCCAGCAAGGAACTCCGGCCCCAGATCGAGGAAATCGCCGCGAGGTTGGGCGCAATCGAGGCCCCTTCGGTCAACAAAGTGCGGCGACGGCTCGGCGGTTGGTGGCGGGCGGAACTGCGCGACCGGGTCGGCCCGCTCTTGCCGCCGATCGCCGACCTGACGGCGGAACTGGACCGGGTCGCCGCGGCGGGGCGCGACCTCGCGCCGCGCCTGCCGGATGAACTCGAACGGATCGTGGCCGAACTGATCGCCGAGCGCGAGGAAAGCGAACGCTGATCCGGGCCGCTAGCGAGCAGCCGCCACGCTTGGCGACCGTCTGGTGCGCTATCCGGCGACCGTCAGTTTCAGGGCGATGATGCGCCGGGCGCTTTCGTCGATCCGATCCGGGGACATGTCGCCATCCTCGACCAGCGCGGCCAGGTGCGCCATCAGGTCGGACGGCGGCAGGGCCGGGGTGACGTACAGCAGCATGTCGTTGCCGGCCTCGATCGCCAGCCGGACGACGTCCAGCGCCGGGTAGTCCGAGAGCGCGCCCATCCCGAGGTCGTCGGAGACGACGATGCCCGCGAACCCGAGCCGTTCACGCAGGATCGCTACGGCGACGGGGGAGATCGAGGTGGGCAGGTCGTCCCAGGCCGGATAGCGCAGGTGGCCGAGCATGACCATCGGCACGTCGGCGGCGACGGCTGCGGCGAAGGGCAGCCCGTCCGTCTCCGCCCACTCCTCGACGGAGAGCGGCACCTCGGGCAACGCGACGTGGGAATCCGTCGTCGGACGGCCGTGCCCGGGGAAGTGCTTGGCGCAATGGTGCACCGGGCCATCCGCCACGCCGTCGAGGTAGGCGGCGACCGCAGTGGCGACCACCCGCGGGTCGGAGCCGAAGCAGCGCCCCGCCATGAAACTGTCCGGGGACCAAGCGATGTCGGCGACCGGCGCGAAGTTGACGTCGAATCCGTACCCGGCGAGGAACCGCGCGCGTTCGGCGGCGAAGCCCGCGATCTTCTCCGGCGGCAGCGTGCCTAGGGTCGGCGCGTCCGGGGCGGGGTCGCCGGGGACGCGGCTGACGATGCCGCCCTCCTGATCGACGCAGACGAAGGGCGGCAGGCCCGGGTTGGTCGCGCGGATCGCGGCGACCAGCGCGGCGACCTCCTCCAGCGTGCCGATGTTCGCCCCGGTCAGGATGACGCCGCCCGGTCGCGCCGCGCGCAGCCAGGCATCCTCCTCGGCGGTCAGAACCGTGGCGGCGACGGGGACGGTGAACAGTTGCGCGACCCGTTCGGTGGCCGGCATCGCCGCCAGCCGGGCGTCGATCTCGGGATTGTCCTGAAGGGAAGCCGGCTGCTGGAGGGCGACGGTGGGTCGGGTATCGGCCAAACCCGCGGCAGACGCGGCGATGGCCCCGAGGAATCGGCGGCGATCGACGGCGCCGGAACGGCGGGTGCGGACGAACGTCATTGCGGGGTCCCTTTCCCGGAGTCATCCGTGCCCGGCGACCGATGGTCGTTCGGCACGCGCGCGGCCGCCGGATCGGCGTTCTCTGTTCCCGCAGGCTGGCGCCCGTCGGCGGCCCCGGCCGGCGGCTCCTCGGCGGCGTCCAGCGCGACGGCTCGAACGACGGCGCGGCGGGGCGGCAACGCGCTGGAGAGGTCGCCGGATTTCACGCGGGGATGCCGGGCGTAATAGGCCACGAACAGCGCCATCGAGGCGGCGGTGAAGACGATCATCGCCACGAACGCCGGCGCATACCCGGCGCGGACGATCAGGTTGCCGCCGACGAGGCTCGCGCCGGCCCAGGTGAGGTTCCACGCCGCCGAGCGCAGGCCGAAGACGCTGGCCCGGGCGCGGGGCGGTAGCACTTCCGAGATGAACGTCGAGTCGATCGGCCAAGCCATGCTGATCGAGGTCTGGCGCACAATGTGGGCGAGGATCGCCACCGGCAGCGTCGGCGAGAAGAGCAGCACCGCGTAGAGCGGCAGTCCCGCCAGGCGGACGATGGCCACTCCGGCGAGCGCGCCCCATCGCCGCGCGATCACCGGGGCCGCCAGCCCGATGGTCGCGGCGCCCAGCCCGGCCAGCGCGAACACGAGCCCGATCTGTCCGGCATCGGCCCCGAGCGAGGCGAGGTAGACGTTGTAGAAGGGGATGACCATCCCGGCGCCGACGGCCATCAGGCCGCCGATCAGGACGAACACCAGCACGTCGGATCGTACCTGGCGGCGTCCGGCCGCGTCGTGGGCCTCGCGCGTCGCCGTCGGGTCGGGTTCGGCCTTACCCTCGCGGGCCGATCCCATCCGCAGCAACGGCACGATGGCGGTAGCGGCCATCGCGGTGCCGGCGACGAGCGTCCAGCGGTAGGCCCAGAGCGGGTCCAGCCCGCTGAGCAGCCGCGGCAGGAACCCGCCGAGCAGCGAGCCGAGCGTGCCGGACAGGCCGATCACCGCGAACGCGAGGGTGGAGACGAGTTGGCGGTCGAGCCGGGGCGTCCACTCGATGATGAACGGCATCGTGCTGGTGAACAGGTAGGCGAGGCCGAGTCCGGACACGGCCGACAGCGCCAGCAGCATTGCCGGGTGCGTCGCCCAGGCGAGGCCGAACGACGTCAGAAGCATGATGCCGAGTCCGCCGGTCATCACCTTCCAGATGCCGAAGCGGCCGATGACCGGACCCATCGACGCGGCGGCCCCGGCCATGACCAAGGTTTGGGCCGCGCTGAACAGGCCCATGTCGTCCTCGCGCAAACCGAGTTCGGCGAGGTACAGGTTGAAGATGAGTTGAAAGACCCCCCAGCCGACGAAAGCCAGCAGGTTGTAGACGAAGAAGAGTTTCGTGTCGCGCCGGTACGACCGCACCTGGCGCAGGTAGGTTCCCATGCAGCGCGCGCTCTCGCCCGGAAGAAGCCCGCCGCTGGCAGGGGCGGCGGCGGAATCGTCGCGGCAGTATAGCGGCGCACCCCTTCGGGCGCGTTTCGGTGCGCCCAGATGAGGAACGGCGCCGGGGCGTCCGTCGGGTGCGCGTGCGGGCGAGGGCGGCCGGGCGATAGACTGCGCGGCCGGAAGGCGAATCCGGATCGAATCGGGAGGAGGCGACGTGGGCGGCGCGGCGAGGGGCGAGGTGCGGGTCGGGCTGGCGGGACTTGGGCGGTTCGGGAAACTCCACGCGGCGGTGCTGGCGGAACTGGCGGGAGCTACCCTGGTCGCGATCTGCGACCCCGATCCGGCGCAGGTAGCCGAGGTGGCCGACCGCCACGGCGTGCCCGGCCGCCACGCCTCCCTCGACGACATGCTCGCCGCGGGCGGGCTGGATGCCGTCTGGCTGGTGACGCCGGAAGACCTCCACGCGCAGCAGGCGCAAACCGTGCTGCGGGCCGGGCTGCCGCTCTTCCTCGAAAAACCGCTGGCGACGACCTACGCCGAGGGGGAGGCGATCCTCGCCGCTGCCGACGCGGCCGGGGTTCCGGTGCAGGTCGGGTTCCTGCTGCGGTTCGAGACCCGGCACGCGATGCTGCGCGCCGAGGTGCTGGCCGGGGCCTACGGCGACCTCGTCTCCCTGCGCGTGAAGCGCAACGTGTCGCGGTCGTGGTTCCCGACCTACGGCGACCGCGCCCACCCGGTCTACGAAACGAGCATCCACGATATCGACCTGCTGCTGTGGCTGGCGGCGTCCCCCTGCACCGCCGTCTACGCCCTCGAGCGCAACTACTCCGGGATGACCTACCCGGACGCCTGCTGGGCGCTGCTCCAGTTCGCGTCGGGCGCGGTCGGGATCGTGGAGACCAGTTGGTTCGTGCCGGACGGCGCGCCGGCCACGGTGTACACCCCGGACTGGCGCGGGACCATCGACGCGGAACTTGAGGTCATCGGGACCGAGCGCACCGGCCGGGTGATGGCCCTCGCCGGCGGCATCGCCTCGTGGGGTCCCGAGGTCACGTTCCTGCCCGACGCCGGGCTCTGGCCCGAGGTCGCGGGCTCCATCGGCGGCGCGATCCGCGAGGAGGACCGCCACTTTCTGGAGCGCGTGCGGAGCGGGGCCGAGTCGCCGGTCGCGTCGGCGGCCGAGGCGCTGGCGGGCATGCGGGTGGCCGAGGCGATCGTCCGCTCCGCCGCCGAGGGCCGCGAGATCCGGCTCGACTGAGGCGCTGCCCCATCGCGCGGTGTGGCACAATGCCGGCCCGCAACGATCGTGGATTCGGCATGGACGAGCGCGGCCAACGCCGCCGGGGAATATGGCCGTGCGAATCATCGTGGCCTCGCCGCCGAGGTTCGGCAACCACTGGGTGCGCTGCCTGCTGGGCAGTGTGTACGGGCTGGAGCACCGGGCCGGGTCGGACAAGCCGTCGCGCTCCCGGCGCGAGTTCGCCGCCGATGTGGACGCGGGCGACTTCCCCGACGGGTCGATCTTCCACATGCACGCCCGCTACAACCGGCGGTTGATCGGCCAACTCGAGTCGCTGCCGGCCCACGTCGTCACGGTGGTGCGCGATCCGTACGATGCGTTCGTTTCGTACTACGAGTGGGTCCAGAGCCGCTACGCCAATCTCGCGCGGCGCGACGGCGCAAATCATCAGGCGGAGGAGCGCCCGCGGCACGTGATGCTGGGCAGGGCGGTCGATGATCGAGAGGTCCTCGCCTACCTGCGCGACGGGTACGGTCCGATCCTCCAGCGGGCGGCCGGCTGGCTGCACAGCGGGCGCTGCGAGGTCGTTCGCTTCGAGGACCTGCACGCGGACCCGATGGGCGAATTGACGCGGCTCACCTCCCGGCTCGAGCCGGCTTCGCCCGAGCGCGTCGCCGCCGCGCTCGACTTCTGCCTGCTGGAGAACGTCAAGCAGCGCAACCGGAACCTCGCGCGGACGGTGCGGCGCGGGTCGGTCGGCGAATCGCGGGCGCGGTTGGGCGAGGAGCACCTGCGGATCATGCGGGAGGCGCACGGCGACCTGATCGCCTCGCTCGGTTATCCGGTGCGCTGACCCCGGTGGCCGCCGTTTCGTACAATCCCCGGCCGAACGACCGTCCGCCACCGGAAGGGAACCGCGCGCCGTGATCGACCTCTCCAGCGATACCTCCACCCGCCCGACCCCGGAGATGCGCCGGTTCATGGCCGAGGCCGAGGTCGGCGACGAGCAGCGGCGCGAAGACCCGACCGTGAACCTCTTGCAGGAGATGGCGGCCGACCTGGTCGGCAAGGAGGCCGGGCTGTTTCTGCCATCGGGCACGATGTGCAACGCCATCGCCTTCGCGCTGAACGCGAACCGCGGCGAGGCGATCATCCTCGACCGCGAATCGCACCCGAACATCTCGGAGGCGGGCGGCCCGGCCTGGCTGGCCAACGTGATGTTGCGGACCGTCCTCGGACCGCGCGGCATCTTCGGCGCGGAGGAGGCGCGGGCGTTCGTTTCGCGCGGGACGACCCACGCGGTGCGGACCGCCTGCGTATCGGTCGAGAACACGACCAACCGGGGCGGCGGCAAGCCGTGGCCGGTGGACAAACTGGCCGAACTGCGCGGTTTCTGCGACGAGTACGGGATGCGCCTGCACATGGACGGGGCGCGGCTGCTGAACGCGGTCGTCGCCACCGGCATCCCGGCGGCGACCTACGCCGGTTACGCGGACACGGTCTGGATCGACCTCTCCAAAGGGCTGGGCGCGCCGGTCGGCGCGGTGCTGATGGGCGACGGCGAATTCATCGAGCGGGCGCGGCTGCTCAAGCACCTGTTCGGCGGCGCGATGCGGCAGGCGGGG
This sequence comes from Chloroflexota bacterium, assembly GCA_023423795.1. Classification (GTDB taxonomy): domain Bacteria; phylum Chloroflexota; class Chloroflexia; order Thermomicrobiales; family UBA6265; genus CADCWF01. Next base: position 43,778 of record JAFAEX010000248.1, on the reverse strand, counting down.
ATCATCGCGGCCGGTGGCGTCTATGCGCTGCGGCATCACGTCGATAGGCTGGCCGAGGACCACGCCAACGCGAAATTGCTGGCGCAGGGGCTATCAGCCGTGCCCGGCATCTCGCTGACGCACGATTCGATCGACACCAACATCGTCTTCTTCGACATTTCCGGCACCGGGTTGACGCCGGACGAACTGGAACAGGGCATCAACGAGAAGGGCGTCCGTTTCGGGGCGAACTACGACTTCTCGACGATGATCCGCGGCGTCACCCACCTCGACGTTAGCCGGGACGACGTGCTGGAAGCAGTCGCGGCGGTGCGCTCGGTGGTCGAGGAGCGGGCGGCGGTCGTTGCCTGATTTCGCCTCTGACGGCGAGTACCAGGCCCGCATCCTGCGTCCTCCCGAATCCGCCTCCGGCGAAATAGCGCGCCCGTACCAGCCGTCATCCCGAGCCCGTCGAGGGATCTCGTCCACGAGTCGAGGAGTCGAGAAGAAACGAGATCCCTCGACGGGCTCGGGATGACGGAGCGGGAACCGCCGCCGGTGCTGGGAGCCCGAACCAACGAGAGCGAAGCGCCCGGGGCGACATGCCCCGGGCGCTTCGTTTTGTCCGGTCGATCTCGCTGCAACTGGTCACGCCCCGACGTACGCCGCGAGGTGCTCCCCGGTCAGGGTCGAGCGTGAGGCGACCAGATCCGCCGGCGCGCCCTCGAAGACGACGAGCCCGCCGTCGTGGCCCGCGCCGGGGCCGAGGTCGATGATCCAGTCGGCGTGGGCCATCACCGCTTGGTGGTGCTCGATCACGATGACCGACTTGCCGGCATCCACGAGGCGGTCGAGCAGGCCGAGCAGGTGCGCCACGTCGGCGAGGTGCAGGCCGGTGGTCGGTTCGTCGAGGACGTAGATCCCCCCCTTGTCGCCCATGTGGGTCGCCAGTTTCAGGCGCTGCCGCTCGCCGCCGGAAAGGGTCGTCAGAGGTTGGCCGAGGCTGAGGTAGCCGAGCCCGACCGCTTCCATCCGCGACAGGATCGCGTGCGCGGCCGGGGTCTTCGCGTCGCCCGCGCCGAAGAACGCCTCGGCCTCGGTCACGGACATCCCGAGCACCTCGCTGATGTTGCGGCCGCCGAGCGTGTAGTCGAGCACCGCCGCCTGGAACCGCTTGCCCTCGCAGTCCTCGCAGACCGTGGCGACGCCGGCCATCATCACCAGATCGGTGTAGATGACCCCGGCGCCGTTGCAGGTGGGGCACGCGCCCTCGGAATTGGCGCTGAACAGGGCGGGCTTGACGTTGTTGGCCTTGGCGAATGCTTTCCGGATCGGGTCCAGCAAACCGGTGTAGGTCGCTGGGTTGCTGCGCCGCGAACCGCGGATCGGCGCCTGATCGACCGACACGACGCCCGCCGACGCCGGGATCGACCCATGAATCAGCGAACTCTTGCCCGAACCGGCGACGCCGGTGACGACGACCAGTACGCCGAGCGGGATATCGACGTCCACGTCGCGGAGGTTGTGGGTGTTCGCGCCGCGGATCTCCAGCACCCCGGTCGGCGTCCGCACCGATTCCTTGAGCGACGCCCGGTCGTCGAGGTGCCGCCCGGTGATCGTGCCGCTGGCGCGCAACCCCTCGACCGTCCCTTCGTAGCAGACCGTGCCGCCGCCCGACCCCGCGCCGGGGCCGAGATCGACGACGTGGTCGGCGATGGCGATCGCCTCCGGCTTGTGCTCGACGACCAGCACCGTGTTGCCCTTGTCCCGCAGCCGCAGCAGCAGGTCGTTCATGCGCTGGATGTCGTGCGGGTGGAGCCCGATGGTCGGTTCGTCGAACACGTAGGTGACGTCGGTGAGCGACGAGCCGAGGTGGCGGATCATCTTCGTCCGCTGCGCCTCGCCGCCCGAGAGCGTGCCCGACGGACGGTCGAGCGAGAGGTAGCCGAGGCCGATCTCCACGAAGGAATCGAGCGTTTCCCGCAGCCCGGCCAGCAGCGGCGCGACCGTTGGTTCGTCGAGGCCGCGCACCCACTCGGCGAGGTCGCTGATCTGCATCGCGCAGGCGTCGGCGATGTTGATGCCGGCGATCTTCGACGACCGGGCTTCCTTCGTCAGCCGGGTTCCTTCGCACTCGGGGCAGGTAGTGAACGTCACCGCCCGCTCGACGAAGGCGCGGATGTGCGGCTGCATCGCCTCGACGTCCTTGGACAGGTACGACTTCTGGATCTTCGGGATCAGGCCCTCGTAGGTGATGTTGATGCCATCGACCTTGATTTTGGTCGGCTCCTTGTAGAGGAAATCGTGCATTTCCTTCTTGGTGAACTGCTCGATCGGCTGGTTCGGGTCGAAGAACCCGGAGCCGCGGTAGATGCGGCCGTACCAGCCGTCCATGCTGTAGCCGGGCACGACGATGGCGCCCTCGTCCAGCGACTTGTTTGCATCGAAAAGCGCGGTGAGGTCGAAATCCGTGACCGATCCCATTCCCTCGCAGCGCGGGCACATGCCGCCGAGGCGGTTGAACGTCGCCTTTTCCGTTTTCGTCTTGCCCTCGCCCCGCTCGATGGTGATCGCGCCGCTCGCCCGGACCGAGGGGACGTTGAACGAGAACGCGTTCGACGGCCCGATGTGCGGTTCGCCCAGCCGGCTGAACAGGATGCGCAACATCGCGTTGGCGTCGGTCGCCGTGCCGACGGTGGAGCGGACGTTCGCGCCCATGCGCTCCTGGTCGATGATGATCGCCGTGGTCAGCCCTTCCAGCAGATCGACCTCCGGGCGGGCGAGGCTGGGCATGAACCCCTGCACGAAGGTGCTGTAGGTCTCGTTGATCAGGCGCTGCGATTCGGCGGCGATGGTCCCGAACACGAGCGAACTCTTGCCCGATCCGGATACGCCGGTAAAGACCGTCAGCCGGCGCTTCGGGATCTCGACGCTGACGTCCTTCAGGTTGTTGACGCGCGCGCCCTGCACGCGGATAAGGTCGTGGCTATCGGCGGCGTGGTGCGCGGCCTGGCGGCGCTCGGTGGTCGTGGCGGTGGTCATCCTGCCTCCGTCTGGTCGCTGCTGCGCGAAGCCGCCGGGGCACGGCTCCGCCGGGTGATCCTCGGTCGGGCTCGGGCGGGACTGCCGATTGTCGTTCGCGGGCGCGTTCGTGACAACATCCTGCCGGTGCGTCCGGGCGGTTCCCGCGACGCTGCCGGACCGCCTGCCGCCGCCCGTTTGGAGGTGATGGCTGTTGCGTGAGGACACGTTTCAGGATCGCCTCCGTCGTCATCCCGAGCCTGTCGAGTGGTCTCGTAATCGAGTCGAGGAGTCGAGGAGTCGAGGAGCGACGAGATTCCTCGACACGCTCAGGATGACGGTTTTGATGACGGGTTGAATGACGGTTTGGCTGACGCAGGCGAGATGCTGATACAGGCTTCGAATAGGCAAACGCCATCGACTCCGGTCGGGTGCGTCCGTCGCCCGCATCAGGTGGGCCATCGCGGTCTTGCCCGGCCATCCCACCAGGCGAATGCACGATTCGGCGGGCAGCCCACCGATGCCCGCTCGGACCGTACCAAACCGGCACCCTTCGGCCGCGTGATTTTTTCGGTCCTCGAGGCTGTTCTATAGGGTAGGGGCGGCGTGCGGAACGGTGCCGAATCGGTCACGCATGGCATCCGCAACGCCCGTCCCGGTGAGTTTGTTCGGTATTTATTCGGCGTTTATTCGGTATTTGCTCGGCCCTAGTATCCGCGTACGTACGCGGTTTCTTGATTTGTTCGGCAAGGGTCCACGGCTTACCGGCGAGAACGGGGGGGACGGGATGGACGAATCGCGTGATGACCGGACCGCGACGACCGCGGGCGACGACGTGCCGCCGCAGGCGTTGCCCGCTCCGCCGCCGCCGCCGGCATGGCCCGGCGCGCTGCACCGGGCCGCGCTCGCCGGGTTCGCCGGGGAGGTCGTCGGCGGGCTGCTGCCGTACACCGAGGCCGACGAGGCCGGGCTGCTGCTCACGCTGCTCGCCGCCGTGGGCAACATGACCGGCCACCGCGCCTGGTGGGAAGTCTCCGGGCAGCGGCACGGGTTGCGCGTCTGGCCGGTCCTCGTCGGTGCGACCGCGCGCGGCCGCAAGGGCACCACCTGGGGCACCCTGTCGCCGGTGCTGGCGGTTGCCGCGCCGGACTGGTTCCGCGCCTGCGTTTCCACCGGCCTTTCGACCGGCGAAGGGCTGATCGCGGCGCTCAGCGACCCGGAGGAGGGCAAGGACGGAGAAGCCGCCCGCGAGCGGGACAAGCGGTTGTTCCTGATCGAAGAGGAGTTCGGCGGCACACTGGCCGTCGCCAACCGGGAGGGAAACACGCTGTCCGCCGTCGTCCGCAAGGCGTTCGACGGCGGGCCGCTGGCGACCCTGACCCGGACCGCCCCGCTGCGCGCGGCCGGCGGCCACGTCACCATCGTCGGCCACACCTCCGCCGACGAACTGCGGGCCAACCTGCGGACGATGGAGATCGCCAACGGGTTCGCCAACCGCTTCCTGTTCACCTGCGTGCGGCGGTCGAAACTGCTGCCGGACGGCGCCGCCTTGCCGCCGGCATTGGTCTCCCGGCTCGCCTCGGGATTGCGCGACCGCCTGATGATGCTGCCGCACGACGGCAGGGCGTTCGTGCGCGACCGGCGCGCCGCCCGCCTCTGGCGCGAGGCCTATCCGCTGCTGACCAGCGAGCAGACCGGCATCGTCGGGGCGGTTGCCGCGCGCGGGGAGGTGCACGTCATGCGCCTGGCCGCCATCTACGCCGTGCTCGACGGTCGCTGGGTGATCGAGGAGGCCGACCTCGACGCGGCGATCGGCGTCTGGGAATACGTGCTCGACAGCGCGCGCTGGACCTTCGTCACGCGGTCGGGAGACGGCGTGGCCGACCTGCTGCTGCAGGCGCTGGCGAATGGACCGCTCACGAGCGCGCAGGTCTTCCACCTGTTCCACCGGAAGGTGAGCGCGGCCCGGATCGAAACGGCGGTCCGCTCGCTGATCGAAGCCGGGGTCGTCGTCGTCGAGCGGGTCAAGCCGGCGTCCGGAGTCGGGCGCCCGGCGGTGGTTTGGCGGCTGGGCTCGTAGGGGCACCGCCGAAAGCATCGGAAAACCGCGTACGTACGCGGATTGAGGCGCCGAACAAATACCGAATAAACGCCGAATAAATACCGAACAAACTCCGCCCAGCGAAGGAGAACGCACGATGGAACCACCCCGCTTCGGCCGCGCCGGGCGGCCGGGCAGCCGCCTGCGCCAACCGCCGGGCGATCCGCTGGCCGCGCTGGATGCCCTGTTCGTGGCGAACCCGGCGCCGTCCTCCCCATCGCCCGCGCCGCGGCACGGCGCGCCGCCGGGCAATCATCAGCCACCCGCGGTCCACGAGCCGTTCGAGCCCGACGGCGACCGGGCCGTTGGGTCCACACCTGCCCCGGTGGCGGCGCGCCGTACCCCCGCCGACGAACCGGCCCCGCTCCGCCTGTGGTGGGACGATCCGAACGACCGCCGGCCGCTGCCCGATCGGCCGCGCGCGCATTCGGCGCACGAGTGGCCACGCCCTGCCATCCCGCCCGGCGCGCCGCTGCCGCCCTACGAAGGCTGCCACTGGCCGCGCGCCTGCGCCGTGCTCGCCCTGCGGGTGTCGTGCCTGTCGCTGCTGCCCTGCCGCTGCCAGGGCGGCCTCGCGGCGGCGCGATCGTCCGACCACGGCGTGCGCGGGAGCAGGCGCCGCGATGCGGAGTCCGCTCGTTGACCTCGAACGCCGACGCGGCGGCCGGGAGGATGGAAATCCCTCCCGGCCACCGCGCTGTGCGAGGCTATGTGTGCCCACGGGCGGCGAGGCCGGCGCGGAGCGCAGGTCACGCGCGGCCGGGACGACCCCGCCAACCATCAGGACCGGGCGCCGGCAGCGCTGCCGGCGCAGTTACTAGCTGAGCGAGATGCAGGTGAAGGACCCGGCGAGGCACCCATAGCCGTAGCAGCAATCGGCGTTCCCGTTGCAGGCGATGCCTTCGGTACCGCAGCAGCCGTCGGCGCCGGCCGCGCCGCCGTCGTCGAGCGGCGCGCATGTGTCGGTCACGCATTGCCCGTCCGCGGTGCATGCCGCCTGGAAGGGGAGGAGGCAGAACGTCGGCAAGTCCTGCCCCGGGGATTCGATGTATGCCACGCACGACGCGGCCGGATCGGCGCAGACATCACCGGCGGCGACCGAGCAGGGGTCGCCGGTCGCGACCGCGCTGGCGCCGGTCCCGCAGGTCTTCGTTGCGGGGTCGCACACGGCGTTGCAGCACTGGCTGGAGTTGTTGCAGCGCATGCCGTCCGGCTTGCAGGTGCAGCGCTTGCGCTTGTCGCCCTTGGTCCAGTAGCGGGAGCAGCACCGCTTGCAGGGACCGCCGTTCTTGCCGGACTTCTTGCCGCAGCGCTGCCCGACTTGCAGGCACCGCTCCCCCTCGGGGCCAGCCGCCGCAACCGCGCCGCCGGCGATGAAGGCTGCCGCCGCAGCCGAAGCGGCGCGCAGTCCCTCGCGCCGGCTGGCCACGCGGCCGAGCATGCGGGCGATCCCGTCGAACGTCGAACCGTCCATGTTCCGTTTCCCTTCCCCGTTTGACACGCGGCGACAAGGGCGCGCCGCGCCCCGGCAACATTGCCCCCTGCCGGAAGTCGCAACCATAATGAAGAGACCATGAAGTCGTCAATAGTCGATTGTCTTACCGACGGAGCACGATCGGTTCCCGGGTGGCCAGCACCGCCGCGACAGACTCGCGGTTCAACAAGAGGCTCCTCGCGAAATCACCTGGCGTCGCGGAGTGGCGGGGGTCCCGCGGGTCTCGAACATCTGCGTCGCTCGCACCAATCGGCCCGCGCGCGAGACTGGGCGATCCGAGCGGGCGAAACCCCTGGTGCGGCCCCGTCTCGCCAGGTCGAACGCGGCCGATGCCCGACGTATCGCGCAGCGATAGCGGGTTGCGGGCCGGAACGGCGGCGGGGCTAGAGTTCGCGCAGCGTCCGGTTCGTCAGCCCGAGCACGATCGTGCACAGCGTCGAGACGATCGTGAACGCCAGCACCGCCTCCGGCATCCCGATGCGCGAACCGAGCATGCCCATCGGCAGCGCGCCGAGCGGCATCAGGCCCCAGGTCAGCATGTAGGCGCCCATCACCCGGCCCCGCACGGCGTCCTCGATCCGGTGCTGGATGAGGGCGTTGTTGCCGACCATGAACGCCGCGCCGAGGAACCCGCCGATCACCAGCATCGGCAGCGTGAGCCAGAGCGTGCGCGACAGCGCCATCACCATGATCGCGAATCCGTACACGATGATGCCGCCCAGCAGGAACTTGCCCATGCCCTCGGCCCGGCCCTTGCCCGCCACCAGCAGCGAGCCGGCGATCGCGCCGACGCTGCTGGTCGCCATCAGCAGCCCCAGCCCCTGCGGCCCGATGTCGAGGATGTCGCGGGCGAAAACGTTGAGGAACCCGATGTAGGGAAAGATCAGCAGCGTCGGAAAGAACGCCAGCAGGCAGATCGCGCGCAGGTCCGACCGGGTGGCGATCAGCCGCAGCCCCTCGAACGGGTTGCGGCTGACCCCGGTGGAGGGCGGCCGCTCCGGCAGCCGCATCCCCAGCACCAGCACGAAGGCGCCGGCCAGCGCCAGCGCCTGCAGCAGGAACGTCTCGCCCTCTCCGACCGCGCCGATCACGACGCCGGCGAGGCCGGGACCGACCATCCGGGTCATGTTCTGCCCGGCGCTCATCAGCCCGATCGCGTTGGTCATGCTGTGGCGCGGCACGAGCGCCGGCACGAGGCTCTGCTGGGTCGGGTTGAGCAGCGCCTGCAAACTGCCGTTGGCGAACGCGGCGACCACGAGGTGCCACGGCTGCGCGGTGCCGGCGATGACGTCGATGGCGACGATGAGCGCGAGCCCGGCGGCCAGCGCCTGGCAGGCCAGCATCAGCCGCCTGCGGTCCACCCGGTCGATCAGCGCGCCGCCGAGCGGGGCGACGATGAGGAAGGGCAGCCCGGCGACGAAGGAGACGATGCCGACGAACCCCGGCGAGTTCGTCATCGTCAGCGCGATCCAGCCGAGCGCGACCTGCTGCATCCACTGGCCGATGGAGGCCGAAAGCGCGGCGAACCAGAGCGTGCGGAAGGTCGGGTAGCGGCGCAGCGAGTCCCAGAACCCGCCGCGCTCGACGGGCGCATCGGCGGCGCTGGCCGCGGTCGATTGGGGAGCGGACAACGGGAAACCCCCGGATAGGGCGGCGATGGAGGGCGGGACGCCGGGTTGGGGCGAGGCCGCGCGGGAGTGTACCACCGGCGTTCGCCCGGAACCGGCAGGCGGGCGCGGCGCGTGCGACGCCCCGAATGGCTCCCATCCCGGCGCGAACGACGGCGTCCGCGCACGCAGTTACGACCGCGATCCTGTTTCGGAACCCCGCTAGCATCGCCCACCCGTCGAAGGACCTCGTTTCTTCTCGACTTCTCGACTTCTCGACTCCTCGACTCCTCGACTCGTGTACGAGATCACTCGACGGGCTTGGGATGACGGGTGGGTGGCGGTCGTGAAGCGCGCTCGACTGACCGCCGAGCGCCGAATGGGCTGAACTGCGCCGGTCGCGGTACGCCAGCATCCGTCCGCTGCCGTCCGGCGCGCCGGTGCTACCATTTGCCGCATCGATCGAATGCGCGGCGAGGGGAGCGATGCGGCGGTTGAAGGGCCTCGTGCTGGCCGGCGGCAAGGGATCGCGGTTACGTCCGCTCACCGCCACCGGCGCAAAACAACTGGTGCCGGTGGCCAACAAACCGGTCCTTTATTACGCGCTCGAACAGCTCGTCGAGGCCGGCATCTCCGAGATCGGCATCGTCACCGGCGACACCGGCGAGCAGGTCCGCGCCGCCATCGGCGACGGCAGCCAGTTCGGCGCCCGCGTGACCTATATCCCGCAGTCGGCGCCGCTCGGGCTCGCCCACGCCATCGTCACCGCCCGCGAGTGGCTGGCCGACGACCCGTTCTGCATGTACCTCGGCGACAACTTCCTCATGGGCGGCATCGCCGAGCACGCCCGCCGCTTCGCCGAAGCCAATTGCCAGGGGCAGATCCTGCTCAAGCAGGTGCCGGATCCGGCCGCATTCGGGGTCGCCGTGCTCGACGAGGATGGCCGGGTGACGAAACTGGTGGAAAAACCCAAGCAGTTCGTCTCCGACATGGCCGTAATCGGGGTCTACTTCTTCGGCCCGGACGTCCACGATGTCACGCCCAACCTCGTCCCATCGGCCCGCGGCGAACTGGAAATCACCGACGCCATCCAGGGGCTGATTGATGCCGGGTGCGAAGTGCGCTCGTCCCGCATCAGCGACGAGTGGATCGACACCGGCAAGAAGGACGACATGCTGGCCGCCAACCGGCTGGTGCTCGGCACCCTCCAGCGGCGGGTCGAGGGGATCGTGGACGCCGATTCGACTCTCGTCGGCCCGGTCGTCATCGAGCCGGGCGCGATCGTCTCCGCCAGCACCGTGCGCGGCCCGGCCATCGTCGGTCGCGGCACGAAGTTGACCGACGCCTACGTGGGACCGTTCACCGCCATTGGCGACGATTGCGACCTGACCGGCTGCGAGATCGAGGATTCGATCGTCCTTTCGGGCTCGACGATCCGCAACGTCGATCGCCGCATCGCCGACTCGCTCATTGGCCGCGAGGTGCTGGTCGAGAAATCGCCGCTGAAGCCGCAGGCGATCCGCCTGATGCTGGGCGACCACTCGGTCGTGGGCATCGTCTAGGTGGCCCCGCTGGCAGGCCGGCGCGTGCTCGTCACCGGGGCGGGCGGCCAACTCGGCGGCTACCTCGTACCAGTGTTGCGAGCCGCCGGGGCGGTTCCCGTCGCGATGGCCCGCGCCGCCGGACCCGGCATCGACTGCGTGGCCGACATCACCGATGCCGGCGCGGTCCTGCGCGCCTTCGCCGACGCGTCCCCGGACGCCGTCATCCACGCCGCGGCGTGGACGGACGTGGACGGCGCGGAGCGAGATCCCGACGGCGCGCGCCGGGTGAATGCCGGCGGTTCGGCCCACGTCGCGGAAGCCGCCCGCGCCGCCGGCGCGAAACTGCTTGCCGTCTCCACCGATTTCGTGTTCCCCGGCGACGGCGGCGCGCCCTACGGCGAGGAGGCAACACCCGACCCGGTCTCGGCGTACGGGCGCTCGAAACGGCTCGGCGAGGAGGCGGTGCTCGCCGCCGATACGTCGTTCGCGGTCGCCCGCACCGCCTGGGTGTACGGCGGCGCAGGCAAGCACTTTCCCCGCACCGTGCTCGCGGTCCTCACATCCCGGGGCGGGATGGAGGTCGTGGACGACGAGTTCGGCTCCCCGACCTTCGCCGCCGACCTCGCCGAAGCGCTGGCCGCCCTGCTCGCCGCCGATGGTTCCGGCATCTTCCACCTCACCAACGAGGGCCGGACCAGCCGATTCGCATTGGCGCGCGCCGTTGCCGACGCAGCCGGGTTGGACCCGGATGCGGTCGCTCCGACGACCACGCCCGCCTTCCTCGCGAAATACCCGCTGCCGGCGAAACGCCCGGCCGATTCGACGCTCGCCAACAACCGGGCCGCCGCGCTCGGCATCCGCTTGCGGCCGTGGCAGGATGCCGTCGCCGCCTACGTTCCCCGGCTGGCCTCCGAGTTCGGCCTGCCCGCCGCCGGGGCAGGGGAGGGACCATCGTCATGAAGGTGCTCGTGACCGGCGGGGCCGGGTTCATCGGCTCCGCGCTCGTGCGCCGCATCCTTGCCGACCATCCGGAGGACGAGGTGGTCGTGCTGGACGCGCTGACCTACGCCGGCAACCCGGCCAACCTCGACGACGTGCGCGACGACCCGCGGTTCTCGTTCGTCCAGGGCAACATCGCCGACCCGGACACGGTCGAACCGCTTGTCGAATCCGCCGACGCCGTGGTGAACGTCGCGGCCGAGACCCACGTCGATCGTTCGCTGCTGGAGCCGGAAGCCTTTGCACGCTCCAACGTCGTCGGCGTGATGACGCTGTTGCAGTCCGCCCGCACCAACGGCAAGCGGATGCTCCAGGTCAGCACCGACGAGGTTTACGGGCACATCGAGGACGGCCACCGGTCGGTCGAAGCCGATCCCATGGTTCCGCGTTCGCCCTACGCCGCCGCCAAGGCCGGCGGAGAACAGATGTGCCACGCCTACCACGTTTCCTACGGCGTGGACGTGGTGACCACGCGGGGTTGCAACACCATCGGCCCGCGCCAGTACCCCGAGAAACTGGTCCCGCTTTTCGTCACCAACGCGCTGCAGGATCTGCCGCTGCCGGTGTACGGCGACGGCCTGCAGGAGCGCGACTGGCTGCACGTTGACGACCACGCCGCGGCTATCGACCTGGTACTGCGGCGGGGCAGGGCCGGGGAGGCCTACAACGTCGGCGCGGGCGAGCAGCGCCCGAACCTCGACGTGGTGCGCGGCATCCTCGCCCGTCTCGGCAAGCCGGAGTCCCTGATCCGCCACGTCCCCGACCGGCCCGGCCACGACCGCCGCTACTCCCTGAACCCCGGCAAGATCCGGGACGAATTGGGCTGGTCGCCCACCCGCACCTTCGAGGAAACGCTGGCGGACACCGTCGATTGGTACGTCTCCCATCCCGCCTGGTGGCAGGCCATCCGGGACGGCGATTTTCGCGACTACTACGAGCGCCAGTACGGCTGGCGGCTTGCCGCGAACCCCGCCTGACCCGCGCCCGGTTCGTGACCCTCGGCATCGCCCGAATTGCCACACACGTTTCGATCGACGCCCTTTCGGGGCTGACCGCGACGGCCGCGCGCGCGACGCCCGTTCTCAGCCCCGGAGGGGCTTCGTGTTCGTAGGCCGGGGTTTCAACTTCGGGCGGGCGTCTGATGTGGCCGGACTTGGGCGCCTACCGGCGGTCCAGCGTCCGATATCCGACGAATTCACTCGGAATTAGGTGAGGCATCGGGGCCGATTCGGCGCGGGACCGAAGGGAGGCGGCGTAGACAACCGCATACCCCTCGGATATCCTGCCGCCACTCGTCAGGACCACGCCTGCGCGCGTGGCGTCCGGTCCCGCCCGTACCCGCCGCTTCGGCGTGCCCGGACGCGGGAGGGGCGCAAGGCGGGCGGGGAAGCGCGGCCGGCGCAGCGGCTGGCCGCGGTGGGTGAGCAGAGGAGAGCGGAGCGAGATGGGTATCGCGGTTCCGATGGCGACCCGAATCCCGGTGAAGATGACCGTCAACGGGGTCGAGTACGAGGCGGAGGTGGAGCCTCGCCTCCTGCTCGTTCACTTCCTGCGCGACAACCTGGGGCTGACCGGCACCCACGTCGGGTGCGACACCAGCCAGTGCGGCGCCTGCACGATCGACCTCAACGGCAAGACGGTCAAGTCGTGCACCGTGCTGGCCGTGCAGGCCAACGGCGGCACGGTCACCACCATCGAAGGGCTGGCGAAGGGCGACCAGTACGACCCGGTGCAGGAAGGGTTCTGGGAGAAGCACGGCCTGCAGTGCGGCTACTGCACGCCTGGCATGATCATGTCCACCCGCGCGCTGCTGCAGCGCAACCCGAACCCGACCGAGCCCGAAATCCGGCACGCGCTGGAGGGCAACCTCTGCCGCTGCACCGGCTACCAGAACATCGTCCTCGCCGTGCAGCACGCCGCCAAGGCGATGGGCGCGCCCGGTCACGAGCCGAAATCGGTCGATGCCTGGAAGAGCGAACTGTCCGGCCAGAACACCTAGCAACCGGCGGTCCGGGGCTGGCGGAAACGCTTCCCCGGGCTGTCCCACGGGTCCCGCCCGGCCGCCGCGCGGCGGCCGGCGAGCGATGACGCTGGCGCGGGCGCGCCGACGCGCCCCGGCAGGACGGGAGGTGGTGGATGGTCGCCACGGCTGAACGGCCGACGAAACTCGTCGGCCAGTCCATCAAGCGCCGGGAGGACCCCCGGCTGATCACCGGCGCGGGCAACTTCCTCGACGACGTGAAACTGCCGGGGATGTCCCACGCGGCGATGGTGCGTTCGCCCTACGCGCACGCCCGCATCGTCTCCATCGACACCGCGAAGGCGCGCGCGATGCCGGGTGTCCTCGCCGTCTTCACCGGCGAGGACCTCAAGGACGTCAACCCGCTGCCGTGCGCGTGGCCGGCATCCGGGGTGGACAACAACGTCAACACCCCGCGGCTGCTCGCGCTCGGCAAGGTCAACCAGGTCGGCGACCCGGTGGCCGTCGTCGTCGCCGAGAGCCGCTACCAGGCGACCGACGCTGCCGAGGCGGTCGAGGTCACCTACGAAGAGATGCCGGCCGTCGTCGATGCCGCGAAGGCGCTCGCCGAGGGCGCGCCCCAGTTGCACGACAACGCGCCCGGCAACGTGGTGATGCGCTGGACCTGCGGCAAGGACGCGGAAACCGCCGACGCTGCGCTGGCAGGCAGCGACGTCCGCATCTCGCAGCGCATCGTCAACCAGCGGCTGATCCCGACCCCGATGGAGCCCCGCGGCTCGATCGGCCGGTACGACCCCGGCACCGGCGACTACACCCTCTGGGCGACCTCGCAGGCGCCGCACGTCCACCGGCTGCTCATCACCGCGTTCGTGCTCGGCATCCCCGAGCAAAAATTGCGGGTGATCGCGCCGGACGTCGGCGGCGGGTTCGGCGCGAAGATCTTCCTCTACTACGACATGCCGCTGGTGCTGTGGCTGTCCAAGGCGGTCGGCCGCCCGGTCAAGTTCTTCGAGGACCGCTCGGAGAACTACCTGACCAGCACCCACGGCCGTGACCACATCACCGATGTCGAGATCGGGGCCGGGCCGGACGGCACGATCACCGCGCTGAAGGTCAAGACGCTGGCCAACCTCGGCGCGTATCTCAGCACGGTCGCCCCGGGCATCCCGACCACCCTCTACGGGCGGATGGTCGCCGGGTGTTACAAGATCCCGGCCATCCACGTGGACGTCACCGGCGTCTACACCAACACCGCGATGGTGGACGCCTACCGCGGCGCGGGCCGCCCGGAAGCGACCTTCCTGATCGAGCGGGTGTGCGACCTCGTCGCCGCCGAGACCGGCGTCGATCCGGCGGAAGTCCGGCGGAAGAACTTCATCCAGCCCGAGGATTTCCCCTACGACACCGGCGTCGGCATGCTGCCCTACGACAGCGGCGAGTACGCCACGGCGCTGGACAGGGCGCTCGCCAACGTCGGGTACGCCGGGCTGCGCGCGGAGCAGGCCCGGCGGCGGGCGGCCAACGCGCGCAAGCAGATCGGCATCGGTCTCTGCTCCTACGTCGAGGTCTGCGGCATCGCGCCCTCGAAGTACATGGGCGAGCAGGGCTGGGGCGCGGGCCTCTGGGAAAGCGCCAACGTCCGGATTCACTTGACCGGCAAGGTCGTCGTCACCACCGGCTCGCTCCCGCACGGGCAAGGGCACGAGACGACCTTCGCCCAGTTGGCCGCCGACGAACTCGGCGTCAACTACGAGGACATCGAGGTTGAGTGGGGCGACACCCTCGGCACCCCGTTCGGTTTCGGTTCTTACGGCTCGCGCTCGCTGGCCGTGGGCGGCACCGCGATCTTCAAGAGCGCGGTCAAGATCCGCGAAAAGGCGAAGTTGCTGGCCGCCCACCTGCTGGAGGCCGCGCCGGACGACATCGTCTTCGAGGACGGCGCGTTCCGGGTCAAGGGCTCGCCGGAGTCGGCGAAGACGATGTCCGAACTCGCGCTGGCCGCCCACCTCGGCTACAACCTGCCGGAGGGCATGGAGCCGACGCTGGAAGCGACGACCTTCTACGATCCGCCGAACTGCACCTTCCCGTTCGGCACCCACGTCTGCGTCGTCGAGGTCGATCGCGAGACCGGCGAAATCTCGTTCCTGCGCTACGTCGCGGTGGACGACGTGGGCAACATCGTCAACCCGCTCATCGTCGATGGGCAGGTCCACGGCGGGATCGCGCAAGGTCTGGCGCAGGCGCTCTACGAGGGCGCCGTCTACGCCGACAACGGCGAACTCGTCACCGGCACCATGAACGACTACGCGATTCCCAAGGCGACGATGGTCCCGACCTACGAACTCGATCGCACCGTCACCCCGTCGCCGACCAACCCGATGGGGGTGAAGGGCGCGGGCGAGGCGGGCACCATCGCCAGCACCCCGGCCGTGGCAAATGCCGTCATCGACGCGCTCGGCCACCTCGGGGTCCGACACATCGACATGCCGTTGACGCCGGAAAAGGTCTGGCGCAGCATGACGGCCGCAGGGGCGTAAGCCGCGACCGTGGACAGCAATCCGGGCGGCGTCAGGCGGCGCCGCCCTGCCCGCGCCGCGCGGGGGGAGGAAATGCGGTGTTCCCGAACCAATTCGAGTACCACCGGCCCAGCAGCGTGCAGGAGGCCATCCAGCTCCTGCAGGACAACCCGGACGCCAAGCTCCTCGCTGGCGGCCACTCGCTGATCCCGGCGATGAAGCTGCGCCTCGCCGCGCCGTCGGCGCTGGTCGATCTCGGCGCCGTCGAGGGCATCAGCGGCGTCAGCGTCAACGGCGGCGTCACGATCGGCGCGATGGCGACCTACGCCGACCTGCGCGATTCCGCCGAGCTGAAGGCGAAGATGCCGCTGATCGCCGAGGTCGCCAACAACGTCGGCGACCCGCAAGTGCAGTCGCTGGGAACCCTCGGCGGCTCGCTCGCCCACAACGACCCGTCGGCGGACTTCACGGCCGTCGCGGTCGCCCTCGGCGCGTCCGTCAAGGCGGTCGGCCCGAACGGCGAGCGCGAGATCCCGGCCGAGGAGTTGCTGGTCGATATCTTCACCACCACGCTGGAGCCGGACGAGGTCATCACCGAAATCAACATCCCCGCGCCGGCCGGCAAGGCGGGCATGGCCTACGAGAAGGTGCGCCACCCGGCTTCCGGCTACGCGGTCGTGGGCGTCGCCGCGGTGGTCACCACCGGCGGCGACGGCAACGTCGCGGACGCGAAGATCGCCATCACCGGCGCGACCTCGACGGCGACCCGCGCCACCGCCGCGGAGCAGGCGCTGGTTGGCAAGGCCCTCACGGCCGAGAACATCGCCGCCGCCGCCGCGCTCGCCTCGCAGGGGCTGGAGCTGAACGGCGACCATTACGCCTCGGCCGAGTACCGCGGCCACCTGATCGACGTCTACACCAAGCGGGCGCTGGAGAAGGCAGCCGCCAGCCTCGGGTAGGGCGACCACCCGCGATCTGTATTCGAACGGCCCGGGCGCTCCAGCACCCGGGCCGTTCGCGTTGGCGTTCCTGCTCACCGTCGACGGAATCCGCATTCCCGAAGTCGCGGTTCACCGTCACGCCGGTGCCCGCCTGGGCCATCCGGGGTCCCTCAGCAATCCGACCGAGAGCCAAAGCACGGGATGGAGGCGGTATCCTCAGGCAACGGCGGACCATCCGCCGGTGGGCGCGCGAACGTGGTGGTGGGCTTCATGGCGTTCAGGGCCCGGGCAGGTCAGCATCCAACCATGTTCGCGCCGCTCCCGTCCGCGCCGCTCATCGGCCGCGAACGCGAGCTTGCCCTTGCCCTATCACTGCTGCGCCGCCCCGAGGTTCGCCTCCTCACCCTGACCGGCCCCGGCGGCATCGGCAAAACCTCGCTCGCTTTCGCGATCGCCTCCGAACTCGGCGCGGAGTCGGCCGAAGGCTCCTGTTTCGTCCCGCTGGCCTCGATCGCCGACCCCGAACTGCTCGCATCGGTCATCGCGCGAGCCGCCGGGCTCGGCGAAACCGGCGAGGTTCCCGCACTGGACGCCATCGCCGCTGCTTTCCGCGACACCGATGCGCTCATGCTGCTCGACAATTTCGAGCACCTGTTGCCGGCGTCGCCGCTGGTCAGCGCGTTGGCGGCGTCGTGTCCGCGCCTCAAGATCCTGGTGACGAGCCGGGTGCTGTTGCGGGTGGCCGGCGAGTATGCCCTCCCAGTGCCGCCACTGACCCTGCCCGATCCGGCTTCCGCCGCCCAACCCGCGGACCTCCTGCGCTCACCCGCCGTTCGCCTGTTCACCCAGCGCGGCCTGGCGGTGAACCCGTCCCTCGACGTGTCGGACGGCGCCGCACCCCTCGTGGCGGAGATCTGCCGGCGGGTGGACGGCGTCCCGCTGGCGATCGAACTGGCCGCGGCGCGCGTCACCCACCTGTCGGTGGCCGAGCTGCGGGATCGGCTGGACCGGCGGCTTCCGCTCCTGACTGGCGGCGGTCGCGATCGCCCGCTGCGCTTGCAGACCATGCGGGACGCGATCGCCTGGAGCCACGACCTGCTCGGCCCGGCCGAGCAAGTGCTGTTTCGGCGGTTGTCAGTCTTTGTCGATGGGTCTACGCTCGAAGCGGCGGAAGCGGTCGGCGGAGCAGTCGGAGACGTTCTGCTACCTCCCGAGGCCGTCCTCGACTCGCTTGGCGCACTGGTCGAGGCGAGCCTGTTGCGTCCCGAGACCACGGCGACCGGTACGGTTCGCTACCGGATGCTGGAGACGATCCGGGAGTTCGCGGCCGAACGACTGCTCATGAGCGACGAATCGGATGCCGTCCGGGCGCGACACGCCGACTACTACTCCGGGTTCGCCACGTGGTACGAACTGGCAGAACTTCTGCCGGACGGCGAACGCGCCCGGAACCTGCTGGAGTCCGATCACGCCAACCTGCGGGCAGCATTGACATGGTTCGATGGACGCGGCGAGGACGAACCGCTGCTCGGGTTGGCGGCCGCTCTGGGTCACTTCTGGGCCGGTCTCGGCTACTACCAGGAGGGACGCGACTGGCTGGAGCGAGCCCTTGATGGCGACGATGCCGCCAGCGCCGCCCGGGCGCATGCCCTCGTGGCCCTTGGGATGATCCTGTGCTACCAGGGATCCTACCGGGAAGCGGAAGCACGCCTCGTTGAAGGCCTGAACGCCTGCCGCGCGCGGGACGATGCCCGGCACGCCGCGCTCGCGCTGATCGCACTCGGCGCGCTGGCCGACATGGAGGGCGACCATTCACGCGGCGCCACTCGTCTGGTGGAAGCGCGGGCCGCCGTCGCCGCCGTCGCGGATCGGCGACTCGCCGCAATCCTGGCCGGCTGGGTCGAGATCAACCTCGCCGTCGCGCCGCGGGCGCGTGGCGACTACGAGGCGGCCACCGCGCACCTCGACGAAGCCCTCCGCCTCCAGCGCGGCGCGGGATTCACCGAAGGAGTGATCCTGGCCCTGGGTGACCTTGGAAACCTGGCGCGCGACCAGGGGGACGACGCCCGGGCGCTTGCCCTGTATCGAGAGGCGCTCGAATTGGGACGCAGCCATCCCGGGACGCGCGTCGTCATCGAAATAATCGAGGCGATAGGACTCATGGCCGCGAACGACGGGCGGGCGGACCGCGCCGCCCGTCTGCTGGGAGCCGCAACCGCGCAACGCGATCGGCTCGGTCTCCGCTATGGCATTCGGCAGGATCAATCGGCCCGGGAGCTCGCGGTGGAGACCGCCCGCGCCGCCCTCGGCGAGCACGGATTCGCCGCCGCGTGGGCCTCCGGCACGTCGCTGGAACCCGGCCGGGCGGTGTCCGAAGCGCTCGATCCGGTCACACCCCACGCGGTCCCGATCCGCGGGTCATTGACGCCCCGCGAGGTCGAGGTCCTGCGGCTCGTGACTTCGGGAATGACCAATCCCGCCATCGCCGACGCGCTTTTCCTCAGCGTGCGCACCGTCGAGAACCACGTCGCCCACATCCTCGCCAAACTCGGCGTGCGCACGCGCACGGCGGCCGTGGTCGCCGCCGGGTTTGACGCCGAGAAGGATGACACCTCGGCCTGAGCACCGATCACCCGGTTCGAAATGTGGTCGGGGCCCGGTGCGGCGCTGCATACGATGACCCGCGTGGGCGACCGGGTACCCGCGAATGAGTACGCGCCGGGCTCCGGATGAGTAATTCCCCGGATAGGTGGCGCGTGCCCGACCGCCTACCATCAAACCGTGCCCAGGGCGCTTAGAAGAGGTATGCCCAGGCAGGTTCACTGAGGCCGGTGCCATGCCCACGGTGCTGATACGTCACCGCATCGCGAGTTTCGCCGCGTGGAAAGCGGTGTTCGATGGGCACGCGATCTCGCGCCGGGCCAACGGCTCCCGGGGTGGGTTGCTGTTCCACGCCGCCGGCGACCCGAACGACGTGCTGGTCCTCCTTGGTTGGGACGACCTCGATCGG
This sequence comes from Chloroflexota bacterium, assembly GCA_023423795.1. GTDB lineage: Bacteria > Chloroflexota > Chloroflexia > Thermomicrobiales > UBA6265 > CADCWF01. The sequence continues at coordinate 24,584 of JAFAEX010000248.1, read as the reverse complement.
GCGCGGCTGTTCCTGGATTCCGACGACCTGCGCGAAGCGTTGACACGGGCCGGGGTCGTGGGCGAGCCGGAGGTCTGGTTCCTGGAGGACGTTGATCGCCCCACCGCGTAACCGCGCCGCCGTTCGAGCACCCGCCGGCGGCGCGGTTGGGTTCGAGCGTCGCAGCGGCACGTGAGGAGGAGGAAAGTCGTGCTCAGCATCCGCGGTGGTGATGCCTTGGTGCAGCCAACCGGACGCCGCATTTCGCGCCGCGTCGCCTTCCGCGCTGTCGGCGCCGGGATCGCGGCGCCGACCCTCGCGGCCGCCGGGCGTCGGCGAGCGTTCGCGCACGTCGCCGCCGAGGACGAAGCGGCATCCAGGACGAACGGCGACTACGCAGGTCTCGTGGATATTGGCGGTCGCTCGCTGTACGCGGAGTGGCGCGGCGAGGACGGTCCGACCGTCGTGCTGGTCAGCGGCTATCGCGCGTCGGGCCGTTACTGGACCGACGACCTGCACGATCCCGGTGCCCCGCGCACGATGGTCATGCCTGCCGTGAGCGGCTTCGCCCGCGTGGTTGCCTACGATCGCCCGGGAACCGCCGCCAGCATCGGTGACGACGACTTCATCAGCCGAAGCGATCCCGTCGCCCAACCACGAACGGCCCCGGAGGTGGTTTTCGAACTCCGTGCATTGCTGCAAGCCGCGGAGATCCCGGGTCCCTACGTCCTCGCGGGGCATTCGATGGGCGGCTTCTTCGCGCGGCTGTATGCGAGCACGTATGCCGATGACGTCGTCGGGCTGGTGCTCGTCGATGCCTACTCGGAGCAGTTGGAAGACCGGATGACGCCCGCGCAGTGGCAAGCCTTGGTGCGGCTCAACCGTGGGATGGGAACGGACACGGTGGTCGAGATTCCCGGCTACGGCGACCTCGAGACGATGCCCTTCGGCGGCGACAACGCGATCGTGCGCGATGCGGTGGCGGCCTCGCCGCTGCGGCCGATGCCGCTGGCCGTCCTCAGCCACGGCAAACCGTTTGTCCTGCCCGACGACTCGCACGGGTTTACCGCCGAGGAGTTGGACGAGATCTTCCGTGCCGGGAACTCGGACAAGGTCGCCCTGGCCCCTAACGCGCGACTGACCGTCGCGACCGAGAGCGGCCACGACATTCACCAGGACCAGCCCGAGCTCGTGATCGAAGCGATCCGGCAGGTGGTCGAAGGTGTGCGCCACCCGGACACCTGGTACGACCTCGCCTCCTGCTGCGCGGACTGACCGCGTCGCACTCGCGCGGGCGGCGAATAGATGACCGGTCCATCGGGGGCCGCCGCTCCTGCGACGCACATCCGGCGTATCCGCGCGCTGGCGGACGCGAACGATGGGGGCAGTGAACAAAGGATGACGATGACGTCGCTACGGTCAACCAGGACAGCCTCGCATACCGCGACGGTCGAGCCGAGACTCGGGAGAACGATCGTGGACGCTCAACGAACTATCGAAGGTCAAGCGCCATTCGCCGAACGTTCGTGCGGTCGTCGCGATGCCCTGCGCGCCGGCGCCGCCGGAATCGCCGCCGCGGCGCTCTTCATCGCCGGGAGCGGCGCAACGTCGTCCCAGGACGCCACCCCTCAACGCGAGACGTTCGGCGGTCACGGCGATTTCGCCGGGCTGGTCGATATCGGCGGGCGGAGCCTCCATCTGGAGCGCCGCGGCGAGGGAAGTCAGACCGTCGTGCTGGTCGCGGGCGGGCGGTCATCCGGCCGCTACTGGACCGACGACCTGCACGAGCCCGCGTCGCCGCGGACGATGGTCCTGCCGGGGGTGAGCGCATTCGCTCGCGTCTATGCATACGACCGCCCCGGCACCTACGCGGAAATCGACGGGGAGATCGTTCCCAGCCGAAGCGATCCGGTCGCCCAGCCGCGCACCGTGCCCGAGATGGCGGACGAGCTTCACGGCTTGCTGCTGGCGGCCGAGGTCCCTGGACCCTACGTCCTGGTCGGGCATTCAATGGGCGGGTTCATCGCGCGGTTCTACGCCGCGACCTATCCCGACGACGTTGTGGGTATGGTGCTGGTCGATGCCTATTCAGAACTGCTGGAGGAGGTGATGTCGCCCGAGAGCTGGCAGGCGTTGGTGCGGCTCAACCAGGAGTTGGGATCGGACGTGATCCATCCGATCCCGGGCTACGGCGACGCCGAGACGACGGGGTACGGCGCCAACGACGCGGTTGTGCGCGCGGCCGTCGCCGCCTCGCCGATGCCGCCGATGCCGCTGGCCGTGCTGGCACACGGAAAGCCGTTCCCGCAGTCGGACTCCGCGCCCGGTTTTGCCCCCGGGGAGTTGGAGGGGTACCTGATGGCGGCGAACGAAGGGCTGGCCGACCTCGTCCCGAACGCACGCTTCACCGTCGCCAGCGAGAGCGGGCACGACATCCACCAGGACCAGCCGGACCTGGTGATCGAGGCGACCCGGCAGGTGGTGGAAGGCGTGCAACGCCCCGACACCTGGTACTCGCTGACGTCCTGCTGCGCGGCAGGCGAGGAGTGACGTTTTCGTAACCGTGAAGCGAGGACGAGGGAGCACGGAACCCCCCACCCATGCGGGCGGGTGGTTCCGTGCTCCATTCGCGCCCGGCAAGCGTCAGGCCACGCCGACCGCTTCCGGTTCGCGCAGCGCGACCCCCTTCGCCAGAAGGTCGTCGAAGCAGCGACGAGTGCGCGCCAGCCCCTCGGCGAAGATCGCCGGGTCTTGCCCGATGCCGATCCGCAGGTGGTGCTCGAAGCCGAACGCCGAGCCCGGCGCGAGCATCACGCTGTAGTCGGCGGCCAGCAGGTCGGCCAGTTCCGCCGACGGGGTGTCCAGCCGGTAGCGCAGCAGCGCCAGCAGGCCCGCGCGCGGCCTGATCCACGAGACGAGGTCGCCATTCTCGTCGAACCAGCGGTCGGCCGTTTCGAGGTTGGCGGCCACGATCCGGTGGGTTCGCTCGCGGATGGCGTCGCGGTGGGTGAGCGCCAGTTCGGCGAGGATGTCGTTGAGTTTGCCCGGACTGAGGGTGATGTAGTCGCGCATCGCCCAGCAGCGGCGAACGATCTCCTCCGGCGCGGCGATCCAGCCGATGCGCAGGCCGGGCAACCCGAACGGCTTGGAGAAGGTGCCGACCGAGATGCCGCGCTCCCCGAGGTTGCGGATCGGAGCCGCCAGCGGTTCGCCGCCGGGGATGTCCAGCCAGCGGTACGCCTCGTCGGAGAGCACCCACGATCCGAACGACGCGGCGATGTCGTGGACGTGGCGCAGATCGTCCTCCGAAAGGATGGCGCCGGTCGGGTTGTTCGGGGTGTTGATGGAGATGAGTTTCGTGCGCGGGGAGACGACCCGCTCGAAATCCTCCATGTCGAAATGGAAGCCGTCGTCGGCGCGCACGCGCCAGTACTTGACGTCGCAGCCGATCGCCTTCGGCACGCTCTGCACCTGCTGGTAACCGGGATCGATGGTGACGACCTCGTCGCCGGCGTCCAGCAGCACGTTGAACAGCAGGTAGTTGGCTTCGATGGCGCCGGTCGTGACGAGGATGTTGTCCGCTGTCGTGTTCTCGTAGGTTGCGGCGATCGCCTCGCGGAGCGACCGGGTGCCCCGCGCCTCGGAATACCCGAGCCGGGTGTCGAACAGGCGATTCCGGGTGGGCTCCCGCTCGCCCTCGGGCAGCAGGTCGAGCAGTTCGTTGACGGTCATCGGGAGGACGCCGCTCTCGGCGATGTCGTAGCCGACCCGCGTTTCCCAGTAGCTCATCCAGCGTTCGAGCCTGAAATCCTCGATCTTCACCGTCGTCCTCCGTGCATGTGTCGGTGACCGGCCGCCGCTCGATGAGGAGGCCGGCGACACCGGCTGCCGAGTTCTTCGCTGCCGCACTGCCGCGTTATCGTAGCCGCCGCTTGACAGTGGGCAAAGCCCTGCCTACGATCGCGGGGCCATCCCCAAGGCAGGGTGGAGGAAAATCGTTGGGTCCACGCAGGAGGACACGCGCATGGTGACCGAGACCGCGCCCAAGACCGGCATCCGCGCCGAGATCGAGGCCGAGGTCCTGGCTGCCTATCGCGCCCGCACGCCCCGCTCGTTTACCTATCACGAGGCCGCCCGCCGGGTGATGCCCGGCGGCGACACCCGCACGGTGGCGTTTCACGCGCCGTACCCGCTCGCGATCGAGCAGGGGAGCGGGTGCCGCTTCGTCGATGCCGACGGCAACGAGTACATCGACCTGCTGAACAACTACACCTCGCTCATCCACGGCCACGCCCATCCGGCGGTCGTCGAGGCGGTGATGGCGCAGGTCCCGCGCGGAACCGCGTTCCCGTCGCCGAACCGGTTCCAGACCCGGCTGGCCGAGATCCTGACCGAGCGCGTGGCCTCGGTGGACCTCGTCCGCTTCTGCAACTCCGGCACCGAAGCGGTGATGAACGCCATCCGGGCCGCCCGCGCCTTCACCGGCCGCGACCTCATCGTGAAGATGGAGGGCGGCTACCACGGCACCTACGACGACGCCGAGGTGAGCGTCCACCCGGACCCGTTGGACGAGGCAGCGGGCCACCCCGGTGCGCCGCTCCCGGTGCTCGACACCATAGGCGTGCCGCGCAACACGGTCGAGTACGTGACGATCATCCCGTTCAACGACATCGCCGCCGCCGAGCGCGTCTTCGCCGAGCGCGGAGCCGACATCGCGGCCGTGATCGTGGAACCGGTCATGGGATCGGCCGGGATGATTCCCGCCGAGCAGGCGTTCCTCGAAGCCCTGCGCGCACTCACGGTCGAATCCGGCGCGCTGCTGATCTTCGACGAGGTCATGAGTTTCCGGTTGATGCCCGGCGGCATGCAGGAGTACTACCGGGTGCGCCCGGATCTCACCAGTTTCGCCAAGATCATCGGAGGCGGCTTCCCCGTCGGTGGCTTCGGTGGCCGGGCGGCGATCATGGAGCAATTCGACCCGCTGCGCCCGGCGCCGCTCTGGCAGTCCGGCACGTTCAACGGCAACCTCGTCACGATGGTCGCCGGCGTCGCCGCGATGGAGGCCTATACGCCCGCCGAAGTCCAGCGGATCAACACACTGGGCGACCGGCTGCGCGCCGGCCTGGAAGCGGCGCTGGCGGATGCCGGCGTGACCGGCGCGGTCAGCGGGTTCGGCTCGTTCGTTGGGCTGCACCTCGGCGTGGACGAGGTGACGAACTACCGGCACGGCGCGGCCGCCGACAAAGCGCTCGGTCGGGTGCTCCACCTGGCCCTCCTGCTCGAAGGCGTTTCCTGCGCGCCGCGCATGGGATTCAACACCTCCACGGCGATGGACGAGGCCACGATCGACGACGTGCTTGCGCGGTTTTCCCGGGCGCTGTCGTTTGTACGACCGGCCCTGGCGGGCTAACCCTCATCGGCATCGCGCCGGGCCCCGGCGCTTCGCTTGACCCGGCCAATCCGACGCGACTCCACCGCCTGTTGGCAGATGGGTTGCGAAGCAATTCCGCCAGCCCCGGCCGAGCCGCCGCGCGGGCCGTGCACGCACGTGGAGATAACGATGACTGCCGCGACTCGCCCGAACGTGACCATCGTCCGCCCGAATCCGTCCACCCGCCCGCCGTCCGCCGGTTCCTACGACGCCCGCGGTCGCCGCCGTCACCTCGACCCGTCCACCCCGGACCTGATCGAACAGGCCATCGTTCGCGGCGAAGGGCGCCTCACCGACGGCGGGGCGCTATGCGTGGAAACCGGCCTGCACACCGGCCGCTCGCCGCGCGACAAGTTCGTCGCCACCGGCGAACCGACCGACCGCGGGATCTGGTGGGGCGAAGTCAACCAGCCGATGGCGCAGGCCGCCTTTGCCCAGCTCCAGAGCGACGTGCTGGAGCACCTGAGCGAGCGCGAGCACTGGCAGATCGACGCGTCGGCCTGCGCCGAGCCGGCCTACGCGATGCCCGTCCGCGTGCTCACCGAGAACGCGTGGACCGCGCTCTTCGCCCGACACCTGTTGCGGGAGGCAGCGCCATCCCGCCGGCCACGCATGACGATCCTGCACGCGCCCTCGTTCCATGCCGATCCGGCTGTGCACGAAACACGGTCCGGCACGGTGATCGCGCTGAGCCTGGAGCAACGGCTGGTGGTCATCGCCGGCACCGGCTACGCGGGCGAGATCAAGAAGTCGGTCTTCACGGCGCTGCAAGCGTGGCTCCCGGCCGAGGGCGTGGCCACCATGCACTGCTCGGCCAACGTCGGCGATGCCGGCGACGTCGCGCTCTTCTTCGGGCTTTCCGGCACCGGCAAGACGACGCTCTCCACCGATGGCCGGCGGCGGCTGATCGGCGACGACGAGCACGGCTGGTCAGACCGAGGTGTTTTCAACTTCGAGGGTGGTAGTTACGCCAAGACCATCGGGTTGTCGGAGCAATCCGAACCCCAGATCTACCGCGCGTCCGGACGATTCGGCACTCTGCTGGAGAACGTCGTCCTCGACCCTGCGACGCGGGCCCCGCGGTACGAAGACGGCTCGCTCACCGAGAACACGCGGTCGGCCTTCCCGCTGGCAATCCTCGACGGCGCGGACCCCTCCGGCATGGGCGGCCACCCGCGCAACGTGCTCTTCCTCGCCGCCGACGCCTTCGGCGTGCTGCCGCCGGTGGCCCGCCTGACGCGGGACCAGGCACTGTTCTGGTACCTCACCGGGTACACCTCGAAACTGGCGGGCACCGAGCGCGGGGTCTCGAATCCGGCGGCGACCTTCTCGGCCTGCTTCGGGTCGCCGTTCCTGCCGCTGCACCCGGTTCGTTACGCCGAGTTGCTTGGTGAACGGCTCGATCGCCACCAGCCGGATGTCTGGATGGTTAACACCGGCTGGACCGGAGGCCCTCCTGACGTCGGACACCGGATGCCGATCGCCCTCACCCGCGCCGTCGTGGCCGCGATCCTGGACGGTTCGCTGGCTTCCGTGCCGCGCCGGCCGGACCCGACATTCGGCTTCGCCGTTCCCGAGCGCATCCCGGGTGTCCCCGACGCGCCAATGCAGCCGCGCGATGCGTGGAGCGATTCGGCCGCCTGCGACCGCGCCGCCCGCCGCCTCGCCGCCGACATCACCGACAATTTCCGGCAGTTCGCCGAATCGGTTTCTCCCTCGGTCGCCGCCGCCGGTCCGCGCGCCTGAGGGCCTACTTGGGGCTACGGCAATCTCTATCATCCCGAGCCCGTCGCTGGATCTCGTCATTTATCCGACGGGACAACAACGAGATCCTTCGACGGGTTCAGCATGACGCGTCGCGCCCGGCGCCGTTCCCTGCTACCCGGTTTGCGAAAGCACCACCGGCGCCGAAGCACTATTGCCGGTGGATGCACCGCTCGGCAGACCGCGCGAGTTGGGCCGGCGGCGGACGAACGCATTCGTCAGGGCACCGCTGGCAAAGACCGCGAGGAGCGCCACGATCGTGGCGACGATGAACAGCGTGTCGTACCCGGAGCGGGTCACGACGACGCCGCCGACGATCGGCACGAAGGCCGCGAGGCCAAGCCCGCCGTTGAGGATCGTCGCGAAAATCGGGCGGGAGCGCGTCGGCGCGAACTCCCCGAGGTAGCCGAATGTGCCGCGGGCCTGCCCCGATGCCGATGCGCCGATGCAGGCGAACGCAACGCCGAAGACGATCTCCAGCCACGAACCGTCGCCGGCTCGGCTGCGCCAGGCGGTGGTCGCGGCGAGGTAGGGGAGCGCCAGCGCGACCAGCGGAGGCACGAGCCGCAGCAGCGCCGACGCCTGGAGGACGGTGCGCTCACCGGAGCGACTCGCCAGCGCGGCCCATGCCGGTCGGGCGACGAGCAGACCGGCGACGTAGGCGACGACGTAGCCGCCGACGGCCGTCGCCGGCACGCCCAGCCGCGAGAGCGCGAACAAGACGAGGAACGGGTCGGCGATGGCCGTCAGCGCGAGCAGCACCCGGAAGACGAAGAACTTGCCGAAACTCGGATCGGACAGGGCGCGCGGCACGGACCGCATCGTGGCGGCCGGGGAAAGCCCGCGCGGCTCCGCCACGCGGGTTGGCTCCCGCATCGACGCGAGCAAGACCGCCACCGCGAGGTGGCTCACGGTGGCGGCAAGGAAGAGCAACGCGAACTGGCGCGGGAAGCCGGGACCATCCGGCCCAAGCACCTTGGCGGCGATCAGCGCCCCGACGAGTGCCCCGGCCCCGGCCATCAGCGTACGCTGCCGGTAGAAGGCATCGCGACGGGCGACGGGCGCGGTCTTGGCGACCAGTCCTTCGATCGGAACGCTGGCGAAGCCGCTGGCCAGTGAATACGCGCCGAAGCAGACGTACAGCACGCGGAGCATGCCCTCGCCGCCGGCCTGGGCCCGGAAGGCGACAAGCGTCAGCAACCCCAGCGCGGCGACGCGCACGAGCGACGCGCCGAGCGCCCACGGTTGCTTTCGCCGCCGCGCGGGGACGAGCAGGGTGGCCGGGATGCGGCCGAGCACCCAGAATCCCGCGCCAAGGGCGGCGACGACGCCGATGGCGACGAACGAATCGGTCAGTTGACCGGCGAACAGCGCGAGGACGATCGTCGGGAGCAGCAGCGTGTCGGCCAGCGCCGCCAGCCCGCCGGCCGCCGTCGCCAGCAGCGCGTTCAGCCCGGCGCCCCGGCGATCGGTGGAATAGCGGTGGATGTCCGCGCCGGCCATCGAGTCCTCCCCCTGCTGCCGCGCCAGGGGAGACGTCCCCCCGGGATGCACCGTCGCGCCCTGTCCCGAGTATAGGAAGGGCTCCGAAGCGCAACCAGATTTGCCGGGAAGTCAGCGTCGCGTACCGATGCTCGTTACGCGGTCGCTCCTGCCAATTCCAACGCGCGGGCGACCGGTTCGAGGTCGCACTCGGCGGCCGAACGCCACGTCGTGCCGGTTGGGGCGTCGCCGTCGATTCGCAGCGCAAGCGCGCCTCGCCCGTCGCCGGCCCGGCGCGGCCCGGCCCAGCCGAGGATCTCCACGTCGCCGCTGGCGTTCGCAAGCGAGGCCGCCGTGCGCCAGAGCGGTTGCCCTTCGTCCGCGGCGATGGCCGGCAACCGGCCGGTGCCATCGACGGCGACTCGCCCGGCACCCCGGTCGAGGATGACGACATCGAGCGCCCTCGCGCCGCCGAATTCGCGCTCCAGTTCCGCCCGGAGTTTGGCGTAGGTCACCGGGATCACCTCAGGCAGCACCATCGTCGAGGCGAGGATCGGCATGAAGTTGGCGTCGCCGGTCCAGCGCGGCACGACGTGCTGGTGGAGGTGCGCGGCGATGCCCGCCCCGGCGACCGCACCGACGTTCAGGCCGACGTTGAATCCGTGGCATCCCAGCACCCGACGCAACGCCCGCAGCAGCCCCGGCAGCAGCGCCGCCATCTCGGCCAGCGCGGCGGGGTCTGCCGTCTCCGGGCTGTCCGCGTGCTCGTTGGGCACGAGCATGACGTGGCCGGTGTTGTAGGGGTACAGGTTCATGATGACGTACGAGACGTCGCCGCGCCAAAGGACGAGCGAATGCGCGTCGTCGTTGCCCCGGAGCCGGTTGCAGAAGATGCAGTCGTCTTCTGCCGCATTGCCGCCGACGTAGCGCATCCGCCACGGCGTCCAGAGACGCTCGTCGTGGGTGGCCGGTACATGCGGCGTCATCGGATCGTGTGGTTGGTCGATCATCGCGTTCCTGTTGGCCGTCGCGTTTCAGCCTGCTCGAAGCCGCCCGAAGTACCCGCACAGATACGGCCTTGAACCGAGGTCGTCGAGGTCCGCCGCAATAAGGCTTGGAACGTCATGACCGCCGCGTGCCGCGGCTGCCGACACCGCTGCCACTACCTCGGGAAGCCATTCAACGGCGGCAGCGGCATTCGAGCGAACGGCGGCGCCTAGATTCCGGAGGAGGGACGCGCGTTTCTCGGAATCGAACGTACGCGACATATCCCCAGAAGTTTGATTCAGAACCCAGTTCCCAAACGCCTCGCCGTCGATGCCGCTCCGCAGCGCGACCAGCGCCGCCCAGTACAGGCACTGGGTTGCTTCCAGCGCGATGTCGTCGGCGAACGACCGGTGCCGGTGGCTGCCGTCGAGCACCCCGGCCAGTTCGTTGAGTTCGTCGGCGAGCCGCGCCGTGACCTCGTCGTGCTCGGCGCGCAGGCGGCGCGAGGTGCCGGAAACCGATTCGAGGTCCTCGTCGCGAAGGGCGGCGTAGGCCCCGTACCACTCCTGCACGAGGTCCAGCGATGGGGCAGGGGAGGTTGTCGCACCGTAGACCGCTTCGGGATCGAACTCCCGTTGTTCGACAACCGTAAGGGAATCATCGGCGTCGAGCCGGCGGTAGTAGCAGGTGGCGTAGCCGTTGTGGCAGACCGCGCCCTGCTGCTTGACGCGGACGAGCAGGCTGTCCCGGTTGCAGTTGACACGAATCTCGACCAGCCGCTGCTCGTGGCCGGAGGTCGCGCCCTTCCGCCAGAGCGCGTCGCGGGACCGCGACCAGTAGTGCACCACACCAGTCTCGCGCGTCAACGCCAGCGCCTCGGCGTTCATCGAGGCGACCATCAGCACGTCTCCGCTGGCGGCATCGACGGTCACGACCGTCGCCAAACCGTCGCTTCCCCAGCGGATCGGGGCGCCCCCGGTGGCGCCGCTCACGACTGGCCCATACGAACGGGAATGCCGCGTTCCAGCAGGTGTCGCTTGGCGTCGCCGACCCGGTACTCCCCGAAGTGGAAGATCGAGGCCGCCAGTACCGCGTCGGCCCGCCCCGGGGCGAGCCCTTCGGCGAGGTGGTCGAGCGTGCCGGCGCCGCCGGAGGCGATCACCGGCACGCCGACCGCCGCGGAAACCGCCTCCAGCAGCGGCAGGTCGTAGCCGTCCTTCGTGCCGTCGCGGTCCATGCTGGTAAGCAGGATCTCGCCCGCGCCGCGTTTGGCCGCTTCCGCTGCCCATTCGACGGCATCGAGCCCGGCCGGCCGGCGTCCGCCGTGGGTGTAGACGCCCCAGCCCGAGCCGTCCGGCTCGCGGCGGGCGTCGATGGCGACGACGATGCACTGCGTTCCGAAGATCTCAGCCCCGGCCGAGATGAGGGACGGATCGGCGATGGCCGCGGTGTTCAGGGAAACCTTGTCCGCGCCTGCCTTGAGCAGGTCCCGCATGTCGGAGGTCGCGCGCACGCCGCCGCCGACCGTCAGCGGGATGAAGAGTTCGTTGGCCGTGCGCTCGATGACGTCGATCATCGTCCGCCGGCTGTCCGACGAAGCGGTGATGTCGAGGAAGACCAGTTCGTCGGCGCCCTCGCGGTTGTAAAAGGCCGCCAGTTCCACCGGGTCGCCCGCGTCGCGCAGGTTCACGAACTCGACGCCCTTGACCACCCGGCCGTCGGTCACGTCGAGACACGGGATCACCCGCCGGTACCCGGCGTCCTCGACGCCGGCACACATCTCGGCGAAGGATCTCGGGGAGCCGGAAACCTGATTCGTCGTCACGATCGTGCTCACAGTTCGTGTTGCCAGCGCTTGGCGCGATCCAGCGCGTCTCGCAGGTCCACCCGGCCGTCGTACAGCGCACGGCCGACGATCACCCCGTCCACGCCCAGTTCCGCGACCCGGCCGATATCATCGACCGTGCCAACACCGCCGGAAGCGATGACGCCGTGCCCAAGCAGCGTGACCATCTCGCCGAGCGAACTGAGGTTCGGACCAGCCAGCGTGCCGTCGCGGGCGATGTCGGTGCAGATGAAGTGGGCGACGCCGGCCTCGCGCAGCTGTTCGGCAACCTCGGTCGCCAGCGATTCGGTCTGCTCCAGCCAGCCGGCGGCGGCGAGTTTCCCGTCGCGCGCGTCGAGCGCCACCGCGACCGCGCTCCCGTACGTACTGACCGCTTCGTGGACAAGCCGCGCGTCGCCGAGGGCGGCGGTGCCGAGGATCACCCGGTTGACGCCGAGGCCGAACGCCGCTTCGAGGTGTTCCGGCAGCCGCAGCCCGCCGCCGAGCTGGATCGGGATTTCCACGGCGTCCCTGATCCGCCGGATGGCGTCGCGGTTGACCGGTTCGCCGACCACCGCGCCGTCGAGATCGACGACGTGCAGCCACTCCGCGCCGCCCGCGGCCCAGCGCTTCGCCGCCTCGGCCGGGTCGGCGTCGTATTCGGTTTCGCGGGCGAAGTCGCCCTCGACCAGGCGCACGCAGCGCCCGCCGCGCAGATCGATTGCCGGGTAAACGATCACGCCGTCGCCGCCTCGGCCGCGCCCGCCCGCGCGCGGGCCAGTTCGACCCACGCCCGCAGCAGCCGCAACCCGGTCTCGCCGCTCTTCTCCGGGTGGAACTGGGTGCCCCACACCGCACCGCGCCGGACGACCGAGGGGAACGCCTCGCCGTACCGCGTTACCGCCGCGACATCGGCCGGGTCCGGATCGACGGAAACGAAGGAGTGGACGAAATACACGTCCAGGTCCTCGCCCGCCGCGCCGAGCGGCCCGTCGGCCACGAGCCGGGCGCGGTTCCAGCCGATCTGCGGGATCTTCACCCCGGGCGCCAGCGAGCGCACCCGGCCCGGGAAGACGCCGAGCCCTTCGGTGTTGCCCTCTTCCTGGTGCCCGAACAGCAATTGCATCCCGAGGCAGACGCCAAGGAACGGCGTTCCCTGCGCGATCAACTGCTGCAACGGCTCGACCAGCCCGTGCTCGCGCATCCGCTCCATCGTGGCCCCGGCCGCGCCCACGCCGGGCAGCACCACGCCGTCCACGCCGGCCAGATCGACCGGGCGATCCACGACGACCGGCTCCGCGCCCGCCGCCGCCAGCGCGCGGCCGATCGAGCGCAGGTTCCCGGCGCCGTAATCGATCACCGCCACCCGTGGCCTCATGCCAGGACTCCCTTGGTTGACGGCACCACCGAACGGTCACCGGTCAGCGCGATCGCGGCGCGCAGCGCGAGCGCCCCGGCCTTGAAGATCGCTTCCGCCGCGTGGTGGGCGTTGCGTGCCCTCAGCAGGTCGATGTGGACGGTGAGGCCGCCATTGACGGCGAATCCTCGCCAGAACTCCTCGACCAGGCTGCTCGCAAAATCCGCGCCGATCGCCGGCTCGGGCATCACCGCCTCGAAGTGGAGGAACGGCCGCCCGGAAACGTCGATCACCACCCGCGCCAGCGCTTCGTCGAGCGGCGCGTAGGCGTGGCCGTAGCGGGCGATGCCGCGCCGGTCGCCCAGCGCCTGCCGCAGCGCCGTCCCGAGCGCGATGCCGACGTCTTCCACCGTATGGTGCGGGTCCATCGCCGCATCGCCCGTGCAGCGCACGTTCAGGCCGATTCGCCCGTGGCGGCCGAGCGCGTCCAGCATGTGGTCGAGGAACCGGACCCCGGTGTCGGCCGTTACCGGGCCGCCCGCGAGATCCAGCGCCAGCGCGATCCTGGTTTCCAGCGTGTCCCGCTCGAGTTCGGCCCGGCGGATCGGGTGCATCAGGTCGGTCATGCCGCCGCCTCGGCGAGGATCGACGCCAGTTCCGTCGCGAAGATCTCGTTCTCGTCCGGCGTCCCGATCGAGACGCGCAGGTAATTGCCCAACTTGAGGTCCGGCCGCCCGAAGTGGCGGACGAAGACGCCGCGGTTGCCAAGTTCCTTCACCACCGGCCCGGCATCCGCTACCGGCAGTTTCACCAGCGTGAAGTTGGTCGCCGAGGGCATCGGCTCCACCCCCGGGATCGTCCGCAGCCGCTCCGACAGCGCATCGCGATCGGCCACGATCCGATCGACGACCCCGCGCAGGTAGTCGAGGTCCTCCAGCGAGGCGATGGCCGCCACGCTCGACGCGGTGCCGACGTTGCAGAAGGCGGGCATCACCTGCATCGTGTAGGCGATGAGGTCCTTCGGGAAGACGCCGTACCCGACCCGCATCCCGGCCAGCCCGGCGAACTTGCTCATCGTCCGCATCACGGCGACGTTCGGGTAGCGGTCCATGAGTTCGCGGTGGTTCACCCCGGCGAACTCGGCGTAGGCCTCGTCGATCGCCACCACGCAGGGCGACTCGGCGCAGATTCGCTCTACCGCCGCCGGGTCGAACAGGTTGCCAGTCGGGTTGTTCGGATTGCAGACGACGACCAGTTTGGTCCGCTCGTCCTGCGCCGCCGCGATCACCGCGTCGGCGTCGATCTGCCAATCTTTGGTCAGGGGCACATCGACGACCTCGGCCCCGTGCCCGGAAAAGAGCGGCCGGTACACGCCGAAGGTCGGCTCCGAGATGATCACCTGGTCGCCGGGGTGCAGGATCAGCATCGCCAGCGTATTCAGTACGTCGTCCAGGCCGGCCCCGGCGACGATCTGCTCCACCGGCGCGCCCAGGTAATCGGCCAGCGCTTGCCGCAATTCGCCGGCGTCGAACTCCGGGTAGCGGTGGAAATGGTCGAACTCGCGCAGCGCCTCGCGGGCCTTCGGCGACGGACCCCACGGCGACTCGTTCCAGTCGAGCCGCACGACCCGCTCCGGCTTGGTCTCCGGCGCGTCCTCGCGCTGGTACGCGCCCATCGAGCGGACCGCCGGTTTCAGCATCCGGTCGGGATCGTACGCACGGCGGGTCGGGGTGGACGGAGCCACGGGCATGCCTCCAGCGGCCGGACGGGCCGGAATGGGAACGGCGGAACGCGCGGCGGGCGGGGTCCGGTCGCGCCGGCGCCTGAGGATGCCGCGTTGGTGAATGCAAGGATAGACGATTACGCCCGGCGATCGCCGCGCTACAGCAGCAGTTTTTCCAGCGGCGACACGAGGATTTCTGTCGCGCCGACCGCGCGGAGGCGCTCGACAAGTTCCCAGAACCGGGCTTCCTCGATCGCGGTATGGACCGCCACCCAGCCCGGATCGGCCAGCGGGACCACGGTCGGGGCCTTCAGGCCGGGGATGACCTCGCGGATGGCGGGCAGGGCCGCCTCCGGTGCGTTCATCATCACGTATTTGTAGCGCTTGGCCGCGCGCACGGCGTCGATCCGCATCAACAGGCGATCGACGTTGGCCCGGCGCTCCGGATCGGCGACGGCGTCCGGGTTGGCCACCAGCGCCGCCTGTGAATCGAGAATCGTGTGGATCTGCCGCAGGTCGTTGAGCAGCAGCGTCGAACCCGTCGCGGTCAGTTCCACCACCGCGTCGGCGAGCCCCAGCGACGGCGCGACCTCGACCGACCCGCTGATGGTGATGATCTCGGGATTGCCGCCCATCGCTTCGAAAAAGCGCCGCGCCGAGTTGGGGTAGGAGGTCGCGATCCGGGCGTTGCGCAGGTCCTCCGGCGACTGCCACGGGGAATCCCGCAGCACGGCGACGACCAGCGAGCAGTAGCCGAAGCCGAGCGGCAGCAGTTCCTCGACCTCGACCCCTTCCTCGTGGACGAGGTTCTGCCCGACGACGCCGATATCGACGGTGCCCCGGGCGACGTAGTCGGGGATGTCGTCGTCGCGCCCGTAGAGGATCGACAGCGGGAAGTTGCGGCAATGCGAGAAGAGCCGCTGGCCGTAACTCTCGAACTCCAGCCCGATGGCGTGGAGCAGCCCCAGCGTCTCCTCGGTCAGCCGACCCGACCGCTGGACCGCCAGCCGCAACGGCCGCGCGCCGTCGGCGCTGCCGGCGCCCGCTCCGAACACGCCCGCGCCTGCATCGGGCCTCACCGCCGCCATCTGTCGTTTCTCCCGGCGCCTGTCGAACGATCCGGTCGAGTGTGCCACCGGGCGGAGGCCCGGAACAACCATCGGCCGGTCGTGAACGCCGCCGCGCGATCAGGAAATCGGTTTCGCCATCCGCAGGTGATCGACCCGGTAGCCGTTGCGCTCGTAGAAGGCGACCGCCCGCGCGTTGCCGGCGAAGACGTCGAGGCACACCTCGCGACACCCGCGCTCGCGCGCCCACTGTTCGGCGAAGTCCATCAGCGCGCGGCCGACGCCCATGCCCTCGGCGTCCTCATCGACGACGAGGATGTTGACGTAGGCGCGCGGGTGGCCGGTGAAGTAGTCGCGGTCGTGCAACAGCACGATCATGCCGAGCGGGCGGTCGTCGAGGTCGGTGGCGACGAAGGTCTCCCCGTCGTCGTCCATTTCGCCATTCCCGAACCGCGCGAAAAAGGCCGCGAACGTCTCCTGTTCGCGCGGCGAAACCGTCTCGCCCGGATGCAGCCGCGGCGCGACCCGCTCCCGGAACGCGGCGTCGCCGGGCCCGAACGGCCGGATCGCGATCGCGCTCACCCCGCGCCCTCCTCGTGGTGGTGCCGTTCGCGGACGCGCTCCCAGATCATCCGCAGGCCATCCACGGTCAGGTCCGTATCGACGTGATCGAACAGCGGTGACTGCCCGGCGAACAGCGGGGCGTACCCACCGGTCAGGATCGTTACCGCGCTGCCGCCGGCCGCCGCCCGCAGCCGCTCGATCATTCCCTCCATCATCGCCAGGTGCCCGAGCACGATGCCGCCCCGGATCTGGTCGGCGGTCGTCTTGCCGATCGGTGCGTCGGGCAGGCGCATCTCCACGGCGAACAACTGGGCGGCGTTGCCGGACAGCGCCTTCAGCGTCGTGCCGATGCCGGCAGCGATGACCCCGCCGAGGTAGTTGCCGGATTCGTCGGTCACGTCGAACGTCGTCGCGGTGCCGAGGTCGATGATGATCGCCGGGCCACCGTAGCGCGCGTGGGTAGCGATGCAGTCCACGATCCGGTCCGCGCCGACCTTCTCCGGCTCGTCAACCAGCAACTGGATGCCGAGGTCCAGGTCCGGGCCGACGACGAGCGGCGCGATGCCGAGCCGCCGCTGGCTCATCTCGTCGAGCCAACTCGTCACCGAGGGGACGACGCTGGAGACGATGACCGCGTCGATGTCGCCGGGCTGCAGGCCGTCGTTCGCCATGAGCGCGGCCAGCAGCGCCAGCCATTCGTCGGGCGTGCGCGCGCGGTCGGTCGAAAGCCGAAAACTGGCCCGCAGCGCCGGACTTCCGTGGTCGTACAGCCCGCAGTGGGTGGTGCTGTTGCCCACCTCGATCGCCAGCAACATCCCGTCCGGTTCTCCCGCCGCGCCGCCGAATCCGTCCGCGCCGGGCAGTATCGCGAGGGCGCGGGGCGGGCGCAATCGTGGCGAACCGGGTGCGGGCGGTACAATCCTGCCGCATCGGTCAGCTTGCGCCAGGCCGCAACGGCCAGAAAGGACCG
Organism: Chloroflexota bacterium; assembly: GCA_023423795.1. Lineage (GTDB taxonomy): Bacteria > Chloroflexota > Chloroflexia > Thermomicrobiales > UBA6265 > CADCWF01. The sequence goes on along the minus strand of JAFAEX010000248.1, from coordinate 7,435 downwards.
CACCGTGGACGAACTGGACCGCGAAGGATCGAACGGCCGGATGCTGGCGGCCGCCGGCGCGGCCGCCGCCGTGTTCGCCGCGATCGCGCTGGGACTCACCCGCCGCAAGACCGTCCTCGCGCCGGGCGTCGAGATCGACGCGCCCGCCGAGCTGCCCGCGCCCAAGGCCGACCTGCCGGCCGCGGCGACCGGCGGCGGCGCAGACATCCGGCGGCTGGCCGAGCAGGTGGCCGAAGTCGCGCCCGAGGTCATCGCCGCGCTGGAGCAGCACGCCCCGGACACGGCGCGCAAACTGCGCGATGGCTTGGCGCTGCTGCGCCGCCGGGTCAAGGATGAGGGCGATGCCGCCACCGCCGCGCTCGAGGACGGCATCGGCGAAGCGAGTGATTTCGCCCATTTCCGCGGCTTGAGCCAGGCCCAAGTTGCGGCCGCCCGCGCCGCCGCGGCCGCCGTCGCCCGTGCCGAGCGCGCGCTGGCGTCCCGCGACAAGGGCGCCGACGCGTTGCGCGCCCGCACCGAAGGCGCGACCGAGGACATCGTTCCCGCGCTGCGCGAGATCGCCCAGCAGGCCGCCGAGGGCGCGATCGACCTTTGGCAGGCCGCCCGTGCCCGCGGCGCGGACGCGGCCCAGACCGCCCGCCTCGACCTCGCCGCCCCGCTGGAGCGCGCCGAAGAAGCGCTGCACGGGCTGGCCGAACGCACCCACGACGCCGAAGGGAAACTGAAGGACCGCGCCAAGGCGGTCGAAGGCCGGGTCGAGGAGCGGGTCGAGCGCGTGCGCGATGCGGCAGCCGGCGCGGCCAGCAACGCGAAGGGCAAGGCCGACACGACGGTCGAGCGGGTCCACGAGGCGGCCGACGAGGCCGTGGACGCGGGCAAGGAAGCCGGCGCGGCCTTCATGTGGCTGGCCGCCGCGTTCGGCCTGATCTTCTACGTCCTGCTGAGCGAAGAGCGCCGCGAGCAGCTCACCCGGTTCACCGACGAGGCTTCGGTGCAGCTCCGGGAACTGCTGCGCGACGTGCGCGGCTACGACGACGAGTTCTAGTCTCGGGCGATTCTCCGTCGCGAAAACGGGCCGGCGAGAGGGGCATACCCCTCCCGCCGGCCCGTTCGTTTGCATCACTGGAAGGACGAAGCCGGGTCACACCAGCCGCTTCGCCCCGGCGTAGTGCTTCTGGTAGTAGTCCGACTTGCTGATGTCGGTGATCACGACGCCGGTCTTCTCGTTTTCGGCGTGGATGAACTTGTTGCCGCCCAGACTGATGCCGACGTGGCTCAGACCCTTCCCGTACGTGTTGCGGAAGAAGATGAGGTCGCCCGGTTCCCACCGGCCGTACTTCACCCGCTTGCCGAACTTCCACTGCTGGGAGACCGACTGGGTGATGTCCATGCCCAGTTTGCGCTTCACCACGAACATGGTGAGCCCCGAGCAGTCGAACCCCTTCTTCGGCGTGTTCCCGGCGACCACGTAGCGCTTGCCCTCGAAGCGCCGGGCGAATCGCGCCACGGCCCGACCGCTGCCGCGTTTCGCGGACGCTTCACCGGCGAACAGCAACGGAACGGCGACCGCGGCCAGCAGCGCCGCCCGGCGCGTCGTCGTCGCTTCCACGATATCCCCCTCCGGCTCGCTCTCCGGCGGCAAGGCCGGCGCGGCGTGCCGATTTCCTCGGATCGCTCGTTACTCGACGTAACGTACGATCTGGCCGTGGGGTATCGCCACCGCCCGTGGGTCCCCATTTCGGCCGGCGGCGCGCGAATGGGCGGACGGGCAGGGTACGGTACAATCCGCGCGATGGGGAGCGGCGATTTGCCGTGCGCAGTTGCGCCCGCCGAATCGCGCCGCGCGTCGAGAGAATCACGGGGGAGACACCTGCACCATGGCCTACCGCTTCTTGCTGGAGGTCCCGGGAACGCTTGCGGCGGAGGCCCAAACGGCCGTGGACTCCACGCCGGACGCGCAGGTGATCCTCGTGCGGGATTCGCACGGCCTCGGCTTCGAGGACCCGTTCGTCGATCTCACCGTGGCCGCGCACTCCCTGAGCGTCATCGACGCCATCTACGACTGGTTCGACCGGCTCGGCGCGTCCCGGCCGGACATCCGGCTGGTGCTCCACAGCGGCGAGCGCGTCACCCTCGAAGCGATCGATCGCGGCGAAATGGTCGCCACCATCCGCCGCGACCAACCGTGGGTGGAGCGAAGCCTGCCGAAGGTCGGCGAACACGAGGAGGACGTCTTCCTCGGCGGCGAGCGCGAGGGAGACCTCGCGATCGACGCGGCCGTCGGCAACGCCCCGGTCGCGGTCGGCCACCGCCGGGATGCGGCCGAGACAGAAGTCGGCCGCCGGGTGCACCTGCGGTCGCTCAACCACATCGCGGTCTCGGTCAACAACCCGGCCAAGGCCGAGCAGTTCTACCAGCAGTTCCTGAATTTCGACCTCCTCGGCCGGGCCCGCAATTCCGCCGCCGGGCTCGAACCGGTGGAGCACGACTACGACTGGGACGAGGCGACGCGAGCCGGCCGGCAGGCCAATGTCTCGTTCCTCGCCAATGGTCCCGTCACCCTCGCCGTTCATAACGCCGGCCGCTCCGCCCGCATCGACGAGGGCGTCGTCGATCACATCTCGGTGACGGTGGACGCCGGCTCCTTCGCCGCGATCCGCGGCGAAGCCCTCGTGCGCCCACTGACGCTGTCGGCCATCTCCGACACCTCGTTCCGCTTCCGCGATCCGTTCGGGCTGGTCTGGGAAATCACCCTTGCGAACGCCGCCGGGCGCGTGGGCTGATCATGCTGGACGCCTACCGGGACCTGATCGACGAACTGCTCGGCGCACCGTCCGACGTCCGCGGCCTCGCCGCCGATGCCGGCGGCACGCTCCCGCCGGATGCGGCGGGGCTCGTTGCCGAGATGCGCGACCGCGACATCGCGGTCACCGGCCGCCTCAACACCATGCTCAAGGAGCGCGAGCCACGCCTCGCGGCGATCGCCCTGCCGGAGGCGACGGTTCCGGGGTCAACCGACGACCTGCTCTCGGGGCTGGACACCGCCCGCGGCGAACTCGTGTCGCTGCTGATGAACCTGACCCTCAAGGACTGGGAGCGCACCGCCACCCACGACGTTGACGGCGAGATTTCGCTCGCCGACGAGGTCGAACGCCACGTCGAGTTCGACGAGGACCACCTTCGACGCATCCGCGCCGCGCTGGGCCGCTAACCCGGCCGGGCCGGCGCGGCCCCGAGGATCGATGAGCGACCAGCCCGGCCCTTCCCGCGAAACCGACCGGCCGCAGCGCCGGGCCACCACAGCAAGCCAGCCGCCGGTCGTCATCGTCGGCGCGGGAATGGCGGGCCTGGTCTGCGCGCTTTCGCTGCACGAAATCGGCCAACCGGTGCTCCTGCTGGAAGCATCGGACGGCGCGGGCGGCCGCATCCGCACCGACCGCCACCCGGACGGCTTCCTGCTCGACCGCGGGTTCCAGGTGCTGCTCGACGCCTACCCGGCCGCGCGTCGCTGGATCGACCACCCCGCGCTGCGTCCGCTGCCGTTCGACGCCGGCGCGATGGTCTGGACCGGTCGTCGGCTGACCCCGTTGGCGGACCCGTTGCGCCACCCGTCGGCCGCCCTGCGCGATGCCACCAGCCCGGTGTTCGGCGCGGCCGACAAACTGCGGCTGGCGAAGTTCGGTTTGCGCGCCCTTCGCGCGCCGTGGCAGTCCGCCACGGACGCCGCGGCCGAGTCGCCGGGGCAACTGGCCAGCGATGCCCTGTGGGCGGCCGGGTTCTCCCCGCACTTCGTCGATCGCTTCGCGCGGCCCTTCTGGGGCGGCATCCTGCTCAATCCGTCGCTGTCAATGGACGCCGGGCCGCTCCTGTTCACGCTCAAGATGTTCATGCAGGGCCGAGCCGTGCTGCCGGCGGACGGCGTCGGCGCGATGCCCGCCCAACTCGCGGTCCGGCTGCCGGCGGACCGGATTCGGTTCGGCGCGCGCGTGCAAAGCCTGCTGCGCGAGGGCGCCACCGTGCGCGGCGTGCGGCTCGCCGACGGCGAGGAGATCGCCGCCGCCGCTGTCGTGGTCGCTACGGACCCTCCGGCCGCCCGCCACCTGACCGGGATCGACGCGCTGCCGAACGACGAACGTGGGCTCGGCAGCCTCACCGTCTACCTCGCCGGAGAGCGCGACCCCGGCGTTGGGCCGCGCCTCGTGCTCGACGGGACCGGGCGCGGCACGGTCAACCACCTCGCGCCGCTCTCGGCCGCGCAACCGGCGTACGCCCCGCCCGGCCAGCACCTGCTGGCAGCCGTCGTCGTCGGCGACAACCTCGCGGCCGACGATGACGACCTTGCGGAACGCGCCCGGCACGACGCGGCGACGATGCTCGGGCAGGAGGCGGGCGATTGGCGAATCCTGCGGGTGGACCGCATCCCCTTCTCGCAGTTCGCGCAACCGCCTGGCGTCTACGCCACCCTGCCGCGCAACGCGACCGGGGAAACCGGCCTCTACCTCGCCACCGAGGCGACGGCCGATTCGAGTTACAACGGTGCGATCGCGAGCGGGGAGGGCGCCGCCCGCGCCGTCCTCCGCGACCTGTCGCTGCGCGGACTGCGGCGGGCCAACGACGCCTGACCGGCGCGAGTTCGAACGGAAGGGACTTCATGCTCCACGGCGAATACAAGACGCCCGGCGGCAAACTCGTCGTCGTCGATTTCGAGACCGAGGACGGTGAGCTCGCCCGCGTTCAGGTTTCCGGCGACTTCTTCGTCTATCCAGAAGGCGCCTTCGATTCGCTCGCCTCCGGCCTGGAAGGCGCGTCGGCCGACCTGAGCGAATCCGAACTGGCCGACCGGGTGCGCTTTTCGCTGCCCCGCGGCGCAGAGTTGCTCGGCACCTCGCCGGAAGCGATCGCCGCGGCCATCCGGCGTGCCATCGCCGCCGGCCCGGTGGCCCCGGAGGGCGACCGTGGTTGACCGCATCGACGCATCCCCGGCCGACGATTACCGTTGGCGCGAGATGCCCTGGCGCATCATCCCCGGGGTGCCGCAGTCGCCGCACATGAACATGGCGCTGGACGAGGTGCTCACCGAGCGCGTCGGCCGCGGCGACCGCGAACCGACGTTGCGGATCTGGGCATGGTCCGCGCCCTGCGTGGTGCTGGGCCGCTTCCAGTCGGTCCGCAACGAAGTCCACGAGGACGAAGCCGATGCGGCCGGCGTGCAACTCGTGCGCCGGATCAGCGGCGGCGGCGCGATGTTCATCCAGCCCGAGGGCGCGATCACCTGGTCGCTCTACGCGCCGGAATCGTTGGTCGCCGGCATGACTTTCGCCGAGTCCTACGCTTTTATGGACGGCTGGGTCGTCAAGGCGCTGCGCGGGCTCGGGCTCGATGCGTGGTATGCGCCGCTGAACGACATCACGTCCGCCGGCGGCAAGATCGGCGGCGCGGCGCAGGCCCGGCGCAACGGCGCGGTCCTCCACCACACGACGATGGCTTACCAGATGGACGTGCCGCTGATGCTGCGCGTCTTGCGGATCGGGCAGGAAAAACTCAGCGACAAGGGCACCCGCTCGGCCGACAAGCGCGTCGGCCCCTTGCGGCAGCAGACCGAACTGCCCCGGGCCGACATCATCGAGCAGTTGCTGGACGAGTTCCGCCTCGCAACCGGCGGGACCGATGACGCGCTTCTGCCCGAGGAGATTGCCGAGGCCGAACGCCGGGTCGCCGAGCGTTTCGGAACCCGCGAATGGGTCCACATCCTGCCCTGAGCCCGTCCGTTCGGCGGCGGTTCCGGGCGAAACCGGGATACCCTTTCGTCGATCCGTGCATTCGCCTGAGGAGGCGCATGTACGGATGCCCGCCGGGTTCCGCGTTCGTTGACGCACCCCGGCCAGCCACCTATGATCGTTTCGGAAGCCCAGATCGTCTCGCCCGAAACCCGTCCTCGAGGCGGTGCGTTACGGGAGGGCGAAGGCGGGTGGTGGGGAGACCACCCGCCGTCGGGAAACACGGGGGAGCGGTATGGACGGGCACCGATTCGACGAGTTGACGCGGGCACTCGCCAGGGGCGCCAGCCGGCGGGTGGCCTTGAAGGGCGTCCTCGCCGGGGCGGCGGCGTTCGTCGTCGGCCTGCCGAGGGGACGCCAGGCGGCGGCGCAGCAGAACGTGCCGCTGGGCGGCCGCTGCTCCACCTTCGGGGCCAGCGCCGAATGCAGCCAGGCGGGCACGCCCTCCGGCGGCGTCGGCGTCATCTGCAGCGACAACGGCGTGTCGCGGGACGGCTCTTACAACTGCTGCCGAAATTCCGGCGGCGTCTGTTCGGAAGACTTCCACTGCTGCGGCGGCGCGTTCTGCGTCAACGGCATCTGCGGCAGCGGCGCGACCTCGACCTCCGGCCTGCGGCTCGGCTCGGCCTGCACCACGACCAGCGAATGCAGCCAGACCGGCGGCTCGGTCGTCTGCGCCGACAACGGCGTGGCCGAAGACGGCGCGAAGAACTGCTGCCGCAACACCGGCGGCGCCTGCGGCAGTGACCTCGAATGCTGTTCCGGGGCGTTCTGTATCAACGGCGTCTGCGGCGGCAGCGGCACCTCCGGGTCGTCATCCAACCTGCGGCCCGGGCAGGAATGCACCTCCAGCAGCCAGTGCTCGCAGGTCGGCGGCACGACCGTCTGCGCCAGCAACGGCTACGACACCGACGGCGCGCTCAACTGCTGCCGCAACGAGGGCGGGGCCTGCTCGGACACCGTCTACAGCGCCGACTGCTGCGGCGGCTACTACTGCCGCGAGGGCAAGTGCACCCAGATCACGACCGACGGCCTGAACGCGCTCGGCGTCCGCTGCACGGCGACCGACCAGTGCAGCCAGGACGGCGGTCCCGTCACCTGCGCCGACAACGGCACGGCCGACGACGGCGCGCTCAACTGCTGCCGCTACGGTGGCGGCGCGTGCGAGCGCGACGGCCAGTGCTGCTCCGGTTTGCTCTGCGTCAACGGCGTATGCGGCGGCACGTCGTCGGCTGGGTCCACCGGCTTGCCGCTCGGTTCGGCCTGCACCTCCGCCAGCGAATGCAGCCAGGCGGGCGGCGAGGTCGCCTGCGCCGACAACGGCATCGCCGCCGACGGTGCTCTGAACTGCTGCCGTTACCAGGGCGGCGCCTGCTCCAGCGGCGAAGCCTGTTGCGCCGGGCTGGAGTGCATCGGCGGCGTCTGCGGGGGTTCGGCCAGCGACGACGGCGGCGGAACCTCCAGCGGACTGGTCGGGCTCGGCGGCGAATGCACCTCCGACGCGCAGTGTAGCCAGGAGGGCGGCGAAGTCGCCTGCCGCGACAACGGCCTGCCGGGCGACGGCGAACGGAACTGCTGCCGCTACCAGGGCGGCGCATGCTGGGGCGATTCCGGCTGCTGCGCCGGCTACCTCTGCATCGACGGGATCTGCCAGGGCT
>JAFAEX010000221.1 GCA_023423795.1 Chloroflexota bacterium | reverse complement strand
CAGTCCCGGCCCGGGTCCCGGCCCTAAAAGGACCGGGTTAACGAGGAAAGCACCCTGAAGGGCGCTACGAGCGACAAACGTCGTCAGGGCGCTTCAGCGTCCTTTCCGTTCTGAACCCGGTCCTTTAAACCCGGGTTGCGGGCGGATCAACTACCGTAGTCCACGGCAACCGCGCGGCCGGACGCCGCCGACTCCCGCACCGCCAGCGCGATCGCCAGCGACTTGACGCCGTCCTCCCCGGTCGCGGCCGGTTCCCCTTCGCCGCGGACGGCGGCGTTGAACAGCCGAACCGACCGCTCGTAGAGGTTGTTCGGCTCGACCAGTTCGACGGCCTCCTCGCGGTCGCCGCGGCGCACGACGACCGAGCCGATCGGCCGCTGGGTCATCACGTCGCGGGCGAGGACGCTGCCCTCCTCCCCGTGGACCTCGAAGCCGGTCCCGGTGTGGCGGATGGTGAACGCGTCGTGGAACTGCGCCAGCACGCCGTTGTCGAAGCGCATCACGCCCATCACCGCGTCTTCCAGCCCATCGCTGGCCATGCCTTGCGAGGCGGTGAGGGCTGTTACCTCCTCAACGTCGGCGTCGCCGAGCACGAAGCGCAGGGTGTCGGCGTCGTGGACGGTGATGTCCAGCACGACGCCGCCGCCGGCCTCCGGGCGGTCGATGCGCCACGCCTGCAGGTGCGGCGGCAGGTAGACGGCGTGGAAAACCCGGGCCGCCAGCGGCCGGCCGATCGCGCCGTCGGCGATCAATTTGCGCATCGTGCGGTGGGTAATCGCGTTGCGGAGGTGGTGGTTGGTGCCCATCACCACGCCGGCCTCGGCGCAGGCCGCGACCATTTCGCGAGCGCCGGTCACGGACAGGGCGAGCGGCTTTTCGCACAGGACGTGCTTGCCAGCCTTCGCGGCGGCGATCGCCTGGTCGTGGTGTTTCTCGTTCGTCGTCGAGATGTAGACGACCTGCACCTCGGGGTCGGCCAGCAGGTCGTCGAGCGTGGCATGGACGCGCGGGATGCCGTTCTCCCTCGCGTAGGCCGCCGCGCGGCCGGGATCGCTGCCGAAGACGGCCGCCACCCGGCTGCCCGATTGGGCGTTGATCGCCGGGATCATCCACTCGCGGGCGATGGTGCTCGCCCCAATCAATCCCCACCCCAGCATCGGCGGGTTTCCCTCCGGCTCGCGTCGTCGGACCATCGTGCCGGGATTATCGCCCACTCCGTCGCCGGGGTGCCCGGCGGACGTGTGCCGAGTGCCGAGTGCCGAGGGCCGGGTGCCGAGTCGGTGCCGGGTGCTCCGTGCCACGTGCCACGGACCACTGACAGCGCACCCGTCATCCCGAGCCTGTCGAGGGATCTCGTTCTCTGCTCCGAGTGAGGCAACGACGAGTTCCCTCGACAGGCTCGGGATGACGGTTTCTCGACTCCTCGACTCCTCGACTCCTCGACTCCTCGACTCCTCGACTCCTCGACTCCTCGACTACTGATAAATGATCAAGTCCGGCGAGGGCGTGAGGCCGAGGATCTCGGCGGCGGTCATCATCGGGCGGTCCTGCTTGTAGAAGAGTTTGACGCCGGCGAACTCGATCGGCTCGTCGCGGACGAGGAAGTTGTAGACGGCGGTCTTCAGTTCCGGGTTGCCGTAACCGTCGGCGTCGATCACCAGTTGGACCCCCGGCACCGGCCGCAGGCTCATCTTGTCGCCGATCATGTCCTCCCGAAACTGGTGGACGATCAAGACCTTCGGCGGCAGCCCCTTCTCCGCGACGAGTTGCGCCAGCGTCTGCTGGGCGTAGGTGATGCTCTCCGCCGGCAGCGATCCGATGTGGATGCCGGGCGTCTGCCCGTCGGCGATGACGAACTCCGGGTCGAGCGCGAGGTGGACGTGCGGGCGTTCCAACAGCGGCCGCACCTTCTCGATCTCGGCGGCGACCGTACCGCGCCCGATCTGCAGATCGAGGAACAACAGAAGACCGTTGGCCTCGGCGAAATCGGCGTACTCGGTGAGGGTCGCCGTATCCGTGTCGAGGATGTAGGTGCCGTCGTAACCCGGATCGCGCTGGGCGACGGTGGCGATGACCTCGAAGGCCGGGATGACCGGTTTGGTCGGATCGACGGCTTCGTAATTGGCGATCTCCTCGCGCAGCAGGCGCAGGAGTTCCTCCTTGTCGTATTCCCCGAGGATGCCCATGTTCGCATCGTGGGGGTGGCCGTAGTACGCCAGGATGCGATTGGCGGGAAACAGCGAACCGGGCAGCACTTCGGCCGCCGCGGTCGGGACGGCGGTCGCCACTACCGGCGCCGGCACGAACGTCGGGGTCGGCGTCGGCGGCGCGAGGGTCTGGATCGGCGCGACGGTCGGCGCGGCGGCAACCTCCCCACCGACCCCTTCGGCAGGCGCGAGCACCGTGGCCGGCGGCGTCGCGGCAAGGCTGGCGGCTGTCTGCGGCTGTGGCGGCGACGGGCGCAGCGCCGCCACCGCCGCGATGATCAACGCGACCACGATGACCAGCGCCGCGCTGACGGTGCGCTCGTCCGGCGCCCACTCGGGCAGTTCGAGCAGGGGCCGGGTCGGAGGCGCCGTATCGGGGGATTGCAGCCACTCGGACGAGAACGGCGCGGGTCCCCGCTTGCGGTCCACGCGGGTGGCGAAGCGGTTAGGCACGGCGGGCGCGAACCGTCGCGGCAATCGGTTGGCGGTGCGGGGCCACGGTCGTCTCCATAAGATGGATAGGGCGGCGGGGCCGGGGAGCGGCTGCGAAACGGGACGCCGCCGCACGATCGTCGGCGAACGGGCCGTGCCACAGTGCGCGCCCGTGCCGGTTCACCGTCCGAGCATGACAGATGCATAAGGGCGCGGCAACCGGCTTGCTGGCGGGCGGCTATGCTGTGCGGTGGCCGAAAGGGGGAATCGTGACCGAATCCGACGCCATCGACGGCGGATACCGCCGCGCGCTCGGGCTGCTCTGGGCGCGCTCGGCTTACGAGCGCGGTTTCATCACCGACCCCTTCGGGTCGGCCGAAGCGGGCCGGCGCGGCCTGCGGCGGGTCCGGGCGCTGCTCGTTCGCCTCGGAGATCCCGACCGGCGCGTTCCCGTCGTCCACGTCGCCGGATCGAAAGGCAAGGGTTCGACGGCGGCGATGATCGCCGCCGCGCTAGGCGCCGCCGGGCACCGCGCCGGGTTGTTCACGTCCCCGCACCTCCATTCGTTCCGGGAGCGGATCGTGATCGCGGGTGAAGCCGTCTCGCCGGCCGCGTTCGCCGCGCTGGCCGACCGCGTGGAGTTCGCGGCGCGCGCGCTGGAAGCGGCCGAACCCGAACTCGGGTCGGTCACCACCTTCGAGTTTCTCGCCGCGATGGGGTTCCTGGCGTTCGCAGAAGCACGGTGCGATGCGGCGGTCGTCGAGGTCGGGCTCGGCGGGGAGTTCGACGCCACCAACGTGGTCGATCCGCTGGTGTCGGTCATCACCCGCATCGACCTCGAACACACGGCGGTCCTCGGCGACACGCTGCCGGCCATCGCCACCGCCAAGGCCGGGATCGTCAAACCGGGTAGACCGGTCGTCGTCGGCGCCAACGATGCCGCGGTTGCCGCCGTCTTCGAACAGGCCGCCACCGAGGCCGGCGGTCCGCTGCTCCTCGCCGGACGCGACTTCACCGGGAGCGGTCCGTGGACCGGCTGTACCCTGAGCGGACCGTGGGGCCAATGGGACGGCGTGCCGCTGGCGTTGCCCGGCGCGCACCAGGTCGAGAACGCGGCGACGGCAGCGGCGGCGTTGTGGCCTTCCAATGAAGGTGGAATCCCGGTCGCGGAGGCCGACGTGCGCGCCGGGCTGGCCGGGGTGCGCTGGCCGGGGCGATTCGAACGGGTGGACGCCGACGGCGCACGCGTCGTGCTGGACGGCGCGCACACCCCAGCCTCGGCGGCGGCGGTGGCCGCGGCGCTGGCCGACGCGTTCCCCGGCGAACAGGCGGTCGTCGTCCTCGGGATCTCCGCCGACAAGGACGCCCTCGCCATCGTGGCCGCGCTCGCCCCGGTGACGCGAACGGTGATCGCGACGGCGGCCGCCGCGCCACGGGCGGCCGCGGCATCCGTCGTCGCCGAGGCCGCCGCGGCGGCGGGGCTGCCGGTGGAGGCCGCTCCTGGCGTCGCGGAGGCGGTTCAGCGGGCGCTCGCGGTCGCCGGCGGCGGTGCGCGGCGCGGGGCCGGTTTCCCGCACGGATCTCCTCCGGGCGGGCTCGTGCTGGCCACCGGATCGCTCTATCTCGTCGGGGAGGCGCGGGAGGCGCTTGGGCTGGCGCAACCCGACCCGCCGTGGGGCCCGATTTCGGGCTGATTCGGCGGGGGGATGGGGTAGACTGGTCGGCGGCCCCGCATGGACGCGGCGATACGCGCCGGATCGGCCGGAAACCCCGGACCATTGGCGGGCCTTCCACGCACACGAAACGGGAGATCGAGCAATCCGAATGGCGCGGGCACGACGTATACCCGGGCGAGACCGGTTTGGAGGCCGCGGTGGCCGTGCCGGTCAGCGGTGAGCCGGGAGGTTCCGGTCTCGCCGAGGTGAGCGACGCGGACCTGATCGGCCGCGCCGCGGGAGGCGATGCCCGGGCGCTCGAGGCGCTCTACGATCGCTATTCGGGAGTGGTGTTCTCCTTCGCGCTGCGGCTGGTCCAGGACCGGCAACTGGCGGAGGAGGTGCTGCAGGAAGTCTTCTTCCGGGCGTGGCAGCAGGGCGGCTCGTTCAGCGCCCAACGCGGCTCGCTCGTGACGTGGCTCCTCAGCATTACCCACAACCTGTCGATCGACGAGATCCGCAAGCGCCGTCGCCGCCCGCAGAAGGCGGACAGCGAAGAGCCGGAGCAGGTGCTCGCCGCGGTGGCGGACACCAGCGCTTCGGCCGACGTCGAAGGCGAGGTTTGGCTCGGGTCGCTCCGGGAAACGATGCGCGAGGCGCTTGCGCAACTGCCGCAGGCGCAACGTGAGGCGATCGAACTGGCCTACTACCAGGGATTGACCCAGCGCGAAATTGCCGAAACGCTCGGCGAACCGCTGGGAACGATCAAGACCCGAATGCGGCTCGGCCTGCAGAAGCTGCGGGAGTCGCTCGGGAGCAGCGGAGTGGAGTTGCCGTGAGCGACGCGTTCGGTCAACAACGGGTGGCGCCAACCCCCTTCCGCGTGAATCGGCCCCATGCGCCGATGCCGAACCTGTCGCCGGGCGCCGACGACCACGTCGATGACCTGGCCGCGGCCTACGCTCTCGGGGCGCTCGACGACGCCGAGCGCGACCTGGTCGATTTCCACATCCGCTTTTGCCCGCGCTGCGCCGCCCTCGTCGATGCCGACCTGCGGACGGTCCATCACCTGCCCTACCTGTCGGCGCCGGCCGCCCCGCGGCCGGAAGCGAAGGCGGGACTGTTTGTGCGCGTCGCCCAGGAAGGGGCGCGGCTGGCGGTCGTGGCCGCCGCGCCGGACCCGGAGCCGGTCGTGACCGCTCCCCGGGCCATCCCGCAGGCGATGACGCTGCCGGCGTCGCGGCCCGAGATGCCCGCGCCCGTCGCGGCCCCGGCGGCGGTGTCGTCGGGATCTGGCCGCGGGGCCGGCTGGTACGCCGGGCTGGTGAGCCTGCCGCTCCTGCTGGCGCTGGTGGCGACCGGGTTCTGGGGCGCCAACCTGCAACGGCAACTCGACTCGCAGGGCGCGAAGATGGCCGAAGTCCAGGCGCAGCTCGCCAACTTCGGCTCCGGCGGCGAGGTCGTCGAACTGTCCCCGGGTCCGGCGATGATGATGGCGGAGGGCCAGGTCGTGCTCGGCGCGGACCAGCGCGCCGGCATGCTCCAGCTCGACCTCAACTCCAACACCGCCGCCGGTACCTACGACATCATGGTGGTGCAGGACGGCCAACTGCTCCCGGCCGGCACGGTCAACGTTGACGACCAGGGCATCGGGCAAGCGTCCTTCGAATTGACTCAGCCGTTCAGCGCTTACGATGACATCCAGGTCCAGCCGCGCTCGCCCGATGGCAAGGCCGCCAAGAAGCGGCGGGCGGTGCTGACCACGAACTCGAACCTGCTCGGTTCCACCGGTTCGGCGCTGGACATGGCGCCCTAACCGCCACGAAGCACCCTCCCCCCTAACGCACGACGGGCGGTCCTTCCCGGGACCGCCCGTCGTGCGTTGTGCCCAAACGCGGCGTTGACGCAGGTTGGCTAGCCGAAATGCGCCTTGACGAAGCCTCCGCGCGGGCCTACGGTTGGCTGCACGACACGAATGCACGAGATGCCGACCCTCCGCTGGCAGCGCCGCGAACGCCCCGCCCGCGGATGGCGTGGGGTATCATCGGGGCCGTACCGTGTCCGTTCAGGCACGGGCGTCCCGCACACATCCCCGCCGGTCGCCGCAACGGCCGTGTCGCACCCCCCGTGTTCTCCGGGCGGTATGCCAACCCCTGCGTTCCGAGGCGGACCCTCCATGACTCGCACCCATGACAATTCGTCACACCGCTATCCGCTGCTGCCGCTGAAAAATGTCGTCATCTTTCCGCGCAACGTGGTCACGCTGCTGGTCGGGCGGCCACGCTCGCTGCAAACGATCGAGGACGCGCTGGCGCTGGAGCGGCGGGTCGTGGTCACCGCCCACCGCGATCCCGAGGTCGATGACCCGCGGCCGGACGACCTCTACCCCGTGGGCACGCTCGTCCATATCTCGTCCACCGAGCCGCAGGACGGCGGCGGCGTGCAGGTCGTGCTGGAAGGCATGACACGGGTTCGCCTTTCCGGACACGAGAACGTCCGCGGCGCGTGGACGGTCAACGTCGCGCCGCTGCCCGAGCCGCAGCCGTCGCCGACCGAGGCGCGCGTCCTGATCGAGATGGTGCAGGAGCTGGCGATCAAGTACGGCGAGGAACGTGCGCCGCTGCCGGCCGACGTGTCGGCGATGGTCGAATCAGCGACCGACGCCGGCCACCTCGCCGACCTGCTGGCGACGCAACTCCTGCAGGACGTCGCGCGGCGGCAAGCGCTGCTCGAAGTGTTGGACCCGATCCAGCGGCTGGAGCGGGTGCTGCTGCACGTCTCGGGCGAGATCGACAGCGCCAAGGTCGAAAAGCGGATCAAGGAGCGGGTTCGCGAGCAGATCGACCGCAACCAGCGCGAGTACTACCTGCGCGAACAGCTCAAGGCAATCCACGACGAACTGGGCGGCGAGGCCGGCAACGAGATCGAGGCGCTGCGGACGCGGGTGAACGAGCGCGGTCTGCCCGTCGAGGTCGCCGACAAGCTCCAGAAGGAGGTCACCCGGCTGGAGCGGATGCCCGGCGTTTCGGCCGAGGCGACCGTCGTCCGGTCCTACGTGGACACCGTGCTCGCCCTGCCGTGGCACGAGCGATCCGAGGACCGGCTGGATCTCGAGGAGGCCGAGCGCATCCTCGATTCGGACCACTTCGGTCTGGAACCGGTCAAGGAGCGCATCCTCGACTTCCTCGCCGTGCGCAAGCTGACGATGGAGACGGGCGGCGAACCGCGTTCCCAGATCCTCTGCCTGGTCGGACCTCCGGGCGTCGGCAAGACCAGCCTCGGACGCTCGGTGGCGACGGCGCTGGGCCGCGAGTTCGTGCGGGTCAGCCTCGGCGGCGTGCGCGACGAATCGGAAATCCGCGGCCACCGGCGGACCTACATCGGGGCGATGCCGGGCCGCCTCGTCACCGCGATGAAGCAGGCGGGCACCATCAACCCGGTGATCCTGCTCGACGAGATCGACAAGATGTCGTCCGATTACCGGGGCGACCCGGCCTCGGCGATGCTGGAAGTGCTCGACCCGGAGCAGAACGGCGGCTTCACCGACCACTTCCTCGACCTACCCTACGACCTGTCGAAGGTGCTGTTCATCACCACCGCCAACTACATCCAGCAGATCCCGCGGCCGCTGCGGGACCGGATGGAGGTGATCGAGGTCTCGGGCTACACCGAGGAAGAAAAGGTCGAGATCGGGCGCAGGCACCTGCTCCCGCGTCAACTCTCCGCCCACGGGCTGGCAGGGTTCAGCCTGGAGATCCCGACCCGGACGTGGACCAAACTCGTGCGCGAGTACACCCGCGAGGCCGGGGTGCGGCACCTCGACCGCGAGGTGGCCGGCGTCTGCCGCCGCGTGGCGCGCGATGTCGTTCGCGGCAAGGCCGAGAGGGTGAAACTGACCGAGGCGAAACTGGCCGAGTTCCTCGGACCCGGCCGCTTCGGGCAGGACCTGCACCTCGGCGAGCACCAGATCGGGCTGGCGCTGGGGCTGGGCGTCACCGAGATCGGCGGCGAAATGCTGCCGGTCGAGGTGCTGACGATGCCCGGCAAAGGCAGCCTGACCATTACCGGCAAGGCCGGGGACGTAATGCAGGAATCGGCGCGGGCCGCGCTCTCCTACGCTCGCTCGCGGGCGGAGCACCTGCGGATCGATCCCGAGTTCCAGCAGAAACTCGACCTGCACATCCACCTGCCGGAAGGGGCGACGCCGAAGGACGGCCCATCCGCCGGGATCACGATGGCGACGGCGCTGATCTCGGCGCTGACCAAGCGGCCGGTGCGCGGCGACATCGCGATGACCGGCGAAATCACGCTGCGCGGCCGGGTGCTCGCCATCGGCGGGCTGAAGGAGAAGGCGCTGGCGGCGCACCGGCAGGGCATCCGGCGGGTGGTCGCGCCGAAGGACAACGAGCGCGACTTCGCCAAGATGCCGGCCCTGCTGAAGAAGGAGATGCAGTTCGTCTGGGCATCCAGCATGGACCAGGTCATCGCCGAGGCGATCATGCTGGACGACGCGCAAGTCGGCAGCCTCATGGAAGGCTCCATGCCGGCGGCGGCGTCCACCCCGCCCGGCGTGGCGCACCACGACGAAGAGCGCATGCCGCCGGCGGCGGTGCCGGCCGACGTGACGATCGACACGACGATCGCCGACGGGGCGGGCAGTTAGAGCGCGTTTCATCCCCCCTTCCCCGTCATCCCGAGCGTGTCGAGGGATGACGGTTCGGGGACCAGCGGCCGGGCCGTGAAACGCGCTCTTGGCCGAGCATAGTTGCGCGCCGAAACGACGGGCGGGCCGGGATTTTCGGCCCGCCCTTCTTTTTGCCGCACGCGGACCCATCGTCATCCCGAGCCGCTCGCGGGATCTCGTTGGTCGTCAATTGGGTACCGCGACGAGATCCCGCGACCGGCTCGGGATGACATGGACAGCATCCGGGTGGTTGCCTCCGCAGCCGCCGCCGTCCGCGGGGAACCACCCGGCGCCCTCACCGCCGCGCACGCGGAGGTCCCGGCAGGAGTTCGCGCCGCTATTTATTCGGTGTTTATTCGGCGTTTATTCGGTATTTTTTCGGTCGCGGAACGCCGCGTACGTACGAGCCGTTTCGATCGATTAGGGCTTTATTCGCGGCCCCTCCCAGCCTCAGCGTCTGGGCCCCCCCTCCGAACGCCGCCGCACCGTTTGCGCCCGCGTGGCTGGCAGCGGGTTGCCGAAGAAACCCGGATTCCGCATGGTTACGGGAAAACCGCCGCCGAACAAACGCCGAATCAATACCGAATAAACTCCGGAGCGATCGTGCCGCCGGCCCGTCCACCGGCGACGGCAATTCCGGCCCGACAAGCCGGATCTCGTATGAACGACCGGCCCGGTCAGGAGGCGGGGCGAAAATCGGCGAGGATCATCTGCGGATCCGTGCGGCCGTTCCAGGTGTTGCGCGAAAGGCGGCCGGCGAGGTCGAGGCGGGCGCGAGGGCCGATCTCGCGGATGCGCGCCCCTTCGCCCCAGAGGATCGCCGCCGCGCCGCCGGCGCCGGCCAGCCCGATCTTGAGGTGCTTGCCGCCCTCCCCCATCGTGCGGGTCTCGCGGACCTGCACGCCGCGCACGAGCAGCAGCGGGTCCTCGTTGCCTTCCCCAAACGGGCGCAATCCGTCGAGCAACGTGATCGTGTCGAGCGCCACCCGCTCCGGCGCGATCTCGGCGTCCAGCCGCAGCTCGGGCGGCGCGGCGGCCAGCCCGGCGCGGTCCACGACGGCCTCCAGCGCCTCGCGCAGTTCATCGACCCGGTTCGCCTCAACGGTGAGTCCGGCGGCCTGCCGGTGCCCGCCGACGCGGACCAGCAGGTGGGACACCTCCTGTAGCGCGCCGCCGATGTCGAATCCGGCGACGGTGCGGGCCGAGCCTCGGTAGATGTCGCCGTCGCGGGCGAGCACCACCGTGGGTCGGCCCAGCTCGGACGCCAGCCCGATGGATACGAGCCCGGCCAGCCCGTGCGGGCAGTCGTCGAGGGCGACCACCAGGACCGACCGGCGGTCGAGATCCGGGTCGGCCCGGAGGTTCTCGAGTTCCCGGGCCACGAGGGCGGAGCGTCGGGTCCGCGCCCATTCGCGGGCGGCGATCGCTTCCGTCACCCACTTGTTGGCCGACAGCGCATCGTTCGCCAGCAGCAGGTCGAGCGCGGGCCACGGGTTGCCGCGCCGGCCGGGCGCGTTGAGGGCGGGCGCGACGTGGTGGCCGACGATCCGGCTGTCGATCGCGCGGTGGTCCTTGCCCAGCGCGGAAATGAGCGCGCGCAGTCCCGGCCGGGGGTCCGTCCGCACCCAGCGCAGGCCGTCGCGCACCATGCCGCGGTTGGTCCCGGTGAGGCGGCAGACGTCGGCGAGGATGCCGATCATCGCGAGGTCGAGCAAGCGGCGCGGGTCGTTGCCGGGGCCGTCGCCGGCATCGAAACCGAGGCGGGCAAGCGCGGTCGCGGCCAGCAGCGCGAGGGCGGCCGCCGGCAGGTCGCGATACGGCGCGCCGGATTCGAGCCGGGCCGAGGCGACGATCGCGCCCTCGGCCGGGCCGTTCGGCAGTTCGTGGTGGTCGATGGCCACCACGTCCATCCCCAGCGCGAGGGCCTTCGCGACGTGCTCGTGGTCGCCGCTGCCGCAGTCCACGGCGATCAACAGGGTCGCGCCGTTAGCCGCGAACTGCTCGATCGATGATGGGTTGAGGCCGTACCCGTCGGCGCGGGTCGGCAACGCGATGTCCGCCGGCGCCTGCCCGCCGGAGGCGCTGCGCAGGGCGAGGGCAAGAATCGCGGTGGAAGTCACCCCGTCGGCGTCGTAGTCGCCGAAGACGGCGATGCGCTCGTTACGGCGCAGCGCGTGGGCGATGCGCTCGACCGCGGCATCCATGCCGGGCAGCAGCGACGGATCGGGCAACGGCCGCTCGCGCGCATCGAGGAAGTCGGCGGCTTCCTGCGGATTCATTACCCGCGTCGCCAGCAACTGGTGCAGCAGCGGGTCGCGATGCAGTAGCGGCCCGCCAGACCGGACGGGAGACGGTTCGATCCAGATGGGACGGGCCACGCGGCTCCTCGGTGATTGGGACGGGTTTCCCGCGTTGCGGGGCGAACGTACGGGGTCGGCAGAATGGTACCATTGCCTCGGCCGCGTTTCGGGCACGGGAGGGAATGCCGTTCCGCGGGCGGCCGATTGATCCGTCACAGGCTCAACCGGGCCGCTTCGCGGAGGCTTTGCCGTGTCTTTCGTCCTGCCCGACAAGGCCGTTCGCCACCGATCGCGTGGGGCGCTGCTTGCCGGGGCGCTGTCGCTGGTGATCGCCGGCGGTGCGTTGCTGGCGCCGGTCGCCTCGGCAACCCATTGGAGCCCGCCGGAAACCGTCTACGTGGAGCGGACGGGGCACACCGCAGACCGCCTGTTCCTCGACGCGTGGCGGGCCGAGCCGCAGGTGCTCGGCGACCCGATCACCGAGGAGTTCGAGGCGCGAACCGGCTTCACCACCGGCAGCGGCGCGGGGGTGCGTGTCCAGTATTTCGAGAACCTCGCGCTGGGGTACGACCCGGACGCACCCGACGGCGAGCAGGTCGTGCCGCTGGACCTGGGCGCGCAGGCGCTGGCGGCCCGCCTGAAGGACCGGCCGTCCCCCGCCCTGCTTCGGGCCGAACGTCGCACCGCCTGCGGCGGCGGCGAAGCCTGCGTCGGGTTCGCCGCCAGCGGCCACACGCTGCGTGGGCCGTTCCTCGACTGGTGGCAGGACAACGAGGGCGCGCGGTGGCTGGGAGCGCCGCTGACCGAGGCGTTCCGCGCCCCGGACAACTCGCTGGTCCAGTACTTCGAGTTCGGCGCGTTGCGGAAACCGGCGAAGCGCGCGATCGCGCCGCTGCCGCTGGGGCGCATCCTCGCCCGCCAGCAGAACCTGAGCATCGAACCGATCGCCCGGCCGGCGGACGTGCCGTTGTTCTCCGAAGACCTGTTCGTCGAGCCGCCGGTTGAAGCGGGCGAGGGGCACGGCGCCCCGGCGCTGCCCGAGGACTGGGTCCAGCCAGCGATCAACGTCGGGTGGATCACCGGATCGTTCGGCCCCGGGCCGCAGCAGGGCGGGTACAAGGAGATCGTGATCTCGATCTCGCGGCAGGCGCTCTGGGCCTACGAGGGCGGCGAATTGATGGTCTCGTCCATGGTGAGCACGGGCACCGCCCACATCCCCGAGACAGTCACGCCGATCGGGTTCCACTCGGTGCTGACCAAGTACAAGGTCCAGACGATGGCCGGGTTCATCGGCGGCGAGGACTACAACGTTCCCGACGTCCCGGACATCCTCTACTTCGACAACCTCGGCAACGCGATCCACGGCGCGTACTGGCACAGCAACTTCGGGACGCCGATGAGCCACGGCTGCGTCAACCTGCCGCTGGACGCCGCGACGTGGGTCTACGAATGGGCCGACATCGGGACGCCGGTGACGGTGGTTCCGTAGCGGTGGCCCCGGCTCGCGCCGCTGCCCGTTCGGCCAGCACGTCCCCCCATCCGCCCGGCGGGTGGGGGGTTCGTTCGTCCGGGGCAGGCCGACGATCCATTGGGAGCGCCCACGATCGGGACAACGCGACGTGAGCGGCACTCGCCCGCCCCGGTCCGATCTGGCGGCCGTGTGCCTGCTCGCGTTCCGGCTCGGCGCGACCGCCTTCGGCGGGCCGGCGGCGCACATCGCCATGCTGCGCGACGAGGTGGTGGCGCGCCGGCGCTGGATGAGCGACGCCGAGTTCCTCGACCTGCTCGGCGCGACGAACCTGATTCCCGGCCCGAACTCGACCGAGATGGTGATGCACACCGGCATGACCCGCGCCGGCTGGCGCGGACTGGTCGGGGCCGGCGCCTCGTTCATCCTGCCGGCGTCGGCGATCACGCTGGCCTTCGCGTGGGCCTACGGCGAATACGGCACGACGCCGGCGGCGGAGTGGCTGCTCTACGGCGTGAAACCGGTCGTCATCGCGGTGGTGGTGCAGGCGATCTGGTCGCTCGGGCGGGTGGCGCTGGGGCGGCCCGCGACGATCGTGGCCGCGATTGCGGTGCTGGCGCTGGCCTTGCTGGGATTCAGCGAACTGGCGGCGCTGCTCGGCGCCGGGGCCGCGCTGGCGCTGCTCGGCTGGTTGCGCGGGCGCGGAAACGGGCTTGGCGGCGCGGCGCTGCTGCTGCCGCCGTGGTGGCTGCCGAACCCGGCGCGACTGGAAGCGGCGTGGCCGACGCTGCTGGCGCTCGCGGCCGCACCGGTTCCGTACGACCCGGCGACGCTCTTCTGGACCTTCCTGCGGATCGGGGCGACGTTGTACGGCTCCGGCTACGTGTTGCTGGCGTTCCTCCAGCAGGATTTCGTCGAGCGCCTCGGATGGATCGGGCAGCAGCAATTGCTGGACGCGGTCGCGGTCGGGCAGTTCACCCCGGGCCCGGTGTTCACGACGGCGACCTTCGTCGGGTACCTCGCCGGCGGCTGGAGCGGGGCAGCGATCGCGACGGTGGCGATCTTCCTGCCGGCGTTCTGCCTGGTGGGTTTCACGCACAAACTCGCGCCGCACTTCCGGCGTTCCCCAGTCACGGCCGGGTTCCTCGACGGGGTCAACGCGGCCGCGATCGCACTGATGGGCGCGGTCGCGCTGGAGCTGGGCCGGGCGGCGCTGGTGGACCTGCCGACGGTGGTGCTGGCGGCGGCCGCGGCGGTGCTGCTGGTGCGGTACCGGCTGAACTCGGCATGGCTGATCGTTGCCGGCGCGGTGGCAGGGTTCGTGCTGCGCGGACTGCCGGGATTGTTCGGGTAGCCGCGCCGGAACTCCGCCAGCCAAACCCAATATCCCGGTTTGACGCTACGCAATCACTGGAGTAGCGTTCGCCGCATTCCCCCGGCGGGATCGGTCCCGCCGGGCGCATGGCATAACCCGAGGAGGAGCCGATGTCGATCTCCGCCCGGTGGTCCCGCCTTGCGGCCCTGCTCGTCGCCTTCGCCATGGTGCTGCCGGCCTTCGCCGGCGGCGCGTTGGCGCAGGACGGCGACAAGGTGCTGCGGATCCACCAGTACGTGTACCCGGACGATCTCGATCCCCAGAAGAGTTCGTTCACGGCGGAGATCGCCGTCCTCGTCACCTCATACGAGGGGCTGACCAAGCTCGACCAGCAGCAGCAGACGGTGCCCGCCGCGGCCGAGTCCTGGGAGTACAACGAGGACGCGACCGAGATCACCTTCCACCTGCGCGAAGGCCTCCAGTACAGCGACGGCACGCCGCTGACGGCGGAGAACTTCCGCTACGCCATCGAGCGCACCTGCAGCCCGCGGGTGCTCGGCGAGTACCAGTCGATCCTGTTCGAGATCGAGGGCTGCGCCGAGTTTGCCGCGCTGGCCGGCGACAACCCGGAAACGCCGACCGAGATCACCGACGAGCAGTACGCCGAGGCCGCGCAGGCGCTGGGCGTGACGGTCGTCGATGACCGGACGCTGACCCTGTCGCTGACCAACCCGGCGCCGTACTTCCACACGATCGCCTCACTGTGGGTGATGTACCCGGTCAAGCAGGAGATCGTGGACGCCAACCCCGACACGTGGTGGCAGGACGCGGCCAACCACGTCGGCAACGGGCCGTTCATGATCACCGGCATCGACGAGCAGCAACTGATCACCTTCGAAGCCAACCCGAACTACTGGGAAGGCACGCCGAAGCTGACCGGCATCGAGTACCACTACATCCCCGAATCGGCGGTCGCGCTGGAAGCCTACCGGGCCGGCGAGATCGACATCGTGTCGGTGAACAACTCCGCGCTGATCCCGCAGATCCAGTCCGATCCGGCGCTCAGCGACGGGTTCCTGACCTACCCGACGGCGTGGAGCTCCGCCATTGGCTACAACCTGACCCTGGAACCGTTCACCGACAAGAAGGTCCGTGAGGCGTTCTCCTACGCGCTCGACCGCGAGACCTACTGCGCGGTGATCCGCAACGGCGACTGCACGCCGTCGCTCAGCTGGATCCCGCAGGGCATCCCGGGAGCGATCGAGACCGACAAGTACTCCTTCGACCCGGAGGCGGCGAAGCAGGCGCTGGCCGAGTCCTCCTACGGCGGGCCGGAAAATCTGCCGGAAATCCGCTTCTACTACAACAGCAACGACTCGGCAAACACGACGCGCGCCGAGTGGATCGCCGGCCAGTACCGCGACATCCTTGGCGTCGAGCTCATCCTCGAGCCGACCGAGGGGACGACCTGGACCGACATCCGCAAGTCGGTCGAGACCTACCCGCAGATGGGTCTCAACATCGGGTGGATCCAGGACTACCCGGACCCGCAGAACTGGCTGAGCGTCTACTGGAAGTGCGATGCGAGCTTCGCCCAGCGCTTCGGCTACTGCAACGAGGCGTTCGACGAGGCGGTCACGGCCGGCGACACGAACGCGGATCCCGTGGAGCGCATCGCGTCCTACGAGGAAGCCGGCCAGATCCTCGTCGATGACCAGCCGGTGACGTTCCACCACGTCAACAACGCGGTCTTCGTCGTCAACCCGGCCGTCACCGGTTACGTGCCGACCCCGAGCGAAGTCGAGTGGCCGGGCGAGATGAGCTCGCTGATGACCATCGACATCGAACGGTAAGCCCGGGAGGGCCGGCGGGCGGCTCGCCGTTCGCCGGCCTCTCCGCGTTCGTGGTCGCGGGGCCGACCGTTTTGACGGTCGGCCCCGGCCATTTTCCCCGGGCTGTGGTTGGAGTTCTCCGATGGTCGAGTTCCTGATCCGCCGCGTGCTCTATGTCGTTCCCGTCATCATCACCGTGACGGCGGTCACCTTCTTCCTGATGTACCGGGCCCCGGGCGGGCCGTGGAGCCAGGAGAAGCCGCTGCCGCCCTCGACGGTGCGCGCCCTCAACGCCAAGTTCGGTTTGGACAAGCCGCTCTGGATCAACCCCGATTCGGCGGGCGCGATGTGGGATGGCGGCGAGCGCAACCCGTTCGTGGTCGGACGCGCGTTCGTGGATAGCCAGTTCTTCAATTACCTGTTCGGGGTGGCCCGCCTCGACTTCGGCCCGTCGTACGCGTCGAAGGGCGCCGAGTCGGTCCGGGGCGAAATCGCCGAGAAATTCCCGGTATCGTTCAAAATCGGCATGGTCGGCATCGTGTTCGCGCTGGTCGTCGGGGTGCCGCTCGGCATCATCAGCGCGCTGCGCCAGAACACGTGGGTGGATCACCTGAGTCTGTTCATTTCGACCATCGGCATTTCGGTGCCAACGTTCGTGAGCGGATTGCTCTTATTGATCCTGCTCAGCCGCGGGTTTGGCGTATCGCCGATCCGACGGCCGGATGCGTGGGAGGGGTTCGGACCGGCCTACCTGCTGCCGGGGATCATCCTCGGCGCGGGCACGATGGCCTACATGGCCCGCCTGACGCGCACCAGCATGCTGGAGATCAAGCGGCAGGACTACGTGCGGACTGCGCGCGCCAAGGGCCTCGCCAGCGGTGTGGTGGTCAACCGGCACATGCTGCGCAACGCGCTGATCCCGATCATCACGATCATCGGCCCGGCGGCTGCCGACCTGGTGACCGGTTCGATCATCATCGAGACGATCTTCAACGCGCCGGGACTGGGCCGCGAGTTCGTGGAATCGATCGGCAAACGCGACTATTCGATGATCATGGGCACCGCCATCTTCTATGCATTCCTGATCGCCCTCGCCAACGTGCTGGTCGATCTCAGCTACGGTTTCGTGGATCCCCGCATCCGCGCCGGGCGCTGAAAGAGCCTGCGATGACCTCCACGACATCTTCGGCATCCGCCACCCTCTCCCCCGCCCCGGCGCCCGAATCCGCCGAACAGCCGGTCAACGCGCTCGCCGGCGCGCGCGCGCCGCGCAGCCTGTGGAGCAACGCGTGGCGGCAGTTCCGGCGCAACAAGATGGCGATGCTCGGGGTGGCGGTCCTGCTGCTGCTCGCGCTGGTGGCGATCTTCGCCCCGCTGCTTGCCCCGCACAATCCGGTGCAATCGGACGTGCGGGTGGCCGGGCAGTACCGGCAGGCGGCATGGATCACCGACCCCAACCCGATGCGCACGGGCGACTGGCGCTGGCCGCTGGGAACCGACGGCATCGGGCGCGACGTGCTCTCGCGGCTGATCTACGGCACGCGGATCTCGCTCGTGGTCGGGTTCATCCCGCTGGCGGTGATCCTCGCGATCGGCATCCCGCTCGGCCTGACTGCGGGGTACCTCGGCGGTCGCGTCGATAACCTGCTGATGCGGATCACCGACGTGGTGTACGCGTTCCCGGCCCTCCTGTTCTTCATCATCGTCCAGATTTCGCTCGGGGACACGCTGCTCGGCAGCCTGCTGAACGGGTTGGTGCTGCTGTTCGTCACCCTGTCGGTCATCAACTGGACCGGGGTGGCGCGGCTGGTGCGCGGCGAAACGCTGGCGCTGAAGGAAAAGGAGTTCGTGGAAGCGGCGCGCGCAGGCGGCGCGAGCGGCTGGCGCATCATCGGGAAGCACATCCTGCCGAACTCGCTCGGTCCGATCATCGTGGCCAGCGCCTTCATCGTGCCCGGCGCGATCATCTCCGAGGCGGTGCTGTCGTTCCTCGGCATCGGGGTGCGGCCGAGTACGAACCTCAACAACCCGTTCCCGTCGAGCTGGGGGCAGATGATCCAGGAGGGGTACCAGCTCTGGCAGTCGCAGGTGTGGATGCTGGCGGCGCCGGCGCTGGCGATCGCGACGATCACGCTGGCGTTCACCTTCGTCGGCGACGGGCTGCGCGACGCGCTCGACCCCCGCGACCAGCTCTAGCACCCTCGGTGCTTGAACGTTTGGGGGTGGGACCATCGCCAAAGAATCCCTATTTGAGCATGGTCGTGCGAAATCTTCGTCATGCGCCACTACGCGCAGCGAACCCTGCAGCGGGTGCTGGCCGGATCGCCTCCATCGTCATCCCGAGCCTGTCGAGGGATTTCGTCCTTGTCTGAAACGCAGACCGACGGGATCCCTCGACAGGCTCGGGATGACGATGGAACGAGCGCTGGCACGCTTTCGCGACGCCGCCGGCAGGATGCCCGGCTACAGGTCCATGAAGACGCGGTCCCCGTAGTAGTGCAGGTCGTGGCCGTGGTGCGCGCGGAGGATGCGGCGGGCGCGCTCGCGGCGCTCGGGCTGCGGCGCGAGGACGAGGACGAAGGTGCAGCCGGCGCGCGCCTCGTCGAGATAGTGGGCCTCGGTGAGTGCTTCGTCGCCGGGAAGCAGGCGGCCGAGGCGGCCGAGCAACCGGTGCTGGCGCAGGTAGGTGTCGTGGTTGGCCAGCATGCGTTCGCCGGACCAGACCTCGACCTCTTCGGGCGCGAACCCGGCGGCGTGCAGGTCGTCGGCGGCGCGGGCGGCCTCGGCCGGATCGCCAACGACGGCGACGACGTAGTGCTTCGGGTAGAACGTGCCGAACATCATGGCGCCGCTGCCGGTGGACGACGGCGCGGAAGCGGGCTGCGATTCCATGGGCGGCTCCTGTCCTCGGTCGGCCGGCCGCCGACCGGCGCGTTGCCCGGCGGCGCACGGCGCCACCGCCGACAGCCGGTTGTACGTCTGATGCAATGCGTTTGGTTTCCTTCTCGTGCGGCAGCGGACGTTGCCGGCCAATGCCAGCCGACGGCAGCGCGGCTACACTCGCAGCCCGGAACCGGGTGCGGCGACGCCGCCGAACGCCGGACCGGATACGGGGTTCCGCGAATGGTCCATGGCGGAGACGGCACGGGATGAACGACGATCCACGGGTGAGCGACGCCGATGCGCCGGCCGCGGCAGGTCATTCTCCGCCGGTTCGTTGCGGCTGGGCGACGAGCGGCGATCCGCTCTACGTCGCCTACCACGACGAGGAGTGGGGCGTGCCCGAGCGCGACGACCGGGCACTGTTCGAGCGGCTCCTGCTGGAAGGGTTCCAGGCAGGGCTGTCGTGGCGGACGATCCTTCACAAGCGCGAGAACTTCCGGCGTACATTGGACGGCTTCGACCCGGAGCGGATCGCCGCCTACGGCCCGGACGACCTGGCGCGGTTGCTGGCCGATCCGGGCATCGTCCGCAACCGGCTGAAGTGCGAGGCCGCCGTTTCCAACGCGCGGGCGTTCCTGGAAGTGATGGAGGAGCCGGGCGGCTTCTCCGACCTGGTCTGGTCGTTCGCGCCCGAGCCCCGGACGGCGCGGCTCAGGTCGCTGGCGGACGTTCCCGCCACGACGCCCGAGTCGGACGCGATGAGCAAGGACCTGAAGCGGCGCGGGTTCCGCTTCGTCGGCAGCACGATCTGCTACGCCTTCATGCAGAGCGCCGGGCTGGTGGACGACCACGTCGCCGATTGCCACGTGGCGCTGGCTGCCGATCGGCGATCCGGGGCTGCCCGCTCCTGAGGCCCACGGCGCGTCGCATTGGCGTTCCTCCTGCCCGGTTCGCGGACGGCCGGGTGCGCCTGATCCAGTGCTCGGCGACGAGCGTGTGGATAACGAACGACGCGGCGAAGGAGCCGGTCGAGAGGGCGGCGACCGTCGTCTCGGTCGGGTCGTCGACCAGCATGAGCGACGGAACGAAGAGCAGGCGCATCGTGGCGATGGAAAGCCCGATGGCGAAGGCGCGGATCATCCACTCGCGGTGGGCGGCGACGTGGCCGGCCCGGATGTCGGCGTAACCACGGGCAAGGGCGACGAGGAAGATCGCGCCGAAGACGCCGATGACGACCCGCTCCGGGTTGCCGGCGAACGGGACGACCAGCCCGAGGAACAGCGCGGTAGCGCCAACGACGAGCCCGATCGCCACCAGCAGCCGCCCGGCCCAGCGGCGGTAGCCCGCCCCGCGCCGCCTGAGCGCGCGGACGAACTGGAACGGCGCCAGCGCGAGGAAGACCGCGCCGAGGACGACGTGCGCGGCGGTGATGGGAGGGAACGCCATGAAGCCGGGGTTGTACGGCGGCTGGAAGTAGTGCACGACCGACGTGCCGATTCCGACCAGCGCGAGCAGAGGGACGACGAGGAGCATGAACGGACGCATGGTGCGGCTCCTTCGCGGACCGGGCGACGGGAGCGCGAGCCGGGCACGGCGCGACGCCGTCTCGCATCAGCCTTGCGACGACGATAACAATGTTATCGTCGTCGCACAATGTTACGCCGGAAAATGAAGAATCGTTCCCGCGACGCCCGTGGAGCGGCGACCGCACGAGCGTGGATCAGCTCGGTGCTGTTTCCCACTCCCCCGCCGGGGGGTCGGCAAGGAACGGCGCGAGCGCGGCCCAGGCGAGCATCCGGTAGCGGTCGTCGGCGATGTCGG
The DNA here is from genome assembly GCA_023423795.1 of Chloroflexota bacterium. GTDB lineage: Bacteria > Chloroflexota > Chloroflexia > Thermomicrobiales > UBA6265 > CADCWF01. The sequence goes on along the minus strand of JAFAEX010000221.1, from coordinate 22,075 downwards.
GATCGCGGAAGTGCCCGGCGAGTTCGAGGCTGACGACGCCGTGGGCGGCCGCCCACAGCAGGTCCGCCACGGCCTCGGGGTCGCCGGGGCGCAACACGCCAGCCTCCATCCCCTCGCGGACGGCTTCGATCAGTACGCCGAGGCTTTCGTCGGCCACGGCCATCGCTTCCGGGCCGGGAGCAAAGCCCGGGATTGCGCCCATGAACATGACGCGGTAGTAGTTGGGAGCGGCCAAGGCAGCGGCCCGGTAGGCGCGCCCGAGGGCGACGTGCAGCGCCATTGGGTCGTCGCTTCCGGCGACGGATGCGGCGGCCTCTTCCATCTGCCGGCGGAGCCGGTCGAAGCCTTCCCGGTAAAGCGCGTTGGCGAGGCCGTCCTTGCGGCCGAACATGGTGTAGAGCACGCTCGTCGAGCAGCCGACCGCCGCCGCGATGCCGCGCATGGTCAGCGCGCGCGGCCCCTCGTCGATGAGGATCTCGCCGGCAGCGTCGAGGATCGCGCGGCGAAGGGCGTCGCGTCCCTGTTGCTGGGCCTGGGCATACCGGGAGGACATCGTGCTGGCGCCCCGTTCGCGCAATCGTGTATCCGCGTTCGGCGGGAACGATCCACGGCGCGGCGGCGAAATACAAGCCGGTGCGGCGAACGTGCTGGTTTTGGCAAGCGTTCGGCGGCCGCGTCTCGCAACAATTCGGCGCGCAGCGGCGATCAACGCGAAGACTCGTCCAGCGATGCGGGTTCGCCGATGACGCCAACCGCGAGGCGATCCCGGGCATCGCGGGCTGCAGCGGTCCTGGCCGCGATAGGCCTCGCCGGCGTTGTCGCCAATGCCGCGGTTCTGCTGGTGATGCCGCTGCTGCGGCCGGAGATCAGCATCGCGCGCGGGGCGCTCAGCCAGTACGCGGTCGGTCCGTGGGCGTGGGTGCAGAACCTCGGGTTCGTCGCGCTGGGGGTCGGTTCGCTGGCAATCGCCTGCGCGCTGGCGCTGGCCGGGCCGGCATCACGCTGGCTGCTGCCGACGACGGCGGCGCTCGCGATCGGCGGGGCGGCGACGATCGGGCTGGCGCTGTTCCCGATGGACGCGCCATCCGCGATGACCGTGCTGGGAGATCTTCACCAGACCGGGGGGACGATCTCCGTCGCGTTCCACATGGCCGCGATGCTGGGCTTGCTGCTGGCGAGCGGGAGTGATCCAGAATGGCGGTCATTGCGGCCGGTGGGCGCGGTGTGCTGGGTCGTCGCCCTCGCCGGGGCGCTGGCGACGCAGGCCGAGTTGTCGTTTCCGGATCTACCGATCCCGTTCGGGGTCGTGATGCGGATGGTGGTCGCGCCGGTGCTGCTGTGGTGGGCGCTGGTGGCGCTGCGGCTGCTTCGGCTGGCGTCCCGCCAGGAGCGCGGGGATCGGGCATCCGCCGTTCGTTCGTAAGGGACCTGTGCCCTCACCTACGAACGAACGGTGGATGCGACGACGGAACGGCCGCGTCGGCGTGCCCCGGAGCGAGCCACCCCGGCCGAATGCACGCGCGACGCTACGGAATGCGGCGGCGGGCGGTGATGACGCCGGTGTTCATGCCGACGAGGTTGAGCCCGCCGAAGAAGCGGGCGTGCTCGATCTTGACGCAGCGGTCCTGCACGACGTCCAGTCCGGCGGCGCGGGCAGTGGCCAGCGCCCCATCGTTGCGGATGCCGAGTTGGAGCCAGAAGACCTTCGCGCCGATGGCGATGGCTTGCTCGGCGAGCGCCGGAGCCTCTTCGGGGCGGCGGAAGACGTCCACGATATCGACGGGGCGCGGGATGTCGGCCAGCGAGGCGTAGACGGTTTGCCCGAGGATCTCCTGCCCGGCGTAGCGCGGGTTGACCGGGACGATGTCGTAGCCCTCGGACTGCATGTAGATGGCGGCGAAGTGGCTGGGGCGCATCGGGTCCGCCGAGAGACCGACCATGGCGATGGTGCGGTTCTGCTGCAGGATGCGCAGGCGGTCGAACGCGCCGCTGGTGGCGCGGATGGTGGCGTTCGGCGGTTGCGGAGCCGCTGCCGGAGCGGTGGCCGTGTCGTGTCCGTTGGCGCTCACGCCGCACCTCCCGTCGCCGCGGTTGCCACGCCGTGCGCGGTGCCGGTCGCCCGCCGCAGGGCGCGATCGAGGTCCCAGCAGATGTCCTCCGGGTCTTCGAGGCCGACGGAGATGCGCACCATGTCCGGGCTGATGCCGGCCTCGTGCTGCTGCTCGTCGGTCAATTGCGAGTGGGTAGTGCTGCCGGGGTGGATGATGAGGGTCTTGGCGTCGCCCACGTTGGCGAGGTGGGAGATCAGGCGCAATTCCTCGATGAAGCGCGCGCCGACCTCGCGCCCGCCGGTCACGCCGAAGGTGAAGATCGCACCGGCCCCGCGCGGCAGGTAGCGTCGCGCGAGGTCGCGGTACGGGCTGCCGGAAAGGTCCGGGTAACTCACCCAACCGACGGCGGGGTGGTCGTCGAGGAAGCGGGCGACGATGCCCGCGTTGCGGACGTGGCGGTCCATGCGAACCGGCAGCGTTTCCAGCCCTTGCAGGAAGAGGAACGAGTTGAACGGGGAAAGCGTCGGACCGATGTCGCGCAGGTTCTCGACGCGCGCCTTCATGAGGTAGCCGTACTCGCCGAAGGTCTCGGCGAAGCGGATGCCGTGGTAGCCCGGCGAGGGTTCGGTCATGCCCGGGAACTTGCCGTTGGCCCAGTCGAAGCGCCCGGATTCGACGATGACGCCGCCGATCGCGGTGCCGTGGCCGCCGATGAACTTGGTTGCCGAGTGCACGACGATGTCCGCGCCGTGCTCCAGCGGGCGGCAGAGGTACGGGGTGGCGAAGGTGTTGTCGATCATCAGCGGCACGCCCGCCTCGTTGGCGATGGCGGCGACAGCGGCGATGTCGAGCACGTTGCCGCGCGGATTCCCGATGGTCTCGCCGTAGAGCACGCGGGTGCGGTCGGTCACGGCGCGGCGAAAGTTCTCGGGATCGTCCGGATCGACGAAGACGGTGTCCACGCCCCAGCGGCGCAGGGTGACGTCGAATTGGGTGTGGGTGCCGCCGTAGAGCGCATTCGAGGCGACGATCTGGTCGCCCGGGCCGAGCAGGGTCGCCAGCGCGATGAACTGCGCGGCGTGGCCGGAGCCGACCGCGAGCGCGCCGATGCCGCCTTCGAGCGCGGCGATGCGCTCTTCGAACGCGGCGGTCGTCGGGTTCATGATCCGGGTGTAGATGTTGCCGAACCGTTGCAATGCGAAGAGTTCGGCGGCGTGGTCGGTGTCCTCGAAGACGTAACTGGTGGTCTGGTAGATCGGCATCGCCCGCGACCCGGTGACGGGATCGGGACGCTGCCCGGCGTGGACCGCCAGCGTGTCGAAGCCGAAGGCGCGGTCGTCCTCGCCCATCGGCTCATCGAGGCCGGCGGAATCGTCGTGGTGGCCGTTCGCGGCCGGACCGTGCGGGTGGCGTTGCCGGTCGTCCATCGGTCTCCCTTACTCCGCCCGCCCGACGACATCGAAGATGGTCGAAAGGTCGGGCCGCTGCCGCAGGGTGGCGGCGACGACGCAATAGCGCTCTGCGCGCTGGGCGAGCCGCTCCAGCCGGTCGGCCGGGGCATCGGCGGCGATGCGGATGGTGGTGCGGATGGCCTGGTAGCCCACCGGCGTTTCCGGGTCGATGCCCATGGTGCCGCGAAAGTCCATGTCGCCCTCGACGGTGACGTCGAGGCGATCGAGAGTGATGCCCATCGCGGCGGCGACCATGCGCACGGTGATCTCCTGGCAGGCGGCCAGCGAGGCCAGCAGGAGGTCGCCGGAGCAGGCCAGGTCGCCCTCGCCGCCGGCGAACGGGTGCGCGCCGACGGCCCATTCGATTGGGTTCTGGCCGGTGGTGGCGACGCGGACGCGGGTCGGGTCGGAACCGTCGCCGCCGGTGGTGCTGGCGATCGTGAAGGTGATCTTCGCCGACTCCGGGTCGGCCTCGTAGCGGGCCTTGAGCGGAACCTGCCGCTCGCGGAGGCTGGTGGTGGCTGCCATCGGGCGCTCCCCTGCATTGTGGATCGACTTTATCGCGATCGTGTCGGTGTCCGGGTCATGATAATCACCCCGGCCGGTTGGCGCGGGGTCGCTGGTTGGGGGGCGGCGGGCGGCGGAATAGCGCATGTCACCGAGGGAGGCCCGGGGGATGACGGCAGTTGCGAAATTGACCCGGCCCCCCGCGAGGTCCGCCCGGGGCTGAAGGCCCGGGCTACGGGAACGAAACCCCTCCGGGGTTGAGTCCGACGGGTCGGGGTCACGACGCTCGTGTTCAGTCCCGGAGGGACTTCGTTGGCGTAGCCCGGGCCTTCAGCCCCGGGCGGGCGGAAACGGCAGAGGCAATTCGGCAACCGCAGCCACCCCGGGGATGGACACCGGTAGAGTTCGAGCAAGGGCGGCAACCGCAGGCACGCCGGCGCCGACGGAGGCGTAGGCGTAGGCGCGTTCGGTTCGCCTGCCCTATCGATCGATCGGTCCGCCCGCGGTGACGAGGCGGGCCATGTGCAGGGAGCGCTCGTCGCCGGCGGCTTCGAAGCCGGCGACGACGCCGGCACGATCGGCTTCGGGGCGATTCTGGCTGACCTTCCACTTGCCTTCGAAGCGGGCGATGGTGATCTCGAGACCGACGATGCCCTTGATCTGGCCGGAAATGAACTCGTCGGGGGCGTCGGCAACCGCCCACGGTTCGGCGAGGTCGCCCTCCATCATGTCGGTGAGGGCGGCGACGTGGCGGGCGAGCCAATCGCGATCCTCCATCACGCGGACCGGGCCGCGCGCCTGCACGATGGCGTAGTTCCAGGTGGGAACGACCTTGCCGGTTTCCCGCTTGGTCTCGTACCAGCTCGGGGTGACGTAGCGGTCCGTCCCCTGGAAGACGACCAGCGCCTCCTGCCCATTGGCGAATGAGCGCCATTGCGGGTTGGCGCGGGCGAGGTGGGCGCGCAGCGTGCCGAATTCCGAGCCCGCCGCGTCGAGGATGAAGGGAACCGGGTTGGCCAGCAACCCCTCGTCGCCCATGCTGATGAGCAACCCGAGCGGGTTGTCCCGAATCAGCGCCTGCATCTCCGGCACGCGGTCTTCGCGGAATAGCGGCGGGCGGTACACGCTTGACTCCAGTGCCGAGTGCCGAGTGCCGAGTGCCGAGTGCCGAGTGCCGAGTGCCGAAATGGTAAGCCGATCTGGGCGACAGTGCATCGTGCCTGGCGACACGCCGACTCGGCACTCGGCACTCCGTTACCCCTTGAGCGCCCCTTCCTGAAGGCCCTTCATGTACCAGCGCTGGGCGATGCCGAAGGCGATGAGGCCGGGCAGGATAGCCATCACGTAGACGGCGGCGAGGCGCGGCCAGACCCAGGCGCCCATGCCGCCGGAGGCGCTGGCGAGGACGACCGGCAGCGTCTTCTGCGAAAGGTCGTTGAGGAGGGTGTTGGCCAGCAGGTACTCGCCCCAGGCGCTGACGAAGTTCACGATGATGACGACGACGATGCCGTTGGAGACGATCGGCAGCATGATCTGGAGGAGCATGCGCACCGGGCCGGCGCCGTCGATCTTGGCGGCGTCGCCGAGTTCCTTCGGCACGGTTTCGAACATGCCGCGCATGATGAAGACCGAGATCGCCAGCGAGAGCGTGACGTAGGGCGGGATCAGGCCCCAGGTCTTGTTGATGAGGCCGAGCCAGCGCTGCACTTCCCAGATCGAGATGATGGCGGTCACCCGCGTCGGGAAAAACATCGAGGCGACGAGGAGGGCCAGTACGATGGCCCGGCCAGGCATCCGCAGGTGGACGAGGGCGTAGCCGCCGAGGATCGAGCAGATGGTGGTGATCACGACGGTGGCGCTCGTGACCATCACGCTGTTCCAGAAGTTCCGGGGCAGCGAGTCGATCTGGGACAGCGCCTGCCCGTAGTGGTTGAAATCGAACCCGTGGGCCGGCCAGATTTCGTTCTGGTAGGCGTCCTGCAGCGATTTGACCGACAGCAGCAGCACCCAGACGATCGGGAAAAGGATCACGATCGCGAACAGGGCGAGGATGACGTGGCGGGCAATCGTCGTCCAGCGGGGACGGCGACGCGGTTGCCAGTCGGCCGCGGCCGGGATCGCCGCGGGCGACGGGGAAGCCGGATGGGCCTGTGTTTGCACGGCCATGAAGCGCTCGACCCTCCCCTAGTCCCGCGAGCGGAACACGTAGAACATGATGGCCACCACGATGAGCATCGCGAAGGTGCCGGTCCAGCCGATGGCGGCCGCGTACCCGAGGTCGCGCGGCGGCCGCTGGAAGGCCGTCTCCCACATGTAGACGGTCCACGTATAGGTCGGGCGTTCGCGGTTGACGCCTCCCATGATGAGGTATTCGTCGATGACGGCCATCGCGGTGCCGAAGCGCAGGACGACCAGCACGAGGATGATCGGCAGCAGGCGCGGGAACGTGACGTCCCAGAACATGCGCCACTCGTTGGCGCCGTCCACCCGCGCGGCGTCGAAGAAATCCTTGGGGATGGTGGCGAGCCCGGCGAGGAAGAACATGGTGTGGTAGCCCATGCCCCACCACCACTCCATGCCGGCGAGCGCGGGGAAGACCAGTTGCGGGTTGCCGATCCATTGGGGTTGGTTCTGGATGGTGAACCAGCCGAAGACATCGACGAGGAAATAGTTGATCGGGCCGATATAAAGGTCATACATCCAGCGCCAGAGCAGGAAGATGAGGGGACCGGGGATCATCGAGGGGATCAAGAGGATCAAGCGATAGAACGTCGCGACCTTCTGGTTCTGGATGCGGTCGATCAGGACGGCGAGGAACATCGGGATGAAGATCATCCCCGGCAGGAACAGCGCGGTGAACCCGGCGGCGCGCAGCAGGCCGGTTCGCATCAGGGGGTCGGCCAGCACCTCGCGGAAGTTCTGGAGGCCGACCCACGAAATAGGATCGTTGATGCTGAGGAATTCGTAGTCGGTGAACGAGATCCAGCCGACGCGAAAGATCGGCCACAACTGCCAGCCGATGAAGAAGATGATGGTCGGCAGGAGGAACAGCCAGCTCACCCAGCCCCGATCGAGCATGGGGCGGTGGACGCGGGCCGCTCCGCCGCCCGGGGACGACGAGACAGACGACATGGGGACCTCGAAGGGCGAGTGGTCGCGGACGCGGCGGATGGAAAACGGCGGGCCGCGCCGGTGCGCGGCCCGCCGTTCGCGGTGCGGCTAAGCCTCGTCGTAGGCGGCCTGCACGGCCTCCATCGCCTTGTCGAGCGCCGCCTTGGCGTCGCTCTCCTCGCCGCGAAGGTAGGCGAGGTAGAACGGCGTGGCGGTGGTGAACTGGGTGATGCTCAGCTTGGTCGGCGCGATGCCGCGCGCGGTGTCGAGGCCGCCGCGGATGGCGATGGCCCAGTCGGCAAGCCACTCGGGGCGCTGCGCCTCGAACTCGTCCCAGAGCGTCTGGTAGACCGGGAGCTGGCCGACCGGCGTCTGGTTCTGCGCCGGGTCGCCGGTGACGGACTTCTCCCAGATCCGCATGTCGTTGGTGATGGTGTTGAGGTAGTCCGCGGCGGCCTCCTTGTCCTGCCCGTAGGTGAGCAGGCCGGCGCCGGTGGTCCAGAAGACGGTGCCGCCGTCGCCGTCGGTCGTCTTCGGGATGGCGGCGAGGCGCAGCTTGCTCGGATCGGGCCACGGCGCGGAGAAGCGCAGGTGCGCGTTCTGGTACTTGAGGTAGTAGGCGACCTGGCCGGAGGCGAAGGCCTGCTCGTCCGGGGTGCCGTTGACGCCGCCGTCGGTGGTGCCCTCGTTGAGCACGTCCGGGTTGGCCAGCGGCAGCATCTGCTTCATGATCTCGAGCGCCTGGACGGCGGGCTCGGAGTTCCACTGGAAGAGGCCGGTCTCTTCGTCGTAGACGTCGGTGCTGATCGAGTGGGTGATCGGGATCAGCGACCGCCAGGCGTGGAAGTCGAAGGTGAGGCCGAACGGGGCGACGCCCTTGTCCTGGATCTGCTTGGCGTTGGCCAGCAGCTCGTCCCAGGTCTCCGGGGCCTTCTCCGGGTCCAGCTCGGCGCGCTCGACGAGATCGGCGTTCCAGCCCTGGACGATGACGTCGAGCAGGAAGGGCCACACGTAGAACTGGTCCTTGTAGGTGGCCTCCTGCCGGATGGCGGGGATCAGGCTGTCGATCATCCCCTCGGGCAGGTACGGGTTCCACGGCTCGATGATGCCGGCGTCGGCCAGCTGCACCATTTCGAGGAACGGGGTGATGCCGATGTAGACGTCGTATGAGCTCTTCTGGTCGCGCGCCTCTTCGAAGAAGATGTCGGTGCTGAAGTTGGCGCTCGGCGCGATGAACGAGTTGACCGGGGTGGTCGCCCCGAACTCCTCGTTGATGGTGGCGAGGGTCGGGTGAAGGTTGACGATCCAGTCGTAGTTCGAAATGTCCAGGGTGCCTTCCGTCTGCGCGAACGCGGTGCGGATGGTCTCCTGGGACAGCGCGGCGGCCACCGGCGCCGCCAGCCCGAGCGCGGCCGCCCGGCGCAGGATGGCGCGGCGGTCGGCGCGACCGGACAGCGCGTCGGCGAAGAGCGCCCGAACCTGCTCTTGCTGGTTCCTGCCCACGATTCGTCCTCCTGGCATGGAGTCGCGGGCGCGGCCTCGCGCCCGCCCCGGCGGGAAGGTGGCTGGCACGTCCAGCCTCCTCCGGTTCTTGACCGGGTTGCTCGCGTCGGGATTGTAGAAATGGCCCGAAAGGGTGTCAACGACGTTTCGTCACGCCGAGCATCACGCTTTGGGCGCTGCGGCTGTTTCGGAGAAGGTGTATCGTGCGTCGTGGCGACGAGCGCCACGGTTGCCCCGCACGGATCGCGACCCGGCCGATCGGGGCCATGCATCCGGAGGGTTCAGCGATGCCGACGCCCGCACCCGTCCTCCGTACCGCCCGCCGATTCGTCCCGGTTGTCCTCGTCGTCGCCGCGCTGGCGACGGGTTCGGTTTTCGCGCAGGACGAGGAACCGCACCCCGCGCACATCCACGCCGGTACGTGCGATGCGCTAGGCGACGTCGTCTTCCCGCTTTCGGATGTCGACGACGCCGCGGCGGCGGGCACGCCGGCATCCTCCGCGAACGCCACGCCGGCAGATCCTGCGGCTTCGAGCACGACGACCGTGGCGGCGACCCTCGACGACCTGCTGGCCACGCCGCACGCGATCAACGTGCACCTGAGCGCCGACGAGATTGGGACGTACATCGCCTGCGGCGAGATCGCCGGTTCGCCCGCCGGCGGCCGATTCACGGTCGAACTCGCCGAACTGAACGACTCCGGCCACTCCGGCGAGGCGGCGCTGGAATCGGCCGGCGGCGAAACCGTGGTCGCAATCCTCCTGCATGCCGCGGCAGATGGCGCGACCGGTGGCACGCCGATGGCTGACTCGGAGCAGGCGGCGCAGGGCGCGCTGGTCGTTGACATCGTGAACTTCGCCTACGACCCGAATCCGGTGACGGTCCCGGTCGGCGGCTCGGTGACGTGGACCAACAGCGACCCGGTGCCCCACACGGCGACCGCCCGCGACCGCGACGTGCTGCAAACCGGCACGATCCGGAACGGCGAGAGCGTCACCGTGACCTTCGACGCCGTCGGCTCTTGGGATTACTTCTGCGAGTTCCACAGCGGAATGAAGGCCACGCTGGTCGTTGAATGACCGGGCCGGGATGAACGGCGAGAAATCGGGTTCGAACGCGTGGCGCCAACGACGGTGCGCCGCCCGAACGATCGAACGGAGGGGATGGCCGTGTACGTTTTCGCCCTCGCGGTGGCCGCGATCCTCGTTCTCACAACGCCATTCGCCGCGAGCGGTCAGGGAACGGCGACCCCGACCGCGTCCGAGCCGGAGATCCCGCCCGTCGTCTGGGAACTCCAGTCCATGGACGCGCAGGGATCGACCGTGGAACCGGACGATCCGTCGGCGTACACGGTCCAGTTCCTGCCGGACGGCGACATGCAGGTCCGCGCCGACTGCAACCGCGGGCACGGCAGCTACGAACTGGACGGGCAGTCCCTCGTCATCGGACCGGTGGCGCTGACCCGGATGGGGTGCCCGGCATGGTCCCACGACGCCGTTTTCGCCGATACCCTGTCGCGCGCGACGGAATGGGCGTTCGCCGACGACCAGTTGGTGCTCACCACCGCGGACGGCGCGGAGTCGCTCACCTTCGCACCGTCGCTCGCGGGCGTGGTGTGGCAGTGGCAGGGGTTCGAGGGGAGCGACGATTCGGTCGTGACGCCGAACGATCCCGCGTCCTACACGATCGAGTTCCAGCCGGACGGCACGCTGCTGGTGCAGGCCGACTGCAACCGCGGCAATTGGGGGTGGTCGGCGGAAGCGCCGGAACTCACCATTGAACCGGGCATGATGACGCTGGTCGGCTGCGAGGAAGGCTCGCTGGGCGACCGCTTCAGCGCCGACCTGATCGCGGCGTCGTCGTTCGTGTTCCGCGATGGCGGCCTGTTCATCGCCATGCCGATGGACGCGGGCATCCACGAGTTCGCCGCGACGGTGCGCCAGTCCGAGACCACGCCGGAAGCCGGATCGTAGGGCCGGTTCGCGAGCAGGCGTCGGCGGCGCCCGGCTGGAGACACGTGCACGAAGCAGGGCCGAATCGGGCAGGAGGGCCGCGCCGGACCCGGCGACGGGACTAGAATGCAGACCCTGATGCCCGACGCCGACACCGAGGAAGATCGATGACCGCCCGATCCAACGCACTGGAGCCCCTCCGGGAGGAGGTGCTGGCGTTCGTGCGCGCGCGCGAAGGCGCGGTCGTGCGGCTGACCGAGGAGTTGGTGGCCGCCCCGTCGCCGAACCTGCCCGGCGACGAAACCGCCCCGGCGGAGGTCGTTGCCGCCGCGCTCGCCGAATACGGACTGCCGGAGCCGCGGGTGTTCGCGGCCGAACCGCACCGGCCGAACCTCGTCGTACGCATCGACGGCGCCCGGCCCGGGCGGCACCTCGCGCTGTGCGGCCACCTCGATACTAAACCGGTCGGCGAAGCGGCGGCGGAATGGCGGACCGATCCGTTCACGCCGACGATCGTCGACGGGAACCTCTACGGGCTCGGCTCCACCGACATGAAGGGCGCCTGCGCGGCGATGGTGCTGGCCGGCGCGGCGTTCGCCAGCGTGGCCGACCGCGCGGCCGGATCGCTGACGCTGCTGTTCACCGCCGACGAGGAGTATGGCAGCCGCCTTGGAGCGGAATACCTGACCAAATCCGGCGCGATCGAGGCGGACGCGATCATGCTGGGCGAGCCGGCCGGGGTGACCCGCGACTGGGAGGCGGTGCGGATCGTCTCGCGCGGGTTCAGCGGGTTCCGGGTGATCGTCGGCGGCACCCAGACCCACTCTTCGATCTCCGACTGGCTGCCGACCGTCAACGCGGTCGAAGCGATGGCGACGGTCCTCACCGGGCTGCGCCGGGAACTGCACCCGAGCCACCCGGCCCATCCCCTCTGCCCGAGCGGCCCGACGGTCAACATCGGGGTGCGGGCGGAGGGGGGCGTCGGTTACGGCGTGCTGCCCGGTCACGCTGAATTCTGGACGGACATCCGCACCACGCCGGGCATGACGCAGGAGCAGCTGGCGCGGGACATCGACGGAGCGCTGGACCGCATCCGGCCCGACGTGCCCGGCGCGACGGTGCGCTGGGAGTTCTCCCCCGCCCTCGCCTGGATCGGCCCGACCGAGGTGCCGGCCGACCACCCGATGGTTCAGGCCGCGGTAGCGGCGGGAGAGCGGGTGCTCGGCGAAGCGCCGCCGCTGGCGACGTTCCCCGGTGCGTCCGACGCCTGGCCGTTCCAGGGCATGGGAGGCGTGCCGACGATCGCCGGCTGGGGCCCCGGGCTGCTGCCCCTGGCGCATGGGCCGAACGAGTACGTGTCCGTGGCCGCGCTTGAGGAAGCCTGCGCCATCTTCGCGCTCACCGCGCTGGAGTACGGCGCGTCCTGAGCCGATGCCGCGGTCGGGCTACTCCGCGAACAGCGCGTCGAGGTCGATGCCGACGCCCGGCAGCGACGGGACCTCGACGATGCCGCCGAGGAAGACCAATTCGGCGTACGAGCCGTCGGGCTGACGGCGCCATGCCGTCAGCCGCTTATCGAACGGGTGGATGCGCCAGATCTCCTCGTCTCCGCGGTGCATGTACTCGGGGAGCTTCCGGTTCACGTCGTAGCGACCGGTGGACGGCGACCAGATCTCGACCACGAGCGGAAGGGGGTCCGAGTACGTCTCCAGACGGCCCGGCTGGCCGCGGGTTGCCCGTTCCAAGGGTGTCGGCACCACGACCACATCCGGGATGAACCAGCTCTCGGGTTTTCGGACCCGCGTCGAATTGACCCGCACCCTGAACATGGCTGGATCGATTTGCTTCCGAATCTGGAACGCCAGCTCGACCATGAGGTGGTTGTGCTCGGTGCTCATCCCCGGTTTCTCGACCAGCACGCCATCCCAGAGCTCCCAATGGCGGTCGTCGTCCGCGAGGGCAAGGCGCTCGTAGGCGTCTCCCTCCAACCGCTTGTCGATCGCGCGCACCATGGCGATGCTCCTTGCCGAGCAGCGTTCAATCGCCGAACAGCGCGTCGAGGTCGATGCCGACGCCCGGCAGCGACGAGACCTCGACGATGCCGCCGAGGAAGACCAATTCGGCGTACGAGCCGTCGGGCTGGCGGCGCCATGCGGTTACGCGGCGGTCGTAGGGGTGGACTCGCCAGATTTCGAGGTCGCCGCGCGCCCGGTATTCGGGGATCTTCCGGTCCACGTCGTAAGCCTCGGTCGATGGGGACCAGATTTCGGCGACGAACGGCAGCGGATCGGTGTAGAGGTCGAGCGAGCCTGGGTTCGCCATCAGTGCGCGAACGTGATCAACCGGGACCACGATGATGTCGGGTACGTAGTACGAGCGCAACGAACGTCGCACACGTCCATGATCGATCCGGAGTTCGAATGCCGCGGGGTCGAGTTGGAGGATGATCGATCGCACGAGCCTGTACGAAATCCCGCCGTGCTCGACGCTCATCCAGGGCTTCTCCACCACCCGGCCGTCGTGCAGTTCGAGGGTGCCCTGCGAATCGGCGAGGGCCAACCGCTCGTACTCCTCGCCGCTGATGATCTTTCGGCTCGGAAGCGCCATCGACCCCTCCATGCGACTACGGATTGGATCATCCAACGCCTGCGCGTCCAAAGTGTAGCGATGTGGGATGCCGTGACGACGCCGTGGCGGTCAGGCGTAGCTGCCGGGCCACGGGGCCAGCCGCCAGCCGGTCTGGGCTTCGATCGCCAGCAGGCGGTTGTACTTGGCGAGGCGTTCGGAGCGGGTGATCGAGCCGATCTTGATCTGGTCGCCGCCCCAGGCGACGGCGAGGTCGGCCAGCCAGTCGTCCTCGGTTTCGCCGGAGCGGGCGGAGACGGTCACGGCCCAGCCGGCGGCGCGGGCGAGCGATAGCGCCTCGGCGGCCTCGGTCAGCGTGCCGATCTGGTTGACCTTGAGCAGCAGGGCGGAGGCCGCGTCCGCCTCAACCGCCCGGCGGATGCGCTCGGGGTTGGTCGTCAGGAAATCGTCGCCGAGCACCAGCACGCGGTCGCCGAGGCGGCGGCGCAGGAATGGCCAGTGCTCCCAATCGTCCTCGGCCAGCCCGTCCTCGACCGAAACGATAGCGAAGGCGTCGAGCCAGCCGGACAGGCGCTCGACCATCGCCGGCGGGGCGAGCGGACCGTCGCCGAGGTCGTACGCGCCCGATTCGGCATCATGGAAATGGCTGCTGGCCACGTCGATCGCCAGCGCCACGTCGCGACCGGGTTCGAATCCGGCCAGCCGGATCGCCTCGACGGCCGCGCCGATCATCTCCTCGGGTGAGGCGAAGTCAGGGGCGAGGCCGCCCTCGTCGGCGACGAGCGCGCGCATCCCGAAACGGTCGGCGATCAGTTTCGCGGCGGCCTGCCAGACGGCGTAGGTCGCAGCCATCGCGGCGTCGGTCGTTTCGGCGGCCATTGGCACGACCAGCACGTCCTGGATGGCGACCTGCCCGCCGGCGTGCTTGCCGCCACTGAAGAGGTTGATGGTCGGCCGCGGCATCCGGGTCGGCGCAGGCATCCCGAACGCGTCGGCGAGGTGACGGTACAGGGGCACTCCACGCTCGGCGGCGTGGGCGCGGGCGAAGGCGAGCGAAACGGCGAGGATCGCGTTCGCGCCGAGCCGGCGCTTGTTCGGCGTGCCGTCAAGGGCGATCAGGGCGCGGTCGAGGTCGGCCTGGGCATCGAACGGCCGGCCGGCCAGCGCGAAGCGGATCTCCCCGGCGACGTTGGCGACCGCGGTGCGGCAGCCGAGCCCGCCGTAGCGCGCCGGGTCGCCGTCGCGCAGTTCCAGCGCCTCGGCCGCGCCGGTGGACGCGCCGGACGGGACCTGCGCGGTCCCGGAGAAACCGCCGGCAAGCGTGAGGGTGGTTTCGACGGTCGGTCGGCCGCGACTGTCGAGGATTTCCAGGGCGCGCAACGATTCGATGGTCGGCACGGGTCGGATGCTCCTTCCGGGATTGAAGCGTTCAGGCTGCGCCGAGCGCGGCGAGCCAGGCGGCGGCGAGCTCGTCGTAGGTTGCCGGCGGGTCGGCCATGAGCGCGATCGCCGCGGTTCGTTGCTGCTCTCGATCGGGCTCGGACTGGTATTCCAGCGGTGACCGGCCGTCCACCCGCGCGAGCAGGCAGCCGAGGGTGGCGCGCACCGCGCGCGCTTCGAGGTCGCCGCGCCAGGGGACGTCGCCGATGACGCCGTGGTAGACGCGCCAATGGCGGCGGGACGCATCGGCGAACTCAGTCCGCCGGCCAGCGACGTGGATCGCCTTGGCCAGCAGGTGGGTGTGGCCGAACCCGAGGTCGAACGCGGGGTCGCCCCAGTGGATGACCTCGTGGTCGAGCAGCACGAGCCGCCCGTCGTGGACCAGCACGTTCTTTGGTGAATAGTCGCCGTGGACGAGGGTCAGGGGACGGGCACGGATGTCTTCGATCAACCGAAGGAGGAACGGCCGCGCTGCCGGAACGCGCTCGGCGGTGTAGGCCCAGTAGGGTTCCAGCCGCAGCGATTCAAAGTAGCTCCGGTCGCGGAAGACCGGCTCGATCTCGTCGCGCCGCTCCCAGGCGCGGCGGTGGACCGTGCCGATGAGGTTGGCGAACTGCCCGACCTGATCCGGCTGAAGGTCGCCGGCGAGCAGCATCGTCTTCCAGTTGGTGTGCGGCTGGGGAACGGCCGCCATCGCGATCAGGTGCTCGTCGTGGTCCTCGAAGAGCAGCGGGGTCGTGCTGCCCGGCGGCGCAAGGTCGGCCAGCCAGCGGAGGCCGAGCGCCTCACGATGGACGCGTTCCGGCGGGCTGAACCAGTCCACGGCGACGCGCAGTTTGCCCAGCGCCTGCTTCAGCACCCAGCCCTCGCCGGATGCGCGCTCGACCAGCACGGTGCGGTTGGAAACGCCGCCGGCGAGCACCGTCACCGCCGGAGATTCGTCGGGGCCGATGCGACCGGTGCGGCGCAGCCACGCCAGGAGGTCATCGGGTCGCTCGATATCGAGCGCGGACCGCTCCGGTTCGCCTGCCATCGTCACTCGCCCGGCCCTCCGCGGTGTGCGCCCTTTATCCGACCGGGCGATTGTCGGAAACGCGGGACGGGGTGGCAATGGCGGGATCGTCGTGACGCGGCGAGGATGCCGGGCGGGAGCACGTGGGCGCAGTCATCGCCCCTCAGTCATCCCGAGCCTGTCGAGGGATCTCGTTGCTCTCGTTGGCGAGGGAAGACGAGATCCCTCGACAGGCTCGGGAAGACGGTAAGGAACTCGATTCCGCGTCTCTTTTCCTGACGAGGGCTACTTGAAACCCGAGGTCTTGATCGACTCGACGAGTTGGCGCTGGAAGATGAAGAAGAGCAGCATCGTCGGCATGGCGACGACGGTCGAGGCGGCCATGATGTAGTTCTGGGCCGAGGAGTACTGCTGCTGAAACGTGGCGATCCCCGTTTGCACGACGCGCAGATCCGGGCTGCTGGTGACGGTCAGCGGCCAGAGGAACGAATTCCAGTTGGCGAGGAAGAAGAAAACCGCCAGCGCCGCGAGGATCGGGCGGCTGAGCGGAAGGATCACGTCGGTATAGAGCCGCCAGTAGCCCGCGCCGTCGAGGATGGCCGCCTCCTCCAGTTCGCCGGGAATGCCGAGGTAGAACTGCCGCAGGAGGAAGATGCCGAAGGCGTTGAAGATGGCCGGCACGATCAGTCCGGCGTAGGAGTCGAGCAGGCCCATCGCCCGCACGAGGATGAAGAGCGGGACGAGGATCACCGGCAGCGAAACCAGCAGCGTCGCGAAGATCAGGCGAAAGACGAGTTCGCGACCGGGGAAACGCAGGCGCGCGAGGGCGTATCCCGCCATCGAATGGACGAAGAGCGCGATCACCGTCACCGCGACCGAGACGATCAGGCTGTTGAGCATGTAGCGCGCGAACGGCACCTGCGTGAAGACGTAACGGAAGTTGTCGAGCGTGGGATTGGCCGGGATGGGCGACAGGTTGTAGACCTCGGTGCCGGTCTTGAAGGCGCTGGAGACCATCCACAGCAGAGGCGCGACGGTCAGCAGCGAGATCGCGACCAGCGCCACGAAGGTCAGGCGGTGGCCGAACCGGCGCGAACCGGCGACCCGTTCCCGGTCGGCGCAGTCGGCGGCGTCAGTCGAAATCAAAACGGCCGCCCTTCGTCAGCGCGAACAGGATGCCGGTCAGCACCAGCAGCACGACCACGAGGACCGATGCCATCGCCGCGGCGTAGCCGAAATTGCTGTACTGGAAGGCCTGCTGAAAGATGTAATAGGTGGTCAGGTTGGTCGCGTTGGCGGGACCGCCCTTGGTCATCACGTAGACGAGGTCGAACCCCTGCGAGCCGGCCACCGCAGCGACGAGCGAAACCAGCAGCACGAAGAAACTGGTCGGCTTCAGCAGCGGCAGCGTGATGTCGCGGAAGGAGCGCAGCGCCCCGGCGCCGTCGATGCGGGCGGCGTCGTAGAACTCGCGCGGGATCTCCTGCAACCCGGCCAAGAAGATCAGCATGTAGAAACCCATCAGGAACCAGATGGTGACGCCCAGCAAGGTCCACAACGCGAGGTCGGGGCTGCCCAGCCACGAGCGGCCGCCGAGGCCGATCTTGCTCAGGAGCGCGTTCATCACCCCGATCCGGTCCACCAGCAGGAACTGCCAGATCAGGGCGACGACGACGAGGCTGACCACGTTCGGCAGGAACAGCATCCCCCGGAACAACCCGATCATCAGGTAGGGGTGCTTGACCAGCAGCGCCAGCCCGAGCCCGGAAACGTAGAGCCCCGGCACCAGCACGACGACGTACTTGGCCGTGGTGGCGAGGCTGCCGAGGAAGAGCGGGTCGGCGAGCATCCGGCGGTAGTTGTCCAGCCCGGCGAACTCGTACGCGCCGAAGCCGGACACGCGGAAGAACCCGAGGGCGAGCGCGAGCGCCATCGGCACGCCGACGAAGACCAGCAGCCCGAGCACGTCGGGCAGCAGGAAGAGCCAGGCGGCGATCCATTCCCGTTTCGTCTGCGACAGCCGGGGGGAGCCGGCCGCCGCCAGGCGGCGGCCGGTCCCCGTTTCCGTCGTCGCGCCCGCTTGGGCGTGGTTCACAGGATCGGGGCGCCCGAGTAGCCGGCGAGGAACGCCTCGATCTCGGTGGCGGCCTGCTCCGCCGCCTGCTCCGGGTCGGCCCCTGCCAGTTGCGTCGCCTGGATCGCGTCGGAGATCGACTTGTAGATCTCCGGCGTCACCCGCGGCTCGGCGCGGCCGCCGGGGAAGATCTCTTCGGCGAATTGCTTGAGCGGGCCTTCGGCGAAGCCGCCGTCGGCGATGGCCTTGTCCTGCACGGAGACGCGCGGGGCCATGTCGCTTTTGGCCTTGGTGCACCAATCGACGACGCGCTGGATCGAATCGTCGCTCATCGAACCGAGCGCCCAGACGATGAACCGGGCGGCGGTCTCGGGGTCCTGCCCCTGGGAGTTGGCGACGAAGGCCCAGCCGCCGAGGTCGGTGACGTAGGTGCCACCCTCCGGCACGGGCAACTTGAAGATGCCGTACTCGAAGTCGGGCGCGCCGTCGGCCAGCGCGGAGATCGCCCAGATGCCGACGTTCTGGATCGCGCAGTAGCCGGTGGTCAGGTTCGGCACGACGTCCCAGCCGCCGCCGCCGAGGACGGTGCGCGGGGAGATGCCGGCATTGACGGCGTCCTGCCAGAACTTGAGCGCGGCGACCGCGCCGGGGTCGCGCATGCCGCTGGTCGCGCCGCCGTCGATCTGGATCTCGGCCCCGCCCTGCCACATGAAGGGGTACCAGGTGAAGTTCTGGTAGTAGCCGGGGTTGGTGTCCCAGAGCACGCCGAAGCGCTGGTCGGTGGTGAGTTTCTGGCCGACTTCCAGCAACTGGTCCCACGTTTCGGGGATGTCACTGTCGGTCAGGCCGGCTTCTTCCCAGGCGGCGACGCTGTAGTACATCGCCATCGGCTCGACTTCCATCGGGAGACCGAAGACCTTGCCGTCCACTTGACGCGTGGCGAGCACGTCGGGGAAAAAGTCGTCGATCGCTTCCTGCTCCATGAACGGGGTGAGGTCCTGGAGGACGCCGCCGTTGTAGTAGCGGAGGAAGTCGCCCGGGCTGATGATGAACAGGTCCGGCCCCTGCCCGGAGGCGAAGGCGGTCGGCAGCCGCGTGCCGTCCATGTAGTCGCTGTTCGGGACGTAGACGAGTTCGATCTTCTTCTCGTTTTCCTGGTTCCAGCCGTTGACGCACTCCTCGAACCAGGCGGACTGGGTGCCGACCGTGCCATCCGGCGCGTAGAACTGCCAGAACTTGAGGGTGTCGCCCTGCGCCGAGGCCGAGCGGCGACCGATGAGCGGGAGCGCGCTGGGACCAAACAGCCCCATGCCGCCGGCGGCGGCCGCGCCGACGCCCGCCTTGAGCAGCGAGCGGCGCTTCGTCGGGCGGTCGGCGAGCGGGGTCACGAGGCGCGACGGCGCGTCGGGTCGGTGCTCGTTCACGGGTTCGCTCCCTTCGCGAAACCTCGCCGCCCGAGCATTCCGTCGGCGGAGGCGCACCGGCGCGCCTCGCACTGGGCATCGGTCCCAACGGTCGGGCGGGATAACGATTTCTCGACGTGACGCTAGCACCGGCTCCCGATGCCGTCAATCCGCCGAGCGTCGAGCCCGGCCGTTGACGCGTCCCAAAACCGGTGATACAACCGGGAAATCGATTCCCACCGCGCGACGATGGCGTCGCGGCGGATTCGGGCCTATCAGGACCGGCGATGCTCGAAATCCGGAACGTGAGCAAACGATTTCCCGGAGTGCGCGCACTGCACGACGTGACGTTCGACGTCGCGCACGGCGAAGTGCACGCGCTCGTCGGCGAAAACGGGGCGGGCAAATCGACGCTGATGAAGATCCTGAGCGGCATCGACACCGACTTCGACGGCGACGTGCGGCTCGACGGCAAACGGCTCGCGCTGACCGGCCCGCGTGATGCCCAGCGGCACGGCATCGCGATCATCCACCAGGAACTCAACCTCATCCCCGAACTGACGGTGGCAGAGAACATCTTCCTCGGACGGGAGCCGCGCACCGCCGCCGGATTGCTCGACATCGGCCGCATGGAGCGCGGCGCGCGGGAACTGCTGGACCGCCTCAACCTCGACATTCCGCCGGACCGGCCGGTGAAATGGCTGCGGGTCGGCGAGCAGCAACTGGTCGAGGTCGCCAAGGCGCTCTCGCTTGACGCGCGGTTGCTGATCCTCGACGAACCGACCTCGGCGCTGAGCCAGGGGGAGATCGAGCGGCTGTTCGAGACCGTCGCGGCGCTGAAAGCGAACGGCGTCACGATGATCTACATCTCCCACAAGTTCGACGAGATCTTCCGCATCGCCGACCGGGTCACGGTGCTGCGCGACGGCGAGGTCGTCGGCGGGCGGGCGATCGGCGAAACGGACCAGCGCGAACTGATCCGGATGATGGTCGGCCGCAACCTGAGCGACCTGTTTCCCAAGGAACACGCGGTCCTCGGCGACGATGTACTGCGGGTCGAGCACCTGTCGCTGGACCCCGATACCGGTCGCGGCGGACGCTCCCTGCACGACATCTCGTTCACCCTGCGGCGGGGCGAGCTCCTCGGCGTGGCGGGGTTGATGGGCGCCGGCCGGACGGAGTTGCTGCAGGCGCTGTTCGGGGCCGCGGCGGGTCACGTCAGCGGCCGAATCTTCGTCGATGGACGGGAGCGGCGGATCGCCGCGCCGCGCGACGCGATCCGCGACGGCCTCGCCTTCGTCACCGAGGACCGCAAGGGGCAAAGCCTGGTCCTGCTGCTCTCGGTCGCCCACAACATGACGCTGGCGGCGCTCGACCGCTTCCTGCGGCTGAACCTCGTGAAGGAGCGGGAGGAGGCGGCGGCCGTCCGCGACTCCATCGAGCAACTGCGGATCAAGACGCCGGCAGCGAATGCCGGGGTGGACAAGTTGTCCGGCGGCAACCAGCAAAAGGTCGCGATCGCCAAGTGCCTGCTGACGCGGCCAAAGGTGCTGCTGCTGGACGAACCGACGCGGGGCATCGACGTCGGCGCGAAGGCCGAGATCTACGGGCTGATCTCCCGGCTGGCGCAGGACGGCGCCGGGATCGTGATGGCCTCGTCGGAACTGCCCGAACTGCTGGCGATGTGCGACCGCATCCTCGTGCTGTGCGAGGGTCGGCTGACCGCCGAACTGTCGCGGGCCGAGGCGACGCAGGAACGGATCATGGAAGCGGCGACGGCCCGGCAGCGCAGCCGGGCGGCCTGACCACGGAGCGACGGGATGGCGGACGCGGGAGCGGGAGCGGCGATCGGGGAGCGCCCACGGGCGCGGGAGCAGGGCGCGCGGCTACTGGGGGTGCTGCTGCGCTTCCAGAGCGTGTTCGGGTTGCTCATCATCCTCGTGCTGGCGACGATCCTCTCGCCGGTGCGCGACGGCACGAACGTGTTCATCGAGCCGCGCAACCTTCTCAACATCGTCCGCTTCGCCTCGGAGAACGGGATCATCGCGGTCGGCATGACGCTGGTGATCCTGACCGGCGGCATCGACCTGTCGGTCGGCGCGGTGCTGGCGCTGTGCGCGGTGGCCTCGGCGTCGCTGATGACGCAGCACGGGATGGGCACGGTCGAGACGATCGTGCTGGTGCTCGCGCTCGGCGCGCTGGTCGGCTCGATCAACGGGCTGGTTTCGACGAAGTTCCGCATCCAGTCGTTCATCACGACGCTGGCGATGCTCGGCGTCGCGCGCGGGGTGGCCTCGCTGTGGTCCGGCGGGTACGCCATCCCGCTGGCGTTCGGCGACGGCCCCGGCATGGCGCCGCCGAGTTTCAAGGCGATCTTCGCCGGGCAGGTGGACCTGTTCGGGCTGGCGATCCCGGCGCCGGTCTTCTATTTCCTCGGGGTCGGCGCGGTCGCCTCGTTCATCCTCAACCGCACCGGGTTCGGGCGGCACGTCTACGCCGTGGGCGGCAACGAGACGGCCGCCCGCCTCTCGGGCGTGGCGGTCGATCGGGTGAAGGTGATCGTGTTCGCGGCCTCGGGGCTGCTGGCCGGGCTGGCCGCGCTGCTGCACGCGGCGCTGGTCAACCAGGGAAGCCACATCGATGGCAACGGGTACGAACTGAACGCGATCGCGGCGGTCGTCATCGGCGGCACGAGCCTGATGGGCGGCGTCGGCACCGTCGCCGGTTCGATGATCGGTGCGCTGACCCTGAGCATCCTCGACAACATCCTCGGACTGCGGAACGTGCAGTCGGAGTACCAGGCGATCCTCAAGGGGATCATCATCGTCGTGGCGGTCGTGCTGCAGCGGCAGCGGCGGTAGGGAGGGACGCCGGATGGTTGCACTCTCCTCATCCCGCCGTGGCGCGCGTCTCACCGCCACCCCGTCGCCATCCCGAGCCTGTCGAGGGATCTCGTCGTCACCACGTTCGAACGCGGACGAGATC
>JAFAEX010000200.1 GCA_023423795.1 Chloroflexota bacterium | reverse complement strand
CCGCTCCTGCGTCGGCATCAGGAATCACCGATCCCGGCCTCCGGTTCGAAGTTGACCGGATGCCCGGCGAAGCGGCATTCGCGGTGGAAGGCGGCGTAGCGCTCGTCCCGCCAGCGGCAGCGGGCGCAGTGGCTCGCGCCGAACAGGTGGGCGA
This sequence comes from Chloroflexota bacterium, assembly GCA_023423795.1. Taxonomy (GTDB): domain Bacteria; phylum Chloroflexota; class Chloroflexia; order Thermomicrobiales; family UBA6265; genus CADCWF01. The sequence continues at coordinate 9,388 of JAFAEX010000200.1, read as the reverse complement.
AGAGCGGTTCGGCCATCAGCGTTAGCGGCCGGTCGAGGGCCAGCCGCTGGTACTCGGCGACCGCGAGTCCGTCGATCTCCGGCGGCAGGCAGGCCGGGCGGACGAGGGCGTGTTCGTCGCCGGAGACGAGGTCGCGCACCGTCAGGCGCAGCGTGCCGTCGGCCCGCGGCTCCTCGGCCACCGCTTCCAGCGCGCCCCAGGCGACGCCCGCCCGCGCCGAGAGGTACTGGAGCAGGCGAGCCCGTTCGAGCGTGGTCGGGGCGAGCCGTTCCAGCAGCGGGCGCACCCGCTGCACCACGTCCCGCGTCGCCCGGTGAACCATGACCGCCGCCTTCCTCCGCACCGCATGGGCGCGGTCGCCGCCGGGCGCGGTCCCGGCGTCACCCCACCTGCAGGCGGGGGATCGTTTCGAGCCAGATGCGTTCCAACGTTTCCCGCGGCAGATCGGCCGGCGGTTGCAGGATGAACTCGTGCACGCCGGCCTCGCCGAAGCGGCCGACGAAATCGGCGAACGCGTCCGCCGAATCCCACGGCCGCTCGTCCGGCAGGATCATGCCGACGTGGAGGTGGGAGCGCAGGACCTCGCCCGGATCGCGCCCGACCTCGGCGCAGGCCTCGTCCAGCGAGGCGTTGCGCCGCCGCATCTCCTCCACCGTGCCGGTCGAGTTCCAGCGGTCGGCGTAGCGGGCGACGATCCGCATCATCTTCGGCCCGTGCGCGCCGAGGGTGAACGGCGGGCGCGGCCGTTGCGCCGGGGCCGGGCGGAAGAGTGCGTCGTCGAGCCGGTAGTACGCGCCGTCGTAGGTCACGGTGTCGTTGCGGAACAGCGCGTCGCAGACCTCGACCGCCTCGCGGAAGCGCGCCACCAGTTCCGGCGGCTCGGGGAAGGGGATGCCGTACATCGTGTGCTCGGGCACGAACCAGCCCGCGCCCAGCCCGAATTCCAGCCGGCCGTTGGAGATGTGGTCGATCGTCACCGCCTGCTTGGCGACCAGTTGCGGCAGCCGGAAGGTGTTGCAGGAGACGAGGATGCCGATGCGCGCCCGCTCGGTCAGCAACGCGAGCGCGGCCAGCGCCGTCCACGGCTCGAAGATCGGCCCCTCCGGGCGGAACGGGGGAACGAGGTGGTCGGGCATCCAGAGGCTTTCGACCCCCAGGCCGTCGAGCCAGCGCCACTCGTCGGCGAGTTGCGCCCACGGCTTGATGGTCGTCGTCTGGATGCCGAAGCGGAGCCCGCTCCCCGTCGCCATGCGCCTCGATCCTCCCGCGTGTCGTGCGTCGTCGTTGCGGCAGGGTAGCGCAGGCCGCGCGATCGTGGTTGCCCGGCATTCCAGGGCGTTGCCGCCTTCCCAATGTGAACAGCGCGTTTCACAACCCCGCCGGCTTCACCCCAACCCGTCATCCCGAGCCCGCCGGGGGATCTCGTTGACGAGTCGAGGAGTCGAGGAGTCGAGGAGTCGAGAAGCAACGAGATCCCCCGGCGGGCTCGGGATGACGGGGAAGCAGGGTCCGAAACGCGCGCTCATGGCGTTTGCCCGATTGACGCGGACACCGTCCGTGCTCAACCCCGGGCGGGCGTGGGCGATGGCCGGATCAAATTGGCAACCGCCATCAACCCCAGGAGAGCGTGGGCGATGGCCGCACTGTTCTGGCAAACGCCATCGTTCCCGGGCGTCACCGGCGCCGGATCGCTTGGGCAAGCGCCATCATCGCGCCCGCACCATCGATGTCCGGGCTGGTTCGGCAACCGGCCTCGTCACTGCGGCGCGCTCCGCCGTTCCTCCATACTCCGGTGGGGCGCGGCGGCGGAACCCGAGCGCTCCACATCCGAGGGGAGAACGATGGGCGACGATGCGTTCACCGGGTTCCCGCCCGAGGCGACGGCCTTCTACGCCGGATTGCGGGCGGACAACACGAAACCGTACTGGGACGCCAACAAGGCGGCCTGGGAGCGGGCGGCCCGCGACCCAATGCGGGCGCTCGTGGCTGCGCTGCCGGAGCGGTACGGCCCGTTCCGCATCTTCCGGCCCTACCGCGACGTGCGCTTCGCCCGCGACAAGACGCCCTACAAGACCCAGATCGGCGCTGCCGGCGAGGGCGAAGGCGGTTCGACCTTCTACGTTCACCTCTCGGCAGACGGGCTGTACGTCGCCGCCGGCTACTACCGGTTCGCCGCCGATCAACTCGCGCGCTACCGCGAGGCGGTGGCCGGCGCGCCCGGCGATGGCTTGCCCGCACTCGTCGAGGCCGTGGAATCCGCCGGGTTCGTCCTCGGCGGCGGCGCCGAAGCCCCGCTGAAGCGCACCCCGCGCGGCTGGCCCGCCGACCATCCACGCGCCGACCTTCTCCGCCTCAAGGGGCTCACTGCCGGGCGCGAATTCGGCGAACCGCCATGGCTGGCGAGCGCCGAGGCAGCAGAGCGCATCGTTGCCGCCTGGCAATCCCTCGCCCCGCTGACCGGCTGGCTCGACCGGCACGTCGGCCCCAGCCGCGAACTGCCGCCGGAGATCCGCGCCCTCATTGGCGCGTAGCGATCGTCCGTCCGCAGACCGGGAATGACGTCCGCCTAATTGACGCGGAAACGGCCCGTGCCCAGCCCCGGACGGGCTTCGCGATCCCGGCCCGGGACTGCATTCCCGGACCACCTCGCGGCTGCAAAGCAACCGCCATCGATCCGCGGATAACCCGCAGCGGCGTTCCGTTGACAGCGCGGCAGGGCGGGCGTATGGTGAACACCCCGCGTACGTACGTCGATTCCGCGCTTCCCGCGGTGTCGCTGTCCCCGCCGGGAAGGCCCGCGCTCCATGACCGTTCCAGATTTCCAACCGATCTTCGCCACCCATCCGCGATCCCGGATCACGCGGCGCGGCTTGCTCGGAGCCGCCGCGGCCGGGTTCGTCGCCGCGCGGCCCGGGCGGGCGCGGGCGCAGGATGGCGGGTGGAGCGAACCGACCGTGCCACCGATCCGCGCCGGGCGCTGGGTGGAGGCGGAGCAGGTCGGCGTGGTCCGCTTCCAGCCGGTCGATGGCGCCGCGCCGGAGCCGATCGCCTTCGCCGCGCCGTTCCCGTTCACCGGCATCGCCCCGCACTGGAGCGGCAAGGAACCGGCGGGCGCAACGGTGGAGTTCAGCGTCAGCCCGGACGGCGCGGTCTGGACCGAGCCGGCGGTCGTCGGCGAGGACGCCGACGCCGGCCGGCCCGGGCGCGATCGCCGCCGCTACGGTCCGCTGATCGCCACCGCCCCGGCTTCGTGGGTGCGCTATCGGACCTTCGATGCCGACGGCAACCCGGCCTCCCTGCGCGGCCTCGCGTGGGAGTACATCGCCGCTCCGGGCGAATCCGAAATCGCCGACGCGACACAGGAGGCCACGCCGACCCCGGACGCGGGGTTCGCCGTCATCTCCCGCGCCGACTGGGGCGCCGACGAGGCGCTGCGCTTCGACAACGGCTGGGAAATCTGGCCGCCGGAGTACGCCCCGGTCTCCCACGTCATCGTCCACCACTCGGACACCGCCAACGACGAGGACCCGCTGGCCGCCATCCGCTCGATCTACTACTACCACGCCGTTACGCGGGGCTGGGGCGACGTCGGCTACAACTACCTCGTCGATTCCCGCGGCAACGTCTACGAGGGCCGGTTCGGCGGCGAGAACGCCGTCGGCGGTCACGCGCTGGGCTACAACGAGGGCACCTGCGGCATTTGCCTGATGGGCCGCTTCGCGGGGGAAGCGCCGACCCCGGAGATGCTTGGCGGATTGGCGTCCATCCTCGCCCGCGTCACCGCGGCGGCCGGGCTCGACCCGTTCGCCGACGCGCCCTTGTACGACATCCCGAGCCTGCCGACGGTGGCCGCCCACCGCGACGTCAACCCGACGACCTGCCCGGGCGACGCGATGTACGCGGATTTCGGCGTGCTGCGCCAGCAGGTCGCCGCCGTTCGCGACGCGAACCTCGCCGCGGGGCCGGTGCGTTTCGCGGCCGGCGACGGCGCGATTTCGACCGAATCCGGGGTCATGCTGCGCGAGGGACCGGGGCTGGAGTTCGCCGCGATCACCACGCTGGCGGCGGCGGAACCGCTGACGGTTGCCGACGGCCCCGCGGCCAACGACGGGCTGGTGTGGTACCAGGTACAGGGGCGATCGCTCGCCGGCTGGGTGGCGCAGGATTACCTTGCCGCGCTCGCGGTCGGCGGCCCGGCCGGCGACGGCGCGTCGGCGGCCCCGCTGGCGGGCTGGTCGGCCGGGACCATCGTCGCCGTCGCCGCCGACGACCTGCTCCTGCGCGACGCGCCGGGCGGCGCGGTGCTGCAATCCCTGCCCGAGGGCGCGTGGCTGGAGATCGTCGGACCGCCGGAGTCTGCTTCGGGCGCGCACTGGTACCCGGTGGACACCGGGCTCGGCGTCGGCGGCTGGGTCAGCGCGGAGTACCTGCGCCCGGCTTGAGGACGCATGCGCGGGGATGTGCCGTCGCGGGATGTCCGTACCCGAGGCGGGTACAATGGACACCCGGAACGGGATGGTCGTTCGGCGCCCGGTACGCAACAGGAGCGGTGGGTGCGCGTGGCCCCGTGGCTTGCCTATCTGGTCGCCGGCTGCGTCGCCGTCGCCATCCACGCCCAGATCGCCGATCCGCGCATTGCCGGACCGCTCTACGTCGCCGTTGCCGTATCGGCGGTCGTCGCGATCCTCACCGGCGCACGCACGCATGCGCCCATCCTTCGGCCGTGGTGGTTGCTGGCCGCCGGGAACCTCGTTTTCGTCGTCGCCGACATCCTGCACGACGCGCTCCCCGGCGATGGCGCGATGCTGCCCGGGGTGGACCTGCTCTATTTCACCGGATATCCGTTGGTGGCGCTGGGCCTGCTCCTGCTGCTGCGGGCGCGGCGGCAGCACGACCCCGAGGGCGCGATCGACGCGGCGGTGGTTGCGCTGGCCGCCGCCCTGGTCGGTTGGGTCCTGCTCAAGCCGGCGTTCGCGTCGGCAGACGCGCCGGCGCTGGACCGCCTGTTCGTCGTCGCCTATCCCGTCGCCGATGTGGTGCTGCTCGGGCTGGCGGTCATGCTCGTCGCCGCCGGCGGCTGGCGCTTGCTCGCCGGGCGGGCCGTGGCCGTGGCCGTGGCAGCGCTGTTTCTGGCCGACATCGCCTACGGGTCGGTCCGCCTGGTCGCCGTTGACGGCGCCGGCTGGTATGCCGAAACGCTCTGGCTCATTTCGTACGTCGCCTTCGGGACGGCGGCGCTGCATCCCTCCATGGCGCGGCTCGGCGAACCGGGATCGGACGCGGCGGCCATTCTCACCCGCTGGCAGGTGGCGGCGCTCGCCGCCGCCGGCATGGTCGGTCCGGCGCTGCTCGTCTTCGCCAACGAACCCGGCCTGACGATCGACGACCTGATCGTCGGCGGTGGTGCGGTCGCGCTCTGGCTGCTCGTCCTCGCCCGGCTCGGCGGCCTCGGCATCCGGCTCGACACCGCCCTCACCCAGTACCGATCGCTGGTGGAAGGGATGCCGGCCGTCGTTTACCGGGAGTCAGCCGACACCCTTCAGGTTACCTACATCAGTCCGCAGATCACCGACCTGCTGGGCTACACCCCGAACGAAGCGCTGTCGGTCTTCAACGATCCGGATCGGGGGCTCATCCATCCGGACGACCTGCCGGGCTATCTGGCCGAAGCCGACCGCTCGGGAATGGGCGGCGTGTTCCGCCACGAGTACCGGATGCGCGCGAAGCACGGCGCGTGGGTGTGGGTGCGCGACGACACCGTGCTCGTGCGGGACGTCGCCGGACGCCCGCTGTGGTGGCAGGGCAACCTGACCGACGTTTCCGCCCTCCGGCAGGCGGAGGCCGCGTTGCGCGCCAGCGAAGCGCGGTTCGCCGCCTTCATGGACCACAGCCCGCTGCCGGCGTGGATGAAGGACGGCAACTTTCGCTTCGCCTGGTTCAACGACACGTTCCTGCGCGTCTTCGGGCTCGGACCCGCCGAGGCGGTGCTGGGCCGCAGCGACGCCGAGATTTGGCCGGCCTTCGAGGAGACCTACAACCGCAACGACCTCGCGGCCCTGCGCGACGGGCGGGTCGAAGCGGTCGAGCAGGCGCCGGCCGCGGACGGCGAGATCCGCTCCTGGCTGTCGGTCAAGTTCGCCTTCGCCACCCCCGACGGTGACCGCTACGTCGGCGGCATTGGGGTAGATCTCACCGAGCGGCTGGCGCTGGAAGCACGGCTTTCCGCCAGCGAGGAACGGTTCCGCGCCGCCTTCGAGGACGCCGCGATCGGCATGGGCATCGTCGGGCTGGACGGCCGTTGGCAGGCCGTCAACGCCGCCCTCTGCGACTTGATCGGCTATCCCGCCGAGGCGTTCGTCGGCGACGCGATCGGACGGCTCACCCTGCCGGAGGATCTGCCCCGCGGCCACGATCTCTGGCGGCGGCTGCTGTCCGGAACCGCGCGGTCGGGGCAGGTCGTCCAGCGGGTGCGGCACCGCGACGGCCGGATCGTGCGCGTGCGCGCCACGCTGGCAATTGTGCGGGACGGCGAGGGGCGACCGGTCCACCTGATCGCCCAGGTGGAGGACGTCACCGCCCGCCACGAAGCCGAGGCGCAACTCGCGGCGGCGGAGGCCCGCTACCGGGCGCTGGTCGAGCAATTGCCGGTGGTGGTCTACGCCCAGTCGTCCGCCGATCCGAATGCGGCGGCCTACGTCAGCCCGTACACGGAACGCATGTACGGCATTCCGCCCGACGAATGGGCGCAGGGATTCGTCGAGCGGCTCCACCCGGAGGACCGGGAGCGGGTGCTGGCCGAGGTCGCCCGCACCGACGAGACCCAGGAGCCGTTCCTCATGGAGTACCGCGAGCGCGCCGCCGACGGCCGCTGGCTGTGGGTCCGCGACGAGGCGGTGCTCGTGCGCGACGAGCACGGCCGGCCCGACTACTGGCTCGGCGTCAAGTTCGACGCCACCGAGCAGCGCCGGCTGGAGGCCGACCTGAGGGCGGCGAAGGACGCCGCCGAGGAAGCGAACCGCCTCAAGAGCGAGTTCCTTTCGACCATGAGCCACGAATTGCGGACCCCGATGAACGCCATCATCGGCTACGCCCACCTGCTGCTCGACGGCATGGGCGGCGACCTGACCGAGGCGCAAGCCGCCGACGTGCGCCAGATCGCCGAGGGCGCGGACCGGCTGCTGGCCCTCATCGACGACATCCTCGATCTTTCCCGCATCGAGGCCGGGCGCTTCGACCTCGCGCGCGAACCGGTGGACGTCGCGGCGCTGGTCGAACAGGTGCGCGCCGAACTCGCGCCGCTGGCCGCGGCGCGGGGGTTGGCCCTGACCGCGACGGCCGACGCCGGCTTGCCGCTCGTGACGGCGGACCCGAAGCGGCTGCGCCAGATCCTTCTGAACCTCGCCGGCAACGCGGTCAAGTTCACCGAGCGCGGCGAGGTGCGGATCGCGGCCCGTCTCGCCGACGGCGCGATCGAGGTGGCCGTTTCCGACACCGGCATCGGCATCGCGCCGGAGGTGCTGCCGCACGTCTTCGACGAGTTTCGGCAGGCGGACGGCTCGACCTCGCGCCGGTACGGCGGCTCCGGGTTGGGGCTGGCCATCGCGCGCCGGCTGGCGCAACTCCACGGCGGCGATATCCGGGCGGAGAGCGCGCCCGGCGCCGGGAGCACGTTCACCCTCCGTCTCCCGCTGGGTGGCGCGGATCCCGCCGAACCAGAGCCGGACCTCGCGCTGGCGGTCTCCGAACGCCCGTTCCATTAAACTGCGGGAAACACGGGCCAGGGCGGGCGCGGGGCGAGCCGGGGATCGACCGGATCGGGACGTGCCGGGCTGCGGCTGGCCGGGGAGCAGACCGGGCGGCGACAGTGGCGCGGCCCGCGCAGGAATGGGGGAGCGCCGTGGCGGAAGCGACGGAGACCATCGGTGAATTGGCGTCGCGCGGCAGCCGCGGGCACATCCTGGTCGTCAACGACACGCAGGAGATCCTCGAGCTGTTCCGGGCGATCCTGGAGGACGAAGGCTACGAGCTTTCGCTCTATTCCTTCGCCTTCGACGACCTCGCCGTCATCAAGGAGCGGCAGCCGGACCTGATCATCCTCGACCTGCTGATCGGCAACGAGGACCACGGCTGGCAAATGCTGCAGAAACTCAAGATGGACCGGGAGACGGCCGCCATCCCGATCATCGTCTGTTCGGCGGCGCTCCACCTGTTGCGCGAACTGGAAGGGCACCTGAAGGAGAAGGGCGTCGGCATCGTGCCCAAACCCTTCGACATCGAGGACCTGACGCGGGCGGTGGACAAGGTCATGAGCCGCCGCGAGTGCGGCGCGCCGGTCGGCATCGACACCGCGCCGACCGGCGCAGATTGACGAGGTGCTGCCTGCGAGGTGCCGGGTGCCGGGTGCTACGGACGTGGATGACTCCAGCCGGCACTCGGCACTACGATCGTGGTAGCACCCAGCACCCCGTTACATGAGCCCCATTCGCTGCAGGTTCTCGACCGTGCGGCGGGCGGCGGCGCGGCAGCCGTCGAGGTCCGGCCAGCCCTTGTCGTCGAATTCGACTTCGGCCGAGATCGGCCCATCGTAGCCGGCGGCGTCGCACTGGGCGATCAGGTTCATCATGTCCAGTTCGCCGTCGCCCGGCGGCGGGAAGTTGAAGACCCCCTGCCCGCCGATCTTGTCCTTGAAGTGGAAATGGACCATGCGCGGCAGCGCGTAGGCGATGTCGGCGATCGGGTCCGCGCCGGTGTAGTAGACGACGTTGCCCGGGTCGTAGTTGAAACCGATGACGCCCGGCCGGTTGATACGGTCGAGGATCGGCACGCCGGCCTGGGCGGTCGGCAGCATGTTGCTGTCGGTCTCCATGCCGATGACCAGCCCAAGCCGCTCGGCGCGGTCGCAGAGATCGGCCATGTTGGCGAACCACTGCTCGCGCTCGGCCTCGGTGGAGGCGTCGCCGGTGTAGGTGTTGACGACGCGCATCCCGAGCCCGGCGGCGATGTCGAGCGCGCGGGCGAAGCGGGCCGCGCCCTCGTCGGTCTGGAGTTGCGCGTGGCCGCTGAGGCTGACCGGGTTCAACCCGAGATCGGCCAGCATCCGCTGGATGCGCTGGATCTGGTCGTCGCTGACGGTGTCGGGGTCGATGTGTTCGAACCAGCCCTTGACCGCGCCGATCTCGACGTTGCGGTAGCCCGCTTCGGCAAGGCCTTCCAGCGCCGCCTCGATCGGGTGCGGCGCGAACACGATGGTCGAACCCAGAATGAGCCGCTCCCGTTCCGGTTGCCGTTCCATGGTGCAATCCTCCCCTCCGCCCGCCTGCCCGCTCCCGTCATCCCGAGCCCGTCGAGGGATCTCGTTGTCGCCTCATTGCGGGAGACGGACGAGATC
>JAFAEX010000105.1 GCA_023423795.1 Chloroflexota bacterium | reverse complement strand
CGCGCCCGCCCCGCCGATGCCCGGACAACGTTGGCAACCGCCGTCAACCCCGGGCGTCCCATGGCCGCATCAACGGGGCAACCGCCAGAGGCCGCGCCGTTGCTACACCGCCGCCAGCCCGACCTGCCGCCGGATCTCGGCGAGTTGCCCGAGGTGATCCTGCGCGTGGGCGATGCCGAGCAGGTGGTAGGCCACGGCGTTGGTCGTCCAGAAATACGCGTGCTCGTGGACGTTGCCGAGGTGCGGCTCGTCCGGCCACCCCTCCAGCAGTGCCAGCGTCATCCGCCGGCTCTCGGTCAGCCGCCGCCGCACCTGCTCCGCGGTGGTGACCTCCTCCCACGGCGTCTCGTAGCGCGGCCGTCCCGTCACCTCCGCGCCCCGCGCCAGCGTGTTGGCGAGGGCGGCGTTCTCCTCCAGCCCTGCCGTCAGGTGCACGATGACGTGGCCGAACGTCCACGGCGCACCCTCGGCCGGGTCGGCCTGCGGGTCCTCGGGGACGAGGACGACCGCCGCGTCGTCGATGTCGGCCGCCAGCGCGTCCAGCCGGTCGAACGTCTCGTTCGTCAGCCGCGGCAGGTCGCGGAAATCGACGTCCGCGACCTGCTCCAGCGCCGGGCGCCGCTGCTCGATGATGGCCATGATGTCGAGGACGGGTGCATCAACGGTCAAGGTCACGAAGGTCTCCTTTTCGAACGGAACGCAACGGTTTACCCGCGCCAGCGTGGCGCGGGCAGCCCCTGCCGATACGACAGGTCACGACGGATGCCACCGATTGGATCAGCGGGCGGGCCACACGATCCGGTGCGGCGCAACGCCCGTGGCGAACGCCGGCGCGACGTCGCCCCAACTCCAGGTCACGCGCGGCGCAATCGCGAAATACTCGCCGGGACCGAACATCCCCGCGCGGGCCACGATCTCGGCCGTGCCGTGGACCTCGATCCCGCGCGGCGTCCACGGATCGACCGCCGCCAGGTCGTCGATGATCGGCGCGACCAGCGGATTGCCGGCGGCGATGTTGCGGTACGTGCGCGACCGCGCCAGCATGTGGCCGCCGATGAAGAACCGTTCGCCGTCGAATTGGAACCCCACGGCATCGACCGCCGGCTGACCGTCGCTCGCCACCGTCGCCAGCCGCGCCAGCCGCTGCGAACCCAGACAGGCGATCTCCTCGTCGGTGAACACGGCGTCTCCCTCTTCACGTCGGCCGCCCGCGCCGATAGTTGATATACTCAACAATGCCGAATGCTAGCGAGGGTAATTGAGAATGTCAACCATCTTCGGCGCACGCACCGACCGCGTCGCCCCGGCCGAAGCGCCCGCGTTCGCCGACCCGGGGCCGTGCGCGGTCGTCCAGGCCGAGATCGACCAGCGGCTGCTCTCGCTCGTCGATCTGCTGCGCGCCCGGATCGCGGTGGTTGCCGCCGAGGTCGGGCTGACCCCGCAGCAGGCGATCCTCCTGCGCCAGCTCGGGCAGCCGCGCGCCATGTGCGAGGTGGCCGCCATCCTCGCCTGCGACCGCTCCAACGTCACCGGGCTGGTGAACCGGCTGGAAGAGCGCGGGCTGGTCGAACGCGCGCCCGATCCGCACGACCGGCGGATGAAGCGGCTGCGGCTCACCCCGGCCGGCGCGGCCACGGCGGCCGAGGTGCAGGCACGCATGTTCGCCGGCTCCCCGTCCACCGCCGACCTCGACGCCGGCGAGCGCCGCGCCCTCCTCGATCTGCTCCGCAAACTGACGCCCGACCTGCCCGAGGCGGCCGACCCGCTCGCATGCCCGGACGTTCCAGGCGGCGACGCCGGCTGATCCGGAACGCCCGCCGATACGGAACCCTCACGGAATCTCGGGGGGTTGCCCGCGGCGGCGGGGCACGGCCCAACCGGGATCGGTTCGGCCGGACGCCGATCCGACGACCGGCGCAGCATTCGCCAGCCGTTTGCTGAGTGACACGAAATCCGGTTGTTCGGTGCGGAACTCCGCTCGCCGGTCGTAGGGAAGGAACCCGTGCCCTCCCACGCCCGAATCCGCGTACGGACGCGGGAAGGCACGGGTCCCTCCCCTACGAACGCACCGCGCCACGGCCAGGCGAAACGGCGGCGAATAGCCGGATGTCGTATGAGGGAATGCGGGCCGCGACGGGCCGCGTCGTGCGGGTTTCGGTTGACGGGAGCCCGTTGCGCCTGCCAGCAGGAATCTGGCCGAGCAGCCGGCTCCTCACCCCGGCGCGCCGTCCGGCCGCGTCAGGATCTCCAACCCGTGCCCGGCCGGGTCCCGGAAGTAGACGCCGCGCCCGCCGTTGGCGCGGTTGAACGTTCCCGGCTGCTCCCGGCGCGGGTCGGCCCAGTGCTCCATGCCATGTTCGAGGATGCGCCCGTAGATCGCGTCGAACGCGTCCTCGCCGACGCGGAAGGCGTAGTGCTGCGGCTGCACCTCGATGCCCGGCGCGGCGAACTGGATGACGACGCCGCCCTCCAGCGTCACCGACACGAACGGCCCCCACGCGACCGGCTCCGGCAGGCCGAACAGCGTCGCGAGGAACGTTGCCGACACCCGGGCGTCGTCGGCGAACACGATGCAATGATCGAAGGCAACGGTCACGCGCACCCCTTCGCGACGCCGGGCTTCCGCGCAGGGGCGCACGGGCCACCCGCGCGCGGCGCCGCAACGGGGATACCAGCCATCAGCCGTCCGGTCAATGCAATGCCCACCCGGAACGGTACGGGGTGGTCGTCAGAGGCCGGCAGCCTGACGGATGAAGGCGTTGGTCGCCGGGTCGCTGAGGCGGGTGTAGACGCCGGGGAAGACCGGGTCGGCGCAGGCGGCGCCGAAACTGACGACGCCGAGCTGGACGGCCTGGACCGCCGGGACGGGCGGAACCGGACGCGGCCGGCGCTTCTTCTTCCGCTTCTTCTCCGCATCGACATCCGCATCGCGATCCTGGCCCTGCGCCGCCGCCACGAAGAGCGGCCCGCCGCTGTCGCCCTGACAGGAGTCGGTTTGCGGTCCGGACGCGCACACCATCGTCGCCGGGTCAAAATTGGCTCCCCAGACCGCCGCGCACGCCGCGTCGCCCACGAGGGCGAGCCGCGTTTCCAGCAGCACGTTCGACGATGGGCCGCCGGTGGAGGTTGCGCCCCAACCGGCGACCTGCACGGAGCGCCCGGCGGGTTCGTTGCCGCCGCCGGCGGCGACCAACTCGATCGGCTGCGCGATGCCCGCCGGCGCCGGGGCATCCAGCGTCAACACCGCGGCGTCGTTGGTGGACGGCGGCGCCCAGCCGGGGTGGACGGCGACGTTGGTCACGCCCCGAAGGCAGGTGGCGCAGGCGAAACCCCGCCGCAGATCGACCTGTCCGAACAGCAGCATGTAGGCGCTCGGCGGGAACACCTGGCCCGTTTCGAGGTTCTCGGTGCAGTGGGCGGCGGTCAGCACGTGCGTCGCGTCGAGCAACGAGCCGCCGCAGGAGATGGCGAATCCGCCACCGATGTCGATCTCGATGAAGACCATGAACCGGTACTTGCCCTGCGGCACCCTCGTGCCGTTGACGATCCGGCCGCTGCCCTCGCGCTGGTTGCCCCGCTTTTCGGCGACGACCCCGGACGGGGCGAACCCGTCGAGCAGCAACCCGAGCACCAGCACGAACGCCAGTGCCGCGACGCCGAACAGGCGGCCACGCCGAGGCCACCGGGAAGAGACGTTTCCGATCATGCCAAGCCTCCCCCTGAGGGTCGAACTATCAATTTTTTCCATGTTGGATGAATCCTTATATTTCTATCTATCACGCGATGATCCATTACGCAATCATTTGCATATTGATGATTGCGATACGTCTGGCATCGTCAACCATGCACGCCACCCGGCCTCCGCCAACCGGCGCGCTCCGTGGCCCGGCCTGCGGCCCCACAGCGGGCCGCCGTTCGGCACGGGCCGACGAGCCGAGGGCCCGGGCCGATGCCTCGTTGACAGTGTTCGGGCACGTCCCTACGATAGGCGAACGTTCGCCTATCGGCCTGCGCCCGCCGTTCGGGCAGCCAAACCGGGGCGCCGCGGTTCAACCCACGTCCGGAGGAGTCATGGAGCGTTCGCGCATTCGCCCGACCGGCGCCCTTCGCCCGGCCGCCCGCGCCAGCCGGCGCCACGTGCTGCAGGCCAGCGCCGTCGCCGCCGGCGCCGCCCTCCTCGGCGGCAACGCCGTCGCCCCGCGCCGCGCCGGCGCGCAGGACCCGGTGACGCTGAAGCTGGTCAGCCTGTCGGATTGGCCGCCCCACTGGGACCCCGTCATCGAGGCGTTCCAGGCCAAGCATCCGCACATCACCGTCGAGCACGAGGTCTACCCCTTCCGCCAGCTCTTCGAGATCATCGAAGTGCGGATGCAGGGGCAGAGCCAGGACGTTGACCTGATGGCGGTCGATGTCCCGCTCGTCTCCTCCTACTCCGTCCGCGGCTACCTGCAGCCGCTCGACGAGTACTTCTCCGCCGAAGAACTGGAGGGCGCGTGGGTGCCGGCCTCCGGCGAGGCCGGCCGCCACAACGGCCAGTTGATGGCCGCCCCGCTCAACACCTCGGCCCAGTACATGTACGTCAACCTCGGCCTCTTCCGCGAGGCCGGCATCGAGCCGCCGCCCGCGCTCACCGCCGACGGCGACACCACCATCCAGGAGGTCATCGACGGCCGCTGGACGTGGGAGCAGGTCGTCGAGGCCGCACAGGCGCTGACCTCCGACACCAACGGCGACGGCACGCCCGACGTCTGGGGCTTCTCCTTCGACCAGGTCAGCCGCCCCTACCAGATCCTCGCGCTGCCGGAGTCGCTCGGGCAGGCCAGCATCAGCGAGGACGGCCTCACCACCGCCGGCTACCTCGATTCGGACACGTGGATCCAGGCGGCCACCTTCTACCACAACCTGTTCAACGGCGAGAATCCCGTCAGCCCCAAGGGCATCACGCCGGACGAAACCGCCGACCTGTTCGCCACCGGCAACGCCGCCCTCTGGGTCGGCGGCGAATGGCACGTCGCCCGCTTCAACGAAACCGAAGGGCTGGAGTACGGCATCGCCGCCCACCCCTACTTCGCCGAGGGCGAGCCCGCCACCCCGACCGGGAGCTGGCACATCGGCATCCCCGCCTTCTCGCAGCATCCGGACGAAGCCGGGCAGTTCATCCAGTTCGTGACCGCCGACCCAGAAGGCGCGCGCCTGTGGTTCGAGCACCACGTCCAGTTCCCGGCCACCGTCGCGCTGCTGGAAGAGATCGAGTCGGACGAGGCGTACGCCGACTTCCCGGCCTCCGGCTGGCGCCTCGCGGCCGAGGAAGCGCGCACCACCGCCGCCCCGCGCCCGAAGACCCCCGGCTACCTGGAATTCGAGGACATCCTCGCCACCACGCTGGAGGACATCCGCAACGGCGCGCAGCCAACCGAGGCGCTGCCCGCCGCGGTGCGCCGCATCGACCGCGCGCTGGCGAAGTACCAGTAGCGCTGGCCGGGCGGGAGGCGGAACCGTTCCCGGCTCCGCCTCCCGCGCCAACCCGTCATCCCGAGCCTGTCGAAGGATCTCGTCTTCTCTGGTGACGAAACGAGATCCCTCGACAGGCTCGGGATGACGGTCGGGGTCCGAAGCGCGCTCGGCCACCCCGGATGGGCGGACCCGCTCGCCGGGTCATTCGTGCAACCGCCGTCGATCCCGGCCGCGCGCCGCGACCATCGATGCGTGAACCCTGGCCGACGCCGGCGAACGAGCGTCAACCAGCACCGAGGGGCGAGACCCGCCAGTGGCAGCGATCCCCGCAACCCAGCAACCGGCGCCCGCCTCCACCCGGCGGCGCTTCCGGTCCGGTTCCTACCGCACCTGGCTGGCCGCCTACGCGCTGCTCGCGCCGGCGCTGGTCGGGCTCGCGCTGTTCCGCCTCTACCCGATCGGGCTCGCCGCCTGGGGCAGCCTCCACACCTCCACCTTCGGCGAGGGCGGCGGCCGCGTCTTCGTCGGGCTGGACAACTACCGCTACCTGTTCAGCGAACCGACCTTCTGGTCCTCGCTCGGGGTCACGCTGAAACTCAACGCCATCATCAACCCGCTCCAGATCGCGCTCGCCCTCGGGCTCGCCGTGCTGGCCGACCAGCGCTTCCCCGGCATCCGCGCCTACCGCACCGCCTTCTTCATCCCGATCGGCGTCTCCATGCCGATCGCGGCGATGGTCTGGCGGATGATGCTGGACCCCAACGCCGGCCTCATCAACTCGATGCTGGTCCGCATCGGGCTGCCGCCGCAACCGTTCCTCACCAGCGCCGACCAGGCCCTGTGGGTCATCATGCTGATCGCCACCTGGAAGGGCGTCAGTTTCTGGATGGTCTTCCTGCTCGCCGGGTTGCAGAACATCCCCAACGATTTGCACGAGGCCGCCATGCTCGACGGCGCGTCGCCCGTGCAGCGGTTCTTCCAGATCACGCTGCCGCTGCTGCGCCGCACCCTGCTGTTCGTGCTGGTGACGGATACCGCGATCAACTTCCTGCTGTTCGCGCCGGTCTACCTGCTCACCGCCGGCGGCCCGCAACTCTCGACCAACCTCCTGATGTACGAGGCCTACAAGACCGGCTTCGTCTTCGCCGACATGGGCCTCGCGCTCTCCATGGTGATGGTCCTGTTGGTGCTCGTCCTCGTCGTCGTCGCCATCGAGTTCCGCCTGCTCCAGTCCCAGGAGGCTTAGCCCGTGACGTCCACCCGCCAACCCTTCGCGAAACGGGCGCTCGTCCACCTCGGCTACATCCTGGTGGCGCTGGTCTTCATCTTCCCGCTGTGGTTCGCGCTGGTCTCCTCGCTGCGGCCGGCCGACGACATCTTCCGCTACAGCCGGCCGTTCACCCTGCAGGCGCTCTACCCCACCCAGCCGACGCTGGCGGCCTACCAGGAAATCTTCGTCACGATGGGGTTCGGCCGGGCGATCCTCAACACCTTCATCGTGGCCGCGGCGACGGTGCTCATCGGCATCGTCATCGCCGCGCTGGCCGGATTCGCCTTCGCCCGCATCGACTTTCCGGGCCGCAACGTGCTCTTCGTGCTGACCGTGGTCACCTTCATGGTCCCGTTCGAGGGCATCGCCATCCCCCTCTACGACCTCGTCGGGCAACTCGGCTGGATCGACTCCTACGCCGCGCTGATCGCCCCGGGCGTCGCCAACGGGGTGGCGATCTTCCTGTTCCGGCAGTTCTTCGCCGACATCCCGCAGGACCTCGTCGATGCCGCCCGGCTCGACGGCGCGGGCTGGCTCACGGTGCTCGTCCAGATCTTCCTGCCGCTCTCCTGGCCGGTCGTCATCGGCGCATCGCTGCTGCTGTTCCTGTTCCAGTGGGAATCGTTCCTCTGGCCGCTGATCGCCGTGCGGTCCGAGCAATACAAGGTGGTGCAGGTTGCCCTCTCCGACTTCCAACTCCAGTTCCAGACGCTGTGGGACCAACTCTTCGCCGCCTCCGTCGTCGCGGCCGTGATCCCGCTGCTCATCCTGCTGCCGCTCCAGCGCTACTACGTGCGCAGTCTGGTCGGCACCGGCATCAAGTAGGGGCGGATAACCGACGTCATCCCGAACCTTTCGGGGGATCTCCTCCCTTCTCGACTCCTCGACTCCTCGACTCCTCGACTTATCGACTCGCGGAAAGGACCCGACACCGTGGCGCAACGACCGGTCGTGCTGGACACCGACATCGGGACGGACGTGGACGACATCCTGGCCCTCGCTCTGCTGGCGAAGGCGCCGGAACTGGACCTCGTCGGGGTCACGACCGTCTACGGCGATACCCCGTTCCGCTCTCGCATCGCCCGCTTCTCCCTCGACAAGCTCGGCCGCCCCGACGTGCCGGTCATCTCCGGCGCGACGAAGACGATGACCGACCGCCCCGTCTGGTGGGCCGGTCACGAAGGCGCGGGAATCGACGGGCTGGACGCGATCGAGGTCGGCGAAGGCGACGCCTCCGACGCGTGGCTGCACGAGGCCGCCCGCCGCTACGACGGCGCGCTGGAGATCGCCGCCATCGGCCCGCTCACCAACATCGCCCGCGCGATCGAGGGCGACCCCGCGTTCGCCTCGAAGGTCCGCCACCTCTGGATCATGGGCGGCGTCTTCTGGCTGGACCAGGCCGAGCACAACATCAAGTGCGACCCGGAAGCCGCCGCCGTCGTCTTCGCTTCGGCGATCCCGATCACCGTCTGCGGGCTGGACGTCACCCGCAAGGTCTGGTTCCGCCAGCCGGAGGTCGCCGCCATCGCCGCCTCCGGCGAACTCGGCCCGGTGCTGGAGGACCAGATCCGCCGTTGGTGGGCCTTCATCAAGGCCGACGCGAACAACCCGCACGACCCGCTGGCCCTGCTGCCGATGGTCCGCCCGGACCTGTTCCGCTTCGAGCAGTGCGACGTTGCGGTCGGCCTCGGGGAGGACGACCTCGCCCGCACCACGCTCTCGAACTGCGGCAACGGCCGCATCCGCGTGGCCGCCGAGGTGCAAGCCGCCGAGGCCGAGGCCGAGATGGTGCGCCGGATCACCGCCTGACGGCCTAGGCGCGCATGGCGGCCGGATCGATTCCGCGCCGCCATGCGCGCCCGGGGTTGATGGCGTTTGCTCTCTTGAAGCGGATACCGACCACGCCCGCCCCGGGGTTTCACCCCCGGCCGGGCGTGGCCGGTGTCCGGATCAAACAGGTAAACGCCATCAGCCCCGGGCAGCCACCGACCCGGGTGGACCGGGTTCGGAGCTCGTGATGAACGTTACCGAGGAAACAGGAAACGCCGTGACACGGGTTTCGATCAAGGACGTTGCGGCGCGGTCCGGGGTCAGTTTCCAGACCGCCAGCAAGGTCCTCAACGGCAAGGGCGCCGTCTCCCCCGCCACCCGCGAGCGCATCCTGCTCGCCGCCGACGAACTGGGCTACGTCCCCAACGCGGTCGCCCGCGGCATGGCCACCCGCAGCACCTGCACGCTCGGGATGATGGCCAGCACCGGCGGCGACACCGTGTTCTCGATGAGCGTCGCCATCGTCGAGCGGGCGGCGCGGCGCAGCGGCAATTCGCTGATCGTCGGCAGCATCGCCCCGGACGGCGCCGACGGGCCGGAGGTCGCCCGCTCGCTGTTGGAGCGGCGGGTGGACGGCATCCTCGTGCTGGCGCCGCCGCTGGAGGAGGACCCGGTCACCGGCGCCATCGTCGCGCAGGTGCCGGCCGTCAGCACCAACCCGATGGTCGGCGCCGTCTCCACCGTCCAGGCCGACTTCCACCGCGCCGCCGTGCTGGCGGTCGGCCACCTGCTGTCGCTCGGGCACCGCCGCATCGGGACGATCAGCGGGCCGCCCGCCCGCAGCGTCGCCCGCTCCCGGCTGGACGGCTACCGCGAAACGCTGGCGGCGGCCGGCATCCCGTTCGATCCCGCCCTCGTCGAGATCGCCGACTGGGAGATCGAGGGCGGCTACCAGGCAACGGGCCGGCTGCTGGATCGCGTGCCGGACCTGACCGCCATCTACGCCCAGAACGACCTGATGGCCGTCGGCGTGCTCAGCGCCCTCCACGACCGCGGCCTGCGCGTGCCCGGCGACTGCGCCGTCGTCGGCTGCGACGACCTGCCGTTGGCCGCGCGCACGATCCCGCCGCTGGCGACGGTCCGCTTCCCGCTGGCCGAAACCGCCGAGCGCGCGGTCGAGGTGCTGCTGGAGATCATCCGCGACCGCGCCACCGAACCGCGCCACGAATTGTTCGACGTCACCCCGGTGTGGCGGGCATCCTCCGGCTGGACACATCGGTCGCTTTCGGCACGCGATCATTCGTAGTCGCCTGCACTGGTACCCGATCGGCCGATCTGCATGCAGCCTCGTCCAGAGAACCCCATTTATAAGGAATGGAATTGTGATATAATGCGTTCGCATGCAACGAAGCGCGCGGCACGTCGCCCTGATCTTCAACGAGACTCCCGGGAGGCGCCTGATGGCTCGATTTGCGGTTCCGATCGTGATCGTTGCCCTTGTGCTGGTCGGCAGCGCATACGGCGCCGTTGGCTTGTCCGCCATCGCGCACGACGCCACACCGCAGGGCGCAACCGCCGTAGCGGACCACCCGATCGTCGGCGTCTGGCGGACCACCGTCTCGAACCAGGGGGATACCCCGTTTTCTTCCCTGTCCACCTTCCACGCCGACGGCGCCTACACCGAGGTGCTGCCCGACGGCCTGGTGCTCACCGGCCTGTGGCTCCCGACCGGCGAGCGCAGCGCTACCGTGACCGGCTACCTCAACTACTTCATCGGCGATCGACTCGTGGAAGGGGCGGTGCGCCTTACGGCAGAGGTGGACGAAACGGGCAATCACCTGTCTGAAGACGGCGCGTTCATCGGACTCTACGATGACGGCACCGTGGCCATCGCGATCGAGTCGCCGGGAACGGGCGTGCGCCTGGAGGTCCTGCCGGTGGAGCCGCTTGGAACACCGGTGTTCCCGCCAGACCCGGCGGCAGCGGAAACGCCGACGCCGTAAGAGGGCACGTATCACCGATCTGGACGGACGACGCGCACGCTGACGAGGAACGATCGGGCGCACGGCCCGCGGTGATCGCGAGTCGAACGGGCCGCTCCGTTCAACCCGTTACGCCGAACCGTGTTCCTTCCCGCTGCCGGCTCCGGGCGGCCCGACCACGTTTGTCCCGACCGAACGCACCCGCGGGCTGGGACAATGGGACGGGCCGATCCGGCCGCGTCGGCTGCTCGGGAACAGGAGGAACACGTGCCGTACCGGTTCGCCACGCAGCGGGCCGACCTGTCCGCCTTCGCCGCCGGGCGCGTGCTGCGCAGCGCGCCGGGCCGGACCGCCTTCCCGGCGCGGCTGGCCGACGAGGTCTTCCAGCGCTGCGCCGCCCGGCTGCTTGCGGCCGGGATCGGGCCGCCGTGGACGCTCTACGATCCCTGCTGCGGCGTGGCCCACCTGCTGGCCACGCTGGGCTTCCTGCACGGCGACGCCATCGCGACCCTGATCGGCTCGGACGTCGATCCCGACGCGCTGGGGCTGGCGGAACGCAACCTCGCGCTGCTGGCGCCGGGCGGGACGGCCGCGCGCGCCGCCGAGTTGCGCGGTGCCGCCGCCCACTTCGGCAAGCCCGGCTACGCGGACGCCGCGAACGACGCCGAAGTCCTCGGCCACATGCTCGCCGAGCGGGCCGGACCGGCCGGCATCGTCACCCGGCTCTTCCGGGCCGACGCGACCGATCATGCCGCCCTCACCGCCCACCTCGGCGCGCGCACGGTCGATCTCGTCGTCACCGATGTCCCGCACGGGCGCGCGGCCACCTGGCAGGACGCCGATGGCCTCGGCGCGCCGATCGATCCGCTCCCCGCCCTGCTCGACGCCCTGCGGCCGGTGCTCGCGGAGCACGCGCTGGTCGCCATCGGGACCGACCGGACCTGGCGCGCGGCCCACCCCGCGTTCGCCCGCGTCGAACGGATCGAGATCGGCAAGCGGCGGATCGACCTGTTCACCCCGCGCCGCGAAAGCACTCCGGAAGCGCCGTAACCACGTCCGCGCCCCGGGCCCACAGCGTGGGGTGGACGCGGCCCGCCGTGGAACGAGGAACGCTCGATCGGTGGGGGAATCCGTCCCTCCCCTACGAACGACTGGGCATTGCCG
This sequence comes from Chloroflexota bacterium, assembly GCA_023423795.1. Taxonomy (GTDB): domain Bacteria; phylum Chloroflexota; class Chloroflexia; order Thermomicrobiales; family UBA6265; genus CADCWF01. Next base: position 6,124 of record JAFAEX010000105.1, on the reverse strand, counting down.
GTGGGAAAGGCAACCGTGACCAGACGGAGTCCACATGATTCCGGTGCCCGGCGTTCGTCGGCTTCTACCCGGCTCGCTCAGCCAATCTCGCGACGGACCGCTGCCGCCGGATCGCCGCCGCCAGTACCTCGTACAGGCGGTCGCCCAGCGACTGCGCGACGTTGAAGCGCATGAATCCGTGGGCCGACCGCGACAGGCTGAACGCGTTGCCCGGCGCGAGCACGACGTTCGCCGCCAGCGCGTCGCGGGCCACGTCGGCGGCGTCGATCCCCTCCGGCAGGCGGCACCAGAGGAACATGCCCGCCTTCGGTTCGAGCCACGGCACGACACCGATGGCCGCGAGCCGGGCGGCGACCTCGGCCATCGCGCGCGAGAGCCGGGCGCGCAACCCCTCGACGTGCCGGCGGTAACTGCCGTCGCGGAGGACGTGGAGCACCAGTTCCGCGCCGAGTCGCCCGCCGCCGAAGGACATGGCGACCTTGAGGTCGGCCAGCCCGTCGATCCAGTCGGGCCGGGCGGCGATGAACCCGCAGCGCGCCGACGCCGAAAGCGTCTTGGAAAAACTCCCGATGTGCACCACGCGGTCGAGGCCGTCGAACGCGGCGAGGCGCGGCGCGGGCGCGAGTTCGAGGTCGGCGAAGATGTCGTCCTCGACGATCGTCAGGCCGAACCGTTCGGCGAGTTTGAGCACCCGGTGCGCGACGACCGGGGAGAGCGTCGCGCCGGTCGGGTTGTGGAGCGCGGAGTTGGTGACGTAGAGCCGCGGCCGGTGTTCGGCCACCGCCTGCTCGAAGCGGCCGAGATCGGGCCCGTCCGGCGTGTACGGCACGCCGACGACCGCCGCCCGGTGGGCGCGGAACAGGGCGTGGAAGTTGAAGTAGCACGGATCGTCCACCAGCACCGTGTCGCCCGGTTCGAGCAGCATGCGGGCCACCAGGTCGATCGCCTGCGTGCCCGATTCGGTCAGCACGATCTGCTCCGGCGGCGCCGGAATGCCCCGCTCCCCGAGCCGCCGCGCCAGCAAATGGCGCAATGCGGGCAGCCCGAGCGGCGTGCCGTACTCGGTGAGCGTCTCGCCGTCGGCCCGCGCCAGCGTCCGCAGCGCGCGCCGCAGGCTCGCCTCCGGCAGCCAGGACGACGGCAACCATCCGCAGCCGGGCACGAGCACCCCGTCGCCGGCTTCCAGCGATTGCCGCGACACCCACAGCGGATCGACGGCGCGATCGAGCCGCGGCCCGATCTCCGCCAGCGACAGCGGGGCGGGCGGCCCGACGACGTAGAACCCCGACCCCGGCCGCGAGCGGATGATGCCGTCGGCCGCGAGGCGCTCGTAGGCCTCGACGACGGTCGAGGTGGACACCCCCATCGTCCGGGCGCAGGCGCGGATGGAGGGCAGCCGGTCGCCGGGCGCGAGGCTGCGGGCCGCGATACGCTGCCTGATCGCGGTCATTACCGCCCCGATCCGGGTTCTGCCCTCGGTGCGACTCGCCGCGGCTCCGTTCATCCGTACTGCCTCCGTAGGCACGACAGTTTGGGCGAACTGTACGGCAAGTGTCTCTGGCACCGATGCCCGCCAGCGCCGACCATGGCGGGCACGACGGAGGAGCGCAGCGTGGACAAGGCGACCAGCGGGTGGATCAACGGATTGATCGGGGTGCTGATCTTCAGCGGCTCCCTGCCGGCAACCCGGGCGGCGGTGGCGGACTTCGATCCCGTGTTCCTCACCGTGGCCCGCGCCGCCATCGCCGGCGTGGTCGCGTTGGCCCTGCTGCTGATCCTGCGGGCGGAACGGCCGCGCCGGGCCGACCTCGCCCCGCTGGTGGTCGTCGCCGGTGGCGTGGTGGTCGGGTTTCCGTTGCTGACCGCGCTGGCGCTCCGGCAGGTGACGGCGGCCCACTCGATCGTGTTCGTCGGGCTGCTGCCGCTGGCGACGGCGGCCTTCGGCGTGCTGCGCGGGGGAGAGCGCCCGCGCCCGGCGTTCTGGGCGTTCTCCGGGCTGGGCAGCGCCCTCGTCGTCGGGTTCGCCCTCGCGCAGGGGGTCTCCGCGGCGCCGGTCGCCGACGCCCTGATGCTGGCCGCCATCGCCGCGTGCGGGCTCGGCTACGCCGAGGGCGGCCGGCTTTCGCGCACCCTCGGCGGCTGGCAGGTGATCTGCTGGGCGCTGGTGCTGTCGCTGCCGGTGATGGCCCCGCTCGCGCTGGTGCTGAAACCGCCCACGTTCGCGAACGTCGGCGTTCCGGCGTGGATCGGCCTCGCCTACGTGTCGCTGTTCAGCATGCTGATCGGCTTCGTGTTCTGGTACCGCGGGCTGGCGCAGGGCGGCATCGCCGCGGTCGGCCAGATCCAGTTGCTGCAACCGTTCTTCGGCTTCGCCCTGGCCGCGTCGCTGCTCGGTGAGCCGGTGACGCGGGCCATGCTCGTCGTCGCGCTCGGCGTCGTCCTGTGCGTGGCCGGCGCGCGCCGCTTCGCCCGCCCGCCGCGCGCCCGCTGGCGGCTGGGCGGCAAACCGGCCGGCGCATCCTGAACCGGATCAGGGCAGCCGGTGATACGAGATCCGGCCGATCGAACCGGGACTCCGTTCGTCGTCGTCGGGCAAGGATCGAGCCTTCCCTCGCCGGTCTTCGCGAACGAGGGATGCCGGATGGGCGGCTGCCTGGTCGCGCGGAATCCGGGTGGTTGCCCGCGGCCGGCGGCGGAGGCAACCACCCGGCGGGGCTCCGCGACGTGCATTGATGCGGTGAGTTTATTCGGTATTTATTCGGCGTTTATTCGGTATTTATTCGATCGTGGAACGTCGCGTACGTACGCGCCTTTGCGGCCGAAACGGACTTTATTCGCGGCCCCTCCCACCCTCGGCGCCCGGATCACCCGCGCCGAAGCGACCGCCCCGGTGCGCCGGCGTGGGTGCCTGGGGGTCGCCGAAGAAACCCGGTTTCCGCATGTCCATGGGAAAACCGCCGCCGAATAAACGGCGAATCAATACCGAACAAACCGGACCGGCCGCGTCGCCGGCCCGCCCACCGGCGACGGAGATTCCAGCCCGATCAGCCTGATGTCGCATCAGGCTGCTCCGGCGCGGGCAGCACGACGGTGAAGGTGGAGCCGACGCCGGGGCTGCTTTCGGCGCGCACCGATCCCCCGTGCGCCTCGACCAGTTTCCGGACGATCGCCAGCCCCAGCCCGGTGCCGCCGAAGCGGCGGGTGGTGCCGCTTTCGGCCTGCCGGAACTCGTCGAACACGTGCGGCAGCGACTGCGGCGAAATGCCGATCCCGGTGTCGGCCACCGCAACCTCCACCCCGTCCGCGACCGGCCGCGCCGAGAAGCGGACTTCGCCCCGCTCGGTGAACTTGACCGCGTTGCCGGCGAGGTTGAGCAGGACCTGGTGCAACCGCCGCCGATCGACGCGCGCCACCAGCCCGTCGGGAACGTCGGCGACGACGGACAGTCCCTTGGCGGACGCCTGCGGCGCCAGTTCGGCGGCCACGTCGGCCACCGCCTCGCGCAGCGCGACCGTTTCGGGTTCCAGTTCCACGCCGCCGGCCTCGATCCGGGCCAGGTCCAGCACGTCGTTCACCAGCGCCAGCAACCGCTCGGCGCCGACGACGATCTGCCGCACGTCGCCGGCCTGGTCGGGCGACAGCGGGCCGCCGAAGCCGCCGAGCAGCAGTTCGGCATACCCGAGGATGGCGTTGAGCGGCGTGCGCAGTTCGTGGCTCATCGTGGACAGGAACCCGCTCTTGAGGCGGTCGGCCGCTTCCGCCGCCTCCTTGGCGGTGCGCAAGGCCGCGAAGGCGTCGGCCTGGGCGAGCGACGCCCCGACGAGTTCCGCCAGCAGCCCAAGCGCGTACACTGCCCGGTCGCCCAGGCTGCCGGCCTCGTGGGAAGCCACGCTGAGGACGCCGACGACCCGCCCGTCGTGGCGCAGCGGCGTCCCGACGAAGGAGCGAATCCCGGAGGCCCGCGCCGCCGCCCAGCCCGGCCGCTCGTCCTGCTGCAGGTCATCGACCGCCAGCACCCGGCCGTTGAGCAGGCACTCCCCGGTCAGCAGGTCGGCGATCGGCAGGCGCGCGCCTTCCCACCGGGACGTGAAGCCGATGTTGACCGGGAAGAACGCGTCGTCGCCGTCGCGGACCGCGACCGACGCGGCGCCCGCTCCGGTCAGGCGCATCGCCCGGTCGGCCACCAGCCGCATCACGGCGTCGGGATCGGGGCGGGCGACGGCGACCTCGGCCTGGGCGGCCACCACCGCGCCCAGCAACGCCGCCTGCGCCCGCAGTGCTTCTTCGGCCCGCTTCCGCTGCGTCACGTCGCGGGCCACCGCGTAGACCAGGCCGTCCGAAACCACGGTGTCCCAGGCCAGCCAGCGCCACGACCCGTCCTTGTGGCGGTAGCGGTTTTCGAACCCGCGCACCGGCCGCCCGGACGCGAGGGCGGCGGTCGCCGCCATCGTGGCCGGGACGTCGTCCGGGTGGACGAAGGTGATGTAGGGCCGCCCCAGCAACTCCGCCTCGGACCAGCCGACGACACGGGGAAACGCGGGATTGATCCGCAGGAAGCGGCCCTCGATGTCGGCCACCGCCATCGGATCGACCGACAATTCGAAGAACGGGCCGAGGTCCCCCTCACTGCGTGGGCTGGGGTGCGCGGCGACGCGCGATGCGGACATCCTCGGGCTCCACGAGAGGTCGGATCATCCGTACCAGTGAACGAACGATACTCCCTGCCCGCGGTCGCCGCGAATCCCCATACGAGCATGAGCCAAGTGACGCGTCCTTACGTCACCGTCAGCGTCAGTTCCATGCCCTGCGAGCGGTGGGCGCCGTCGCCGACCGGGCAATAGACGGTGTAGGTCCCCGGCGGCAGGTCCACCTCCAGCGTGGCCGACGCTCCCGGCGCGACCCGGGTCGGCAACCGGCCTTCGAACCCGTCGCCCTCGATCACGAAGTTGTGCGGGGCGGAGCCGTCGTTGCTGATGGCGAACGCCACCGGCCCCGCCGGCAACGTGGCCGGCATCTCGATGGCGAACTCGGTCAGCGACACCGCGACCTCGGGTGTCCCGGAGGCGGCCCCGCCGTGGTCCGCCCCGTGGTCGGCCCCGTCGGCGGCCGGCGTGCCCGGCGCGGGCGCGGACGCCGGCGCGGAGGCTGCCGTCGGCCCGACGCTGCGCGGGATGACCTTCGCGATGATGACCGAGGTATCCGTCGTGCCGTTCGGCAACGGGCGCAGGTAGGCGATGCCGGTGTACCCGGAGCCGTCCAGTTCCTTGAGGCCGACGATCAGCGCGCCGTCCTCGGCAAGGGTGCCGCCGATGTCGCCGCAGGCGAGGTAGACGTCGATCTGCTCGCGCGACAGGTGGACCTTGACCGAGTGGTCGGAGGCCACCATCTCGTCGAGCGAAAGCGGGATGTTGGTGAAGGCCGCTTCGGCCACCACCGCCTCGTCGTTGCCGATGACCTCCTGCCCCGGGGCGTTCAGGTTGTTCAGCGGCTGCACCACCGGCCCCAGTTCGTCGCAATCCCCGGTGTGGATGTGCGAGGGCCGCGCCGGCGACGCCTCCTGCGCCGCGCCCGGTTCGCTTCCGAACATCGCCCCGGCGGCGAGCGCCCCGCCGAGCAGCGCCAGCAGCGCCGCGCCGCGCATCGCGCCCGCGCCGGCCCGCATCCGTGCCGTGTCCATGCGGCCTCCTCCTTCGCGGCAGGACGCCCCGGCCCGGCCGTGTGTGCCGGGCCGGGGCGAGCGCCTGCTAGCGGACGACGATCGTCCCGTTCATGTTCGGGTGGAACTCGCAGAAGTAGGAGAACTCCCCGGCGGTCGGGAAGACCTGGCTGAAACTGCCGCCGTCGGCCGGGATCAGGCCGGACTGAAGGGCGCTGCGTTCGGTCGCGGTGGCGGTGTGCGGCACGCCGTCCTGGTTCGTCCAGGTGATGGTCGAGCCGGCGGCCACCTCGATCGGGTTGGGGTTGTAGGCGAAATCGCGGATGTCCACCGCGGCCTCGGCCGCTGGAACGGCGTCCGCAACCGGCGCGGCAGGCTCGGCTGCCGGCGCACCGGCGGCGTCGGCAGCGGGCGCGACCGCCGGTTCGGCCGTGGGCGCGGCCGGCGCAGGATCGGCAGCGGGAGCGG
>JAFAEX010000160.1 GCA_023423795.1 Chloroflexota bacterium | reverse complement strand
GTCGGGCGCGCCCCCCCCACGTCCGGTCGAAGGCGACGGCGAGGGTTTCGCCGACCGCGGCCGATCCTACTGCTTGTAGAACGCGGCGTTGACTTCCTTGAACGACGCCCACTGCTCGGGCAGGTCGTCCTCGAAGAAGATCGCTTCGACCGGGCAAACCTCGGCGCAGACGCCGCAGTCGATGCACTCGTCGGGGTTGATGTAGTACTGCTCGGCTTCGTCCGTCGAGTGGATGCAGTCCACCGGGCAGACTTCGACGCAGCTGTTGTCTTTCACCCCGATGCATGGCTGGGCGATTACGTAGGCCATCGCGAGGCACTCCTTGCCCATGGTTGGGCAGTGAGACCGGGGTCGCTCGGGCCCGCTGGGGACCGAACATGCGCTCGTCGGAGACGAACTCGCGGGCACGAGAAGTATAGCAACCGACGAATGGTGGAGTTTGGGCATTGCGTCCAATTCGGGACAGGATTTCGCGATCGCCGGCACGACCCCCGGGGTTTTCGTGGGCCTGTTTACGCCGGGTCGGGAGGCTGGAGCGGGAGACGGCCGGGCCGCCGCGCCGTGCTACCATCGGCGGCCGGGGCGTATGCCCAGGCGGGATGGGGAGGGGCAGATGGACCGCGACACGATCGGGATGACGCCGCAGGAGCTGGAGGTCTACCTCGAGGAACTGCTCCATTCCGAGGCGGAAGAAGCCGCCGCTCAGACCGGGCGGAGCGTCGAGGAAGAACTGGCATCGCCGGGGTTCGCCTCCGTTCGCGCGGCGTCGTCGTACGCGATCCACTTGATCAACGCCAACAACGCCTACATCGCCCGGTTCCTGCTCGACCGAGGCGTCCTGCCGTCGGCCGGCGACGAATCCGGCGAGGCCGGTTCCGGAGGGGCCGATGGAGCCGCCGGCTGAGGGGCCCTCGGCGTTCCAGGCGAGTTTCGCGGCCTTTTGCCGGGCAACCGCCGACTGGCGGCGGCGCAAGGCCGACGAGTACGACCGCGACGCTCGCAACCTGCGGACGGCGGCCGCGCTGGACGACCTCGCGGCCTACGTCCTCGCGCTGCCGGCGGGCGACGCGCGGCTCAGGGAGTTGAAGCGCCTCGCCGCGACCGGCGACGACTTCACGCCCGACCAGCGCGTGCTCTACGAACTCGGGCGCTTCCGGTTCCACCACCCCGAGGCGGGGTTGGACCCGTTCCTCGACCACCTCGTCGAACTGGCCGAAGCCGACCGCGGCGAGCAGGGCCGGTTCGGCGGCCGGCTGCCGGAAGGCGACGATCCCTGGGCATGACGCCGGTTCCCACGCACTCCGTCATCCCGAGCGTGTCGAGGGATCTCGTTATCCCTATTTCGCGAGAAGGACGAGACCCCTCGCCAGGCTCGGCATGACGGATAGGGTGCCCGGATGAGGGGGGGACGCCCGGATGACGGCGGATGTGTCCCGGGCCGTGGCGCGGTCTCCTATCCGTCGGCGCGGACCAGATGGGCGACCGTTTCGACGTGGTGCGTCTGCGGGAACAGGTCGAGCGCGGCGAGGTCGTCGAGGGCGTAACCGCCGGCGAGCATCGCCTTGAGGTCGCGTGCCAGCGTGGCCGGATCGCAGGAAACGTAGGCAATGCGGCCCGGCTTCAGGCGGAGGATGCCTCGAAGCGCGACGGGGTGCAGCCCGGTGCGCGGCGGGTCCAGCAGCAGGAACGGCGGGCGGCCGTGGGAACGGTACGCGCCGGCCAGCCATTCCTCGACCGGTTGCGGCGCGATACGGACGTTGGTCAGCCCGGCGTCGGCGGCGTTCATCTGGGCGAACATCGCCGAGGCGGTGTCGGCCTCCACCCCGATGGTGCGGCGGAAACGGCGCGCAAGGGGGAGGGTGAACAGCCCGACGCCGGCGAAGAGGTCGATCGCCAGGCCCTCGCCCGTTTCCGGGGCGTCCGCGAAGCGCAGTGCCTCGGCGACCAGCGGCTCCAGCATGGACTCGTTTGCCTGGAAAAAGGAGCGGGCGTCGTAGCGCAACCGGTCCTCGCCGACGACGGCGACGATCGTTTCCGGGTCGGCGCCGTCCGGGCCGGGGTGGACGGATACGGCGTCGCCGGCCGCCGCCGCGTGGTACTCGTGGACCTCGTCGGGCAGCCGGCCCTGCATGGCGGCCTCGCGCAGCCCGGAGAAGACCGGGACAAGCGCGGGAACGACGAACGGGTCCGACGCGACGTCGCACACGCGGCGGCTGCCGGCGGCCCGGAACCCGAATGCCGGGACGTTCGGGTCGAACGCCCATTCGGCGCGGGACCGGTAGTGCCACTGGTCCGGCGAGGGGAGGACGGACAGGTCCTCCGCTACGTCGATGCCGCCGATCCGCCCGAGGGCGTCGCGGACGATCGCCGCCTTGGCGACCAGTTGCGCTTCGTAGCGCAGGTGGGCGAAATCGGCGATGCCGCAGGCGGCGACCTCGGGAAACTCCGGTTCGACCCGGTCCGGTCCCGCCTCCAGCACCTCCTCGACGCGGGCCCAGGCGACGCTGCCCTTGACGCGGCCGGCCCGTACCTTCACCCGGTCCCCCGGCGCCGCGCCGGCGACGAAGAGGGTGCGGCCTGTCGTGTGGGCGAGCCCGTAACCGCCGGGGACGATGCGTTCGATGGTGGTTTCGATCACGCCGAGATCGAGTTTGGGCGGCGCGGGTGGGCGGGGCATCGGGGCGGAGCCTTTCGCGAGGGTGCGACAAGAAGGCGGCGGGAAACAGGCGACCCCCGCCCGGGCTACCCGGTACGGGGGTCGGCGCTGGCTGGTCCGCGCTGGCGGATCAGGCGCTCTTCACCATGGTCCGCATGCAGCGGGTGCACATGTTGATCCGGCGGGTTTCGCCGTTGATCGTCACCGCGCGCCGCTGCACGTTGGGCTTGAACTTGCGGCTGGTGTGCCGCTTGGAGAACGAAACGTTGCGGCCGAACATGGTGTGCTTGCCGCACACGTCGCACTTCCCGGACACGGCGGGTCTTCCTCCCGATGCCAAACGTAATCGCAGGTGTCGCGAACCGAAGCCGCCGGACGGGCAACGAGAACACGGGCACGCCAGCGGGGCGCTCGAGGGCGCTCGCACGGCCCTGAATCCTACCACGCCGCACGGGGCGGCACCACCGGTCTTGTCGAATCGGCGTGCGTACGCGCCCATGCTCGGGTAGGCTGCACGCCATGGATGACGAGCCGACCCCGGACCAGCCACGGCGCCGCGTCGCCATCGTGACCGACAGCGCGGCCGACCTGCCACCGGCGCTGCGCGAGCGGGCGCGCATCACGGTCGTTCCGGTGGACGTCGTCGTCGATGGCCGGCCGCTGCACGACGGGGAGGCCATCGAGGGCGCGACGTTCGCCGAACGAGCCGCCGGGGTTGTTGAAACGGCCGCGCCGCCGCCGAAGCGCTTCGCGGCCGCGTTTCGCGCGTTGGGCGAAACGCACGATGCGGTCGTTGCGGTCGTCGTTTCGTCCCGTCTTGGCCGGGTCTACGACGCCGCCCGGATCGCGGCGGGCACGGTCGCCGGCGAGGTGCCGGTGCAGGTCGTGGATTCGCGGTCGGCGTCGATGGGGGTCGGGTTCCAGGCGCTGCTCGCCGCCAACCTGGCCGATTCCGGTGTGGATGCCGACGAGATCGCGGCCACCCTGCGGGCCGAGGAGTGGCGGTTTCCGGTCGCGTTCTTCGTCGATACGCTCGACCACCTGCAACAGGGCGGGCGGATCGGGCGGGCCGCCGCCCTGATCGGCGAGGTGCTGCAACTGAAGCCGCTGCTGCGGATCGACGAGGGTCAGGTCGTGCCGCTGGAGCGTACGCGAACGCGGGTCCGCGCCATCGACGGATTGGTCGATTTCGTGCGCGCCCTGGGCGAGGTGGAGCAGGTAGCGGCGCTGTACACGTCCGATCCGGCCGACGGGGAGATGCTCGCTCGCCGCCTGCGCGCGGAGTGCAGGTTGCCGGCCGAACGGGTCTTCGCGGTGCGGGTCGGTCCGACGGTGGCCGCCCACATCGGGCCGGGCGCGATGGGCGTGGCGGTCGCCGACGTCGAGGGGTAAGACCGGGCCGGTGCGCAGCGATGCGGGGTACACTGGACGTTCCCGCAACCGCCCCTTCGCCTGACCAACGGGACGCCCAGCCGCGTGACCAGGGGACGCCCAGCCGCGTGACCAGCACTCGCCGCCCACCGCGCCAGCCGAACGCCGCTCCCAACGCGCCGATGCCCGGCGACCGGGTCGATCAGGCCGTGGAATGGCTGCGCCGCGAGTGGACGGCGAATTGCTCGGTCAGCCTCGCGTTCGGCACCGCCCGCTCGCAGGTGTCGCGGTTGAAGCACGACGCCGCCAGCGCGCAGGCCGGCGCCGCGATCGACGAGGTGCTGGCGCGGATGGACGCGTACCGGTCGCTGTCGCAGGAGGAGCGCCGGGAGGAATTGCCGAAGATCGCCAATCTGCTCAAGGCCGCGAAGCCGCTGCTCGCGCAGCCGGGCGCACCGCCGGCCGAGTTCGGCGTGCTGGAGCGGGCCATCGCGCCGTCGCGGGCGGCGGCGAAGGCGACCGCGCCGCCGAAACCCGCGGCGCCCCGGCCGCCGGCTGCCGATGCGCCGCCGCTCGATCCCGACGATCCGGTCACGATGCTGCCGCGGGTCGGCCCGGCGGTGGCGAAGAAACTCGAAAAACTCGGCCTGCGAACCGTCGGCGACGTGCTTCGGCACGCGCCGCGCGACCACATCGACTATTCCAGAACGGTTCGGATCGGCGACGCGCTCGCGTTCCAGCCGGGGCAGCAGGTCACGCTGCGCGGGACCATCATGGACCTGCAACTGATTCGCGGGCCGGGCCCGCCGCGCGTGGTCGCGAAGATCGCCGATGGTAGCGGTTGGGCGCGGGCGACGTGGTTCAACCAGTACCTGATCAACCAGTTGGCGCAGGGTGACGACATCGCCATCAGCGGGGAGCCGGAGTTCGGCTATAGCGCGCTTTCGTTCACCGGGCCGGAATGGGAGTTCGTTTCCGGGCCGAAGGCGACCGGCCTTTCCACCGGGCGGCTGACGCCGGTCTACCCGCTGACGAGCGGCGTGCACCAGAAGACGCTGCGCCCGCTGACTCGTGCTGCGCTGGACCGTACGAAGACGACGCTGACCGAGTACGTGCCGGCGTGGTTGCGGGACTTCGTGCGCGAGGACAGCGGGCTTCACCTGCCGGGGCTTGCCGAAGCGTATGAGTCGATCCACTACCCGGCGTCACAGGCCGACAAGGACCTGGCGGAGCGACGGCTGGCGTTCGACGACCTGCTGCTGCTCCAGATCGGGCAATTGCAGCGGCGCGCGGAGCGCGAGCAGCAGCCGGGCATCCCGATGCCGGCCGATCCGGCGGCGCTCGATGCCTTCCGCGCGGCGCTGCCCTTTACCCTGACCGGGGCGCAGGAGAGCGCTCTCGCCGAAATCGTGCGCGACCTCGGGCGGGACCGGCCGATGGAGCGGCTGGTTCAGGGCGACGTCGGGTCCGGCAAGACGGCGGTGGCCGCCGCGGCGATGCTGGTGGCCCACGCCAACGGCTACCAGTCCGCGCTGATGGCCCCGACGCAGATCCTCGCCGAGCAGCACGAGCGCGGGTTGTCGCGCCTCTACGAGGCGTTGCCCGGCGGTCTGAAACCACGGGTGGCGCTGCTGACCGGCAACACGAAGGCGAAGCAGCGCAGGGAGTTCCTGGCGCGTCTGGTAGCCGGGGAGATCGACATCCTCGTCGGCACCCACGCGCTGATCGAGGACAACGTGGCGTTCGCCCGGCTCGGGCTGGCGGTGATCGACGAGCAGCACCGGTTCGGGGTGAACCAGCGCGCCGCATTGCTCGCCAAGGCGCAGGAGGGCGCGCGGCCCCATTTGCTGTCGCTGACGGCGACGCCGATCCCGCGCACGCTCAACATGGTGCTCAACGGCGACGTCGAGGTGTCGGTCATCGCCGAACGGCCGCCGGGGCGCATTCCGGTCGAGACGCGGCGCTATTTCGGGCGGGAGCGCGAGGACGCCTACGACCTCGTGCGGGAGCAGGTCGGCCTCGGGCGGCAGGTGTTCGTCATCTGTCCGCTGGTGGAGGCCAACGAGACCAGCGAGGCGAAGGCGGCGGTCGAGGAAGCCGAGCGGCTGCAAGCGGAAGTCTTCCCGGACCTGCGGGTTTCGGTGCTGCACGGAAGGATGAGCGGGAAGGAGAAGGACTCGGTGATGTCCGCCTTCCGCGACCGCGAGCAGGACGTGCTGGTTTCCACCTCGGTGATCGAGGTCGGCATCGACATCCCGAACGCGACCGTGATGCTGGTGGAAGGCGCGGACCGGTTCGGGCTCGCCCAGTTGCACCAGTTCCGGGGCCGGGTCGGGCGGGGCAGCGACCGCTCGTGGTGCCTGCTGCTGGCCGACGAAAGCACGCCGGTGGGCGAGGAACGGCTGGCGATGATGTGCGCCACCGACGACGGGTTCGAGTTGGCCGAGAAGGACCTGGAGATTCGCGGGCCTGGCGACTTCCTCAACGGCACCCGCCAGAGCGGCCTGCCGGAGTTGAGTTGGCTCGACGGCTCGTTCGACACCCGGCTGTTCGACCGCGCCGGCCGCGCCGCCGCGGCGATCCTCGAACGCGACCCCGACCTCGCCGAACCGGAGCACGCCCGGCTGCGGCAGCGGGTGGACGCCTTCTGGCAGCGCGCCCCGGTGACGGCGGTCTGACGGCGGGTTGGTCATCCCGATCTTGACGAGGGATCTCGTCGTAACCCCATTCTGAGAGAAGGACGAGATCCCTCGACAGGCTCGGGATGACAATGGTGGTGGCTGCTGTCGTTGATGTACCGCGCTTCTTGAGCGACCACTAACCCACTGTGTTGTTGGCGTTTCCCGCGTCCTCCGGCGTGAGGGCTTCCGGCGCTGGCAGCGGGTCGTCGGGCATGGCCCACTGCGGGCGCAAGGTCGCCACGCAGGATTCGTCGGGGATGGCGCGCGGGTCGGCGATGAACGCGTTGGCGATGCCGGCGGCGCAGTCAGAGTAGAGGATCGCTCCGTGCCCCGCCATCGGGAAGAGGACGAACGAGGCGTTGGGCAGGTGGACGAAGGCGCTCTTGTTCCACGAGACGGGCGTCTGCAAATCGTACGCGCCGGCGAAGATCATCGTCGGGATGTCGCTGGCGACCGGGCGGCCCTCGATTTCGGGCGCGCGGCCGGAGGGCCAGACCTCGCAACTGGCGAAAATCCCGGCCATCGCGGGTACGGTGTTGAGGCCGAGTTCGGGGATTTCCAGCCCCTGCGCCACCCGCAGTGTCTCCTCGAACCGCTGAAACGGGATCTCCTCGTTGCATTCGACCGACAGGAACTGCAGTTGGTTGTGGAACATCCGGAACGGGTCCACCGCCATCGCGGCGTCCTGGAGCCGGTCGAACAGGTCCGCCACCTCGGCGTCGGCCATGAGCCGGGTCAGCCCGAGCAGGGCGGCGCGGTCGTCGCTGCCTTCGGGGAACGAGCCTCGGACGAAGCCCTCCAGCGATTCGCGGGTCGGCGGCACGTTGGAGAGGAAGAGGAGCCGCACCACCAGCGTCGTTCCGTCGTCGAGCGGAAGATCGTGGGCGCGGGAGGCAATGCTGCTCAGGAACAGGTCGGCGCCGGAAAGCGCTTCGGCGTCGCCGCTGTGCCAGGGGACGATCTCGGCGAGTTCGGCAATGGGGTTCGCGTCCGCTTCCGGCGTCGCGTCATCGGGCCCTACCGGCGTGCCCTCGTCGGCGGCCGGGGTGGCCGACTCGTCGGCTACAGGCGCGCCGACGAGACCGTCGCGGATCGCCACCCAGGTTGCCGTGTCGCCGGTTTCCAGTTCGGCCACGAGGCGCGGAATCCACGGCGCGACGCCGACCGCGCCATTGAGCGCCTGCATCAGGTTGACGAGGTCGTCCTGGCTGATTTCGGTGCCGTCCGGCACGGGGATCGGCGCGGTTTCCAGCGTTTCCAGCAGGCCGATGAACCGCTGCTTCAGGTCGGGGTAGGCAGCGGAGCAGGCGGCGTCCAGCGCGCAATCGGCGAACAACTGGATGACGACCTCGTGGGGCTCGGCGGGGAACTGCTCGAATCCCCTGATCTCGGGCGGGAAGGTCGAATCGAGCACGATGGAACGGATGCCGGCGTTCGGGTGGTCGCGGGCGATGACCAGCGCCAGCCGGGTGCCGTAGGAGATGCCGTACAGGTTGGCGTGCTCGTAACCGAGGGCGCGGAGCAGCGCGACGGCATCGTTGGCCGAGGCGATGGAGTTGTACTGCCGCAGGTCGATGCCGGCGGAAATGAGTTGCTGGGCGCAGTTGGCGATGCCGTCCGCGACTTCGACGCGGGCGGCCTCCATCATCGCCTCCGGATCGAGCGGCAGCGATGCGGCGTCGGCGATGTTCGGCTCCGGCTCCGGCGTGGCGAGCGATTCGGCGTCGGCGGATTCGACGCTCTCCTCCGAGAGGTCGATCGCAAACAGGTCGTCGAGCGTCCACTCCGCGCAGTGCAGGGGTGAGGAGAATCCCGTGCCGCGCTGGTCGAAGAGGATGACGTCGCGCTCCGATCGCAGCGGCGCGAACAGGTCGGCGTAGGTTTGGGCGTTGACGATCGCCGCGCCGCCCGGACCGCCCTCGAGGTAGAGCACGGGGTCCGGCGCCGGCGCGTCGGCCGTCGCGTGCAGGACGACGTAGCGGATGTCGAGCCGGCGGCCGTCGGGGATGCGCCAGTTTTCGGGGACGGAGAGGATGCCGCAGGAGATGTCGCCGAGGGGTCTGGTTTCCTCGCCGTCCGGCCCGACGAGGAAGACGCAGTCGGTTTCCGCGAGGGAAGCGGCCGAAAGGTCGGCGTCGCCGCGCTGGGCGAAGGTCGGGGCCGCCGTGGGCAGCAGCAGCGTAGCAACGAGCAGCAATCCGGGCAAACCGTGGAGCCAGCGCATCCTTCACCTCGAATCGTCGCGGATAGCCTGCGCCCGATCTTGCCAGCGGATCGGACGGCGGGCAACCGCCCGCGTCAGCGTCCGGTCGGAGCCGCCCCGGGTTTGGTGAACGGCGCGGTCTCGCCGTTGTCGGCCGCTTCGTCAGGCGTTCCAGGCTCGGGAACGGGGTCCCCGATCCGGTAGGCGGCGATGGCGGGCACGCGCCACGCCACCAGCGCGGTGGCGGCAAGGGTGCCGACGCCGCCGAGCGCCACGGCGGCTGGGGCGCCGACGACGGACGCCAGCAGGCCGGATTCGAACTCGCCGAGTTGCGGGCCGCCCGAGGCGAAGGTCGAATGCGCCGCTGCGATCCGGCCGCGCAGGGCATCCGGCGTGGCGAGGTTGCGGACGGTGTGGCGCAGGGCCATGCTCACCGCGTCGGCCGCGCCCATGCCGGCGAGGAAGAGCAGCGCGAGCCAGAGGCTGCCGCTGAGGCCGAAGCCGACGATGCACGCGCCGTAGCCGACCACCGCCCAAAGGACGCCGAGTCCCGGTCGTCGTGGCAGCCGCCCGGCGGCCATCGCGAGGCTGCCGAGGACCGCGCCAGCGGCGGGCGCGGACAGCAGCAACCCGAGCGTGCGCGGACCGCCGCCGAGGATCTCTTCGGCGAAGATCGGCATCAGCACCGAGTTCGCGCCGAAGAAGGTGGCGAGAAAGTCCAGCCCCATCACGCCGAGCAGGATCGAGGTGAGCCAGAGGAAGCGCAGCCCTTCGGCGACGGCGGCGAAGCCCCGGCGCGCCGTCGGCGGCACGACCGCGCGCGTGCGCAACGCCAGCAGCGCGGCGATGACGACGGCGAAGGAGAACGCGTCGAACAGGTAGAGCGGGGCGACGCCGAACGCGGCGATCAGCACGCCCGCCAGCGCCGGCCCGACGACCCCGCCGACCTGCGAGGCGAGCCCGCTCATGGCCATCGCGCCGGCCAGTTCGTGCTGTGGTACCAGCGCCGGGATGAGCGCCGAGCGGGTTGGGGCGGCCACCGCGCCGAACGTCGAGGCCGCCACGGTGAATGCGTAGATGGTCCACGGCTGCATGCCGCCGGAAAAGGCGGCGGCGGCGAGCGCGGCGGAGGCGGCCATCAACGCCAGTTGGGCGATCATGAGGGTTCGGCGGCGGTCGCCGCGGTCGGCGAGGACGCCGCCCCAGAGCCCGAACAGGATGAGCGGCACGAACCGCGCCAGGCCGAGGAAACCGAGCTGGAGGGCGCTGCCGGTGAGCTCGAAGAGCTGCCAGGCGAGCGCGGCGCGCATCATCTGGTTGGCGCCCGTGGCGAGGATCTCGGCGGACCAGAGCAGCCGGTAGTCGCGGTGGCGGAGGACGTCCCAGGAGCGGCGGGTGGCGGTTGGGCGGCGGTCGGTCACGGTCGGCGCACCTGGGTTCGCGTCGGTCGGCGCGGGTCCCGCGCCGGTGGGACGGAACCCGCGGATCGGGTGGCGGGACGGCTGACCTATCGACTTTCGTCGCGAGGTGTGGTAATCCTAGAGCAGGCTGTCCGGGGAGGGCAGTGGATTGGTCGTGTCAGGGAGGGATTTCGCATGAACCTGCTCTTCGCCCAGGATATCGAGACGGCGGCTGCCGGTAACGGCGGCGGCGCGGTCGCGGGCGCCAACGGCGGCGCGGTTTCCGCGGGCGACTTCAACACCGGCGGCAACGTCGGCACCGCCATCGGCGTGGGCGACACCGTCGGCTCGGTCGCCGTGGACGGCGGCGCGATCGCCAACGGCACCAGCGTCGGCGTCGGCGCGGGCGGCGGCACCGGCATCGCCGATGCGTCCGGCGGCAACTACAACGTGGCGTTCGTCAGCTAAGGCTGGCCCGCCTCGGCCGCCTCGGCGGCCGGATGGGCGCGGCCCCGACCGGATTCCGGTCGGGGCCGTGTTTTTTTGTGTCGGTGTGCTGGTTTCGTCGGTTGGCGGAATAGCCGTGCGCTCCGTTGCGTTCGCCCCGAAGCAGGGTTCCGTGTGAGTGGGTGACGACGCTATGGGTCGCGTTCCGCCTGCGCCTCCTCCGTCATCCCGAGCTTGTCGAGAAGAACGAGATCCCTCGACAAGCTCGGGATGACGGAGGAGGCGCCGTTGCCGTGTTTTGGGATATGCGCTCGTCAGGCGGTGCGCTGCTCGGCGCGGGCAAGCGTTTCGTCCAGCCAGGTGCGGAGTTGCGCAACCCCATTTTCGCCGAGAGGGGAGAAGATCTCGTCCTCGATTCCGGCCAGCAGTTCCTCGGAGTGAACGAGCATGTCGCGGCCGGCCGGCGTGAGCGCGAGCGCGTGGGCGCGGCGGTCGCGGGGATTGCGCGCCCGTGTCACCAAGCCGAGCCGTTCCAGCTCATCGACGGTCCTGACCATCGTCGCGGGGTCAATATCGGCCGCTTCGGCCGCCTCCCGTTGCGACATCGGCTCCGGCCAGTCCAACCGCGAAAGCACGGCGTAGTGGCGCGTACGCAGGCCCGTGCCGGCGTGTTCGAGCGCGGCGTCGAGTCGCCGCCGCAGGACGATGCCGAGCCGGTAGAGCACCTCCGAGGTCAGGCAGTCGCGGCTGCGCGGAGCCGGTGGGGATGCGTGCGAAGGGGCAGGTGAATCGGCGGGCGGCATCGTCGTCCTCGGCTGGTGGCGGCTGGTGGCGGCTGGCTGCGTTCGCATTGTACGCCGCAATCGTTGGTGGTACAAATGGTTGTTAGTGGAAATGATCGACAACGCCGAACGGAGGTTCGCATGGCCGAACGGGTAGTGGATGGCCTTGACGCGATGTTCTTCGACCCCGGTTTCAAGGACCGGGCCTACGCGGTGTACGCCGAGTTGCGCGAGCATGCGCCGGTCGTTTCGGAAACGCTGCCGAACGGGCGGACGATGTGGTTCGTCACCCGCTACGACGACGCGCTGGCGGTGCTGCGCGACTACACGCGCTTCGCCAACGATCCGGGCAGCGTCTACACGCAGGAGCAGCTCGAGGGCATCTACGCCCAGATGCTGGCCCACTTGACCGAGGAGCAGGTCGCGCGCATCCGCGAGGTGGACGGGGTCATCTCGCACCACCTGCTGGGGGTCGATCCGCCGGACCACACCCGCTTGCGCAAGCTGGTGTCGCGCTCGTTCACGCCGAAGTACGTCGAGGAGATGCGGCCGCGGGTGCAGCAGATCGCCGACGACCTGCTGGACGAAATCGAGCGGAAGATGACCGCCGACGGGGCGACCGCCTTCGACCTGATCGACGAGTACGCCTTCCCGCTGCCGCTGACGGTGATCGCCGAGATGCTCGGCGTGCCGATGGAGATGCGCGATGTGTTCCGGGTGTGGTCGCACGCGGCGGTCGAGTTCAACCCGGCCAGCATGGGCGACATGGAGTTGAACCAGAAGCTCTACGAGTTCATCGAGTACATGCGGACCCTCATCGCCGACAAGCGGGCCAACCCCGGCGACGACCTCGTTTCGTCGCTGGTGCAGGTCGAGGAAGAGGGCGACCGCCTGAGCGAAGAGGAGCTGCTGGGGCTGATCTTCATCCTGATCGTGGCCGGACACGAGACGACGGTGAAGCTGATCGGCAACGGGATGCTGGCGCTGTTCGAGCATCCGGACCAGTTCGACCGGCTGAAGGCCGATCCGTCGCTGGTGAAGCCGCTGGTCGAGGAAGTGCTGCGCTTCATCGGCCCGGTCGAGCATTCGCTGCCGCGCTACACCCGCGAGGACGTCGAGATCGCCGGCACGGTGATCCCGAAGGGCAGCGAGGTGATGGTGATGCTGGCCTCGGCGGATCGCGATCCGTCGCAGTTCCCCGACCCGGACCGCTTCGACATCGGGCGGCCGGAAGCGAGCCGGCACCTCGCCTTCGGCAAGGGCATCCACGCCTGCCTCGGCGCGCCGCTGGCGCGGATCGAGGGGCAGGTTGCCTTCACCTCCCTGCTGGAGCGCTTCCCGAACATCCGGCTCGCCGTACCCCGCGAGGACCTGCGCTGGCGGCCGGGTACCCTGCTGCGCGGGTTGGACAAGCTGCCGGTGGCGGTGTAGCCGCAGGGATACGACCCATCCGGGGAGCGACGGCCGGCCATCGTGCCGGCCGTCGCTTTTTTCGCGGTCATCCCGAGCTTGTCGAGGGATCTCGTTGCACCCTCTGGTTGGCGATGACGAGATCCCTGGGCAAGCTCGGGATGATGATGATTCTGTTGATTATTGGTGCAAAATGGGAAAGGTGCGACGGTGAGGCGAGCCGTTCCACCGTCTTGCGCCGCCCGATAATAGAACATATGATCTAAACGGCCCGGAGCGCGGAAGCGCCGACCGGTAGGGACCGCACCGTGGGGCGCCGTTCGCCCCGATGCCGGAGGGTCCCGCCGTGGCCGAGCCTGCACCCGTTCCTCCCGTCGTTGCGTCGCCTTCGCCGCTCCCGCCGCCGGCCGACGTGCTCGCCCGCGCGCTGCGCCGCGCCGTCGCCGTGCGCATCGCCGGCTACCGCCAGGACCAGCGGTACGCCGAATATTCCGTCGCCGCACTGCGCGAGCGGGTCGTCGCGATGCCCGGCCAGCCGCGCTCCCGCCCCGGCGGCTGGTGGTGCGCCGGGTCCCTGCTCGACGACCTCGGCGGGGCCGAGTGGCGCGTCTGGGTCCACCCGGAGCGCCGCGTGCTGCGGATGTCGAAGCGCGAGTTGCCAGTGGCGGAGATCCCCGTGCCGGCGAAGCACCCGGACGGGCGCTATTACGACGGCGCGCGCCGCCGCTGGATCATGCCCGACGGCGGCGAGATCCCGGCCGGCGATGCATCCGATTCCGCGCCGTAGGCGTAGACCGGGACAGAGGACGACGGACCCTACCCAACGTCCTCGACGATGGATTCACATCTCCCTCCCCCCTTCCCGCACGAACCCGGCCTCCCCAGGGGCCGGGTTGGTGTTTGTGCGCGCCGCCGTACACTTTCCCGATGGACGATCTGCTCGACCGCATCGTGCGCTGGGGCGTCGGCGACGACCGCGTGCGCACGCTGGTCCTCACCGGCTCACGCGCCCGTGGCGATGCCGACGCGCTGTCGGACCACGACGTCGCCGTGTTCGCCACGGACCCGGACGCGCTCGCCGCCGACGATGGCTGGTACGCCGCGTTCGCGCCGATGCTCGTGTGCCTGCCGCTGGGAGATGGCGGCGACGCGGCCCGGCTCGTCATCTACGAGGGCGGCCAGAAGGTCGATTTCTCGTTGCTGCCGGTGGTTGACCTCGACCGGCTCGCCGGCGCGGCGCTGTTGCCCGACCCCTATGACCGCGCCTACCGGGTCCTGCTGGACAAGGACGGGCTGGCCGGACGGTTGCCTCCTGCGCCCGGGCCCGCGCCCGCCTTGCCGCCGACGCCGATGATGTTCGCCGCCGCCGTGGAGGAGTTCTGGTTCGAGGTCTGGCACGTCGCCAAGTACCTCGCGCGCGGCGACCTCTGGCACGCGAAGTTCCGCGACGCGACCGCGAAGGAACTGCTGCTGCGGATGGTGGAGTGGCACGCGGTTGCCTGCCGTGGCGCGGCCGACGTCCACTACCTTGGACTCGGAATGGAGCGCTGGGCCGACCCGGACGCCTGGCGGCGACTCCACGACTGCTTCGGCCGGTTCGACGCGGCGGACGCCCGCGCCGCCCTGTTCGCGACCGCCGCCCTCTTCGGCGACCTCTCCCGCGAGGTCGCGGTCGCCATCGGTGTGTTGTACCCGCAACGCGTCGAGGATGCCGTCCTCGCATATGCGAACGACGTGCTCCCTGGGGCGCCGTTCACGCGGTTGGTCGGGTGATCCCTCCTGATGATTGCGTGCAGGTCCATGCCGAGACGAACGGCGGTATGAGAGAAGGCGGCCGGACGCAGACCGTCTCCGGGTTGCGGCCTGGCGGCACGGCAGCGCCACCGGCATTCCGCAAACGCCTGCCACGCGGCCCGCGTCCGTCGTTCAAGCCGGCGGCGAAGGCCTCGATCCCGATCGCGCTTGATGGCGAACGCTCTCGGCCCCCCGGCCGTCGTCGGCCGGGGAGCCATCGACGCGCGCCAGTCCTAGGAGGACGGTGGCGACGCGGTGCGCGCGCGTCGCTCGCACGGTTGGGTGCGTGCCAGCGGCATCGGGGTGAGTGCGGTTTCCCATACCTCTGCCGCGTCCGGTCCGAGGTTGCGCAGCGAACCCGCCGTCGATGCACCTTCGGGATCGGCGGCGATGCAGTCCCCGCTTCCGATGAAGGCCACGTCGCCGGGCAGCAGCGGTTCCGCGTTTGGTCCGTCGTCCGCGCCGGCGCGCCAGATCGCCGCGTAGCCGTCGTCGAGCCCGACCGTCAGTTCGCCGGCCACGACGCAGGCGACCAGCGCGCCGTCGAATCCGCCCTCCCAACCGGGTTGGCGCACGGCGCGGGCGAGGCGAAGCCGGAAGCCCGGAATGGCGCTGACGGGAATCGTGCCGCCGATAGGCGACGAGGCCGTGGTTGGCATCGGCTCGATGCGCCCGACAAACGCCACCGTTGCGGCCTGCATCAGCAGTCGCCGTCGCTTCACGACGCCCTCCTTGCGCGAGGTGCTCGGGGTTCGGCACCAGGAAGTCCTCGCGCCTACGGTGCGTCGTCGCGCGTCGATCCGCGTCGTCCGGCCTACGTATGCACGACAAACCGGAAAACCCAGCGCCCTACGTACCCCCGGGCTTTTCGGCCAGCACCCGGGCGCCGTGGACGTCAGGCAAGACCCTCGCGATGGGCGAAGGCGATCAATTCCGGGCGGGAGCGTAGCCCGAGTTTTCCGAGGATGTGGGAGGCATGCGTGGTCGCGGTGCGCGGGGAAATGGACAGGCTCCGCGCGATGTCGGCATTGGTCAGGCCCGCCGCGATGTGCGCCAGCACCTCGCGTTCGCGGCTCGTGAGACCGGCGATGCCCACCCGGTCGGGCTCCGCGGAATCGGTCGCCGGGCAAGCGACCGCCGCCAGCAGATCGTCGATCGCCTGATCGAATGAACGTGCGCGGCCTTCGGCGAGCAGGGTTGTCGCGCGGGAGCGTCCAACCTTGGCTTCGAGCGCCGCGAGCCCGCGTCCCCGGCGCTCGCGGAAGTCCGGATCGGGCACGATGCCCAGTTCTTCGCCGCGTCGATCGACCGCGCCAAGGAGCCGTCCGGCGGCATCGGCATACCCGAGGGCCGCCGCGGCGCTGCCGGCGAGCATCGCGGCATCGAGCGTCCCGGGTTGGGCGCCGGCGTTGCGGAACAGTCGAAGCGCCGAAACCGCCAGCGCAAAGGCGCGCTGCGCGTCTCCCCGGTCGTGGGCGAGCAACGCCAGGAGATGGCGTGCGATGGCGAGGCCGGCGTCGTCGCCGCTGGTGGCGAAGGCCGCGTGCGCTTGCTGCATGGCTGCGGCCGCGTGTGCCTCATCCCCCTGTTTGTGCGCGACCAGGCCGAGGTGCAGCAGGGCGTACGGCGCCAGCGGGTGGCCCATCGCGCGGCCGAGTTCCCAGACGCGCGAGAACAGGCGCTTCGCGCCCGCGGCGTCGCCGCGGGCGTCGCTGACCTGCCGCGACAGGGCGACGTAGAACGTGGCCTCGATCTCGCCCCGGACGTTCCCGGTTTGCCGGTGCAGGGCAAGGCTCTCGGAAAATAGCGCCCCGGCCAGCGACAGATCTTGTTCGCAGAGCGCGATCTTGCCGGCGGCGTGAAGCGCTCGGGCCCGCAAATCCGCCGAGGAGCCGGGAGGGCGGCGCGCCAGCACCCGCTCCAGCCAGCCGCGACCTTCCCGGATCGCGCCGTCCAGGTACCAGAGATCGGCCATCGCGATGGCCAGCGCTTCGCCCGTTTCGGTGCTGCCGCTATCGAACGACCACGCCAGCGCGGCGCTTACGTTGCCGCGTTCTGCGCCGAGCCTCCGAAGTCGCTCAGTTCCCCCGGGCGCCCAGGCGGCCGCCGCGCCCCACTCCGCCAGCCGTCGGCACCAGTCCGCGTGCCGGCCCCTGACCTCGTCCTCCAAGCCGCTCGCCGCGAGTTCTTCGAGCGCGAACTCGCGAACCGTCTCCAGCATCCCGAACCGCGGCGCGCCGTCGGAACCGATGCTCCGATGCAGCAGGCTCTTGTCGATCAGCGCCGCCACGCCGTCCACCACGTTTCCCGCCAAAGCGCCCGGGGCCGACGCGACCGCCTCGGCGGCATCGAGCGGGAATCCGCCGGTAAACACGCCGAGGGAGCACAATACGTATCGTTCGTTCGGTGGCAACAGGTCGTAGCTCCAGGCGATCGCCTCGCGGATGGTGCGATGGCGAGCCGGCCCGTCGCGGTGGCCGCGGGTCAGCAACGGCAGCGCGGGGTCGAGCTTCGCCAGCAGCGTCTCGGGCGGAAGGGCGCGGACCCGCGCTGCCGCGAGTTCGATGGCCAATGGGAGGCCGTCGAGGCGCCGAACGATGTCCAGGACGGCACCGGTGTTGGCCGCGTTCAGCGGGAAGGCCGGATCGGCGGCGCGGGCGCGTTGGACGAAGAGGTCTACGGCGGGGTTCGCGGCCAACCCGTTGCCGGCGCGATCGAGGCTCGGCTCGGGAAGCGGCAGTGGCCCGATCGGGTACACCTGTTCGGCCGAAAGGCGCAACGGTTCCCGCGACGTCGCGAGCACCCGCAGTCCCGGGCAGCCGGCCAGGAGCGCTGCGACGGCGGGCATGGCGTCGAGGACGTGCTCGAGGTTGTCGAGGACCAGCAGCACGTCGCGCGCGCCAAGCGCGGCGGCGATTCCTCGCTGAACGTCCGTGTCGCGGCTCGCGTGCACGCCGATGGCCGTCGCGATGGACGGGAGCACGTACGCCGGGCCTGGCGCCGACGACAAGCCGACGAACCCTACGCCGCCCGCGACGTGCGGGACCAGTTCGGCCGCGACCCGGATGGCGACGCGGGTCTTGCCGACGCCGCCGGACCCGATCAGGGTCAGCCGGCGGCAACCCGCCGCCCGCAGCAACACGACCACCTCGGCGACTTCCTGCTCCCGTCCAACCAGCGGTCCGACCGGGTCCGGGAGTGGCTCGGCAGGAACCCCTTCGATGACGAGCGCGGCCATGGGCAACGTCCGGACGACGAAAGAGCATCACAAGATGATGCGTACTTTCTCATACGGGTCAACGCCCTTGCCGGCCCGCGCTTGCCCAGGCCCGATTGGGCGCCGCTGACCGTGGACAGCCCACCGGCGGCGAAATCGGCTATCGTCCCCTCTTGGCACGGCCGACGTGCCGAGGGTGCGCGGTGCTCGTTGCCGGCCGAAGAATCGTGGAGGTTCCATGCGCGTCATCGCCGGCGAGGCGAAGGGATTCCACCTCAAGGGACCGGCCGGGCCGTTCACGCGGCCGATGGCCGACAAGATCAAGGGCGCGCTCTTTTCGATGCTCGCCTCGCTCGGGGTGGAGCCGGACCGGGTGCTGGACCTCTACGCCGGCACCGGCTCGATCGGCATCGAGGCGCTGTCGCGCGGGGCGGAGCACGCCGAGTTCGTGGAGCAGCACGCGGCGGCAGCGGCGGTGGTGCGCGCCAACCTCGCCCACACGAAGTTCGCCGACCGGGCCGCGGTCCACCAACTGCCGGTCATGTCGTTCGTGCAGGCCGCCGAACGCAGCGGTTCGCCGGGCGGCCCGTTCGACATGGTGATCATGGACCCGCCGTACGCCGACCCGGCGATCGTGCCGACGCTGCGGCGGGTGGGAATGTCCCCGCTGGTACAATCCGGCGCGGTCGTCGCGATCGGCCATTCGCCGCGGGTGGCGCTACCGGAACGCACCGGCCGCCTCGCCCGGTTGCGCGAACGCTGCCACGGGGACTCCTGTTTTTCGATTTACGAGGTCGTTGACGAGGTCGCCGACGACCCGATGCCTGGGGACGCCGGGGCGGGGGACGCAAGCGGGGATGCGGCGAGCGATCTATCCGGGGAGCTTCGACCCGATCACCTTCGGGCACATCGACGTGGCGCGGCGGGCCGCGCACCTGTTCGACGAGGTGGTCGTGGCCGTCTACGAGGGAAGTGAGAAACCCGGCGCGCTGTTCGCCACTCCCGAACGCATCGCCCTCGCGCGCGAAGCCTTCGCCGGGCACGAGGTCGAGGGCCGCATCCGCGTTGACAGTTTTTCCGGGCTGACCGTAGAGTACGCGCGCTCATTAGGCGCCTCGGTCATCGTTCGTGGGTTGCGGGCCGTTTCCGATTTCGAATATGAGTTCAAGCTCGCCCACATGAACGCCCACCTGGCGCCGGAGATCGAGGTGGTCTGCCTGATGACGTCGTCGCGCCACTCGTTCATCAGCTCCAGCATGATCCGGGAGGTGGCCGCGCTCGGCGGCGATGTCGATGGGCTGGTGCCGCCGCACGTGCGCGAGGCGTTGCTGGCGCGCTACGCCGCCGCACGCGGGTAGGGGAGAGCCATGCGCGACGCATCCACCGCTGCCGGCCCGCCCGACCTGCGCGAGGAGCAGGACGAGGTCCAGGCCGACGGCGCGGCCGACATCCTCTACCTCGTCGATCGGCTGGAAGAGTTGATCGGGCTGGGCAAACGCGTCCCGTTCAGCACCCGGGTGATGGTGGAAGAGGAGGAATTCCTCGCCATCGTCGATCAGCTCCGCGCTACGGTGCCCAACGACGTGCGGCAGGCGCAGCGCATCATCCGGGAGCGCGAGGCGGTCATCGCCGGCGCGCAGGCCGAGGCGGCCAAGATCCTCGAAGTCGCGCGGCAGCAAGCGGAGTACATCGTTTCCCAGCAGGGCGTGCTGAACGAGGCCCGGCAGCGCGGCGAGGAGTTGCTGCGCCAGGTCGAGCAGGAGCACCGCCGCTCGCTCGGCCAGATCGACCAGTACGCGCTGCAGCAGTTCACGCGGGTGGAAGACGCGGTGCAGCAGGGCTTGCAGATCATTATGGAAGCGGTGCGCGAAACGACCGCCGAGATGGAGTCGGCCAAGCGCCACATTGGCGGATAGACGATGCCGTCGCGGGCGCTCCGTCCGTTCGGACGATCGCTGGCGACGACGAACCGGCTGGGACTGGCTGGTACTCCTGGCTCCGTCGCTGGCCGCGCCCGCCCGCGGATGATGGCGACGGCCCATGTGATGCGGCTGCCGCCCGTTCCCAGCCCCGGAGGGCCTTCGATGGCGTAGCCCGGGGTTTCAACCCCGGGCTACGCCATCATCCCCGCCGTCGCCTCGCGGTTGACGCAAGCGGCCGATCCTCCCTACACTATGCGGGTTGCGCCGGTTTGGCCGGCGCTTCGGTTTGGCATGGGCTGGGGCCGGAAAGCGACGATGGACTCCGATCGCGGTCGGGTGATGGACCTCCGCAACGACACCGCGATCAACGTCGCCGGATTGCTCAAAGGCAATTTCGGGGACCGCCGTCGCTACGCGCTCGCGCTCGACCGCTTCCCGCTCGACGAGGGGCTGGTGGCCGAGGGCGTTGCCGGCGAGGTGCGGCTGACCCGGCTGCGCGACGCGGTGATGGCCGCCGTCGAGGTGACCGGGGCGGTGGCGATGGAGTGTTCCCGCTGCCTCCGGCAGTACGACCAGGCGTTCTCGGCCTCGTTCAGCGAGGAGTACCGGCAATCGGTCGATCTCCGGTCCGGCGTCGAACTGCCGCCAGCGGAGGACGAGGATGCCGACACGTCGCTGATCGACGAGAACCACGAGCTGGACCTCGCCGAGGCGCTGCGCCAGGAGATCCTGGTGGCGCTGCCGATGCGGCCGGACTGTGGGGACGAATGCCCCGGGCCGGCTGTGCTGGGAGCGGACGTCCAGTTGGACGACGCGGTCGCGCCTGAGGCCGAACCCGCCGTCGATGGGCGCTTCGCCGCGCTCGCCGGCTTGCTGGACGACGAGAACGACGACGACCGGTAGGGCTGCGAGCCCCGCCGACGAACGGGCGAACGATTGGGAGCGGCGCGGCCGGACTCCCGGGGAGGATTCACGATGGGCGCGCTTCCCAAGCAGCGGATCAGCCGGCGCCGGCAGGGCAACCGCCGTCGCTACCACTTCATCCCGGCGCTGAACCTGGTGCCGTGCAAGAACTGCGGCGAGAAGAAGCGGGCGCACCACGTCTGCCCGTCCTGCGGCGTCTACCGCGGCCGCCAGGTCATCACCATCGAGCAGCGCCGCCGGGCCGAGTAAGGGCGCTTGCGAGCGCGCTCGCTCCCTGCCGGGGACAGGCCGCGCGCCTGTCCCCGTTTTGCGTGCCCGCCGGGTTTTGGCCCGCTCCGCCCATTGCACGGGCGGCCACCGGCGCGGCAAACTGCTCCGAATGCGCCGACCGACGGCGCTGCCAGCCGGGTCCGCCCGGGAGAAGACCATGCGCTACGCCGCGATGACCGGATGGGGGATGGCGGTCCCTGACCGCGTCCTGACCAACGCCGACCTCGAGCGGATGGTGGACACGACCGATGAGTGGATCGTGTCCCGCACCGGCATCCGCGAACGCCGCGTCGTCGGGCCGGACGATTCCACGACGTCCCTTTCGGTCGCCGCCGCGCGGCAGGCGCTCGACCGCGCCGGGCTCGGACCGGACGACATCGACCTCATCATCGTCGCCACCTGCACGCCGGACCGCTTTGTGGTCTCCGAGGCGTCGCTGGTGCAGTGCGAACTCGGCGGCAACGCGGCGGCGTTCGACGTCGGCGCGGCCTGTTCGGGGTTCGTCTACGCCTTGTCGGTCGGGTCGCTGTTCGTCCAGAACGGGTTGCACGACCGGGTGCTGGTGATCGGCGCCGATACGCTCACCCGGTTCGTGGACTACTCCGACCGCTCCACCTGCATCCTGTTCGGCGACGGCGCGGGCGCTGTCGTGCTGGAAGCGTCCACCGAATCGCGCGGGTTGCTCTCGACCGTGCTCGGCACCGAAGGCAGCGGAAACCACCACCTCTACGCGCCGGGCTGGGGCGCGATCGTGCCCGAGGCGGCGGCGCTCTTCCCGGAGGCGCGCCCGTACTTGCAGATGAACGGGCAGGAGGTCTTCCGCTTCGCCGTGCGGGCGATGGGCGATTCGGCGGTGGAGGCGGTCGCCAAGGCCGGGCTGACCTTCGACGACATCGACTTGCTGGTGCCGCACCAGGCGAACGCCCGGATCATCGACGCCGCCGCTCGCCGGCTCGACCTGCCGCGCGAAAAGGTCTGGGTCAACCTCGACCGCTACGGCAACACGTCGGCTGCCTCGGTCCCGATGGCGCTGGCCGAAGCCGAAGCCGCCGGGCGGCTTCACGAGGGCGCGAACGTGGTGCTGGTCGCCTTCGGCGCCGGGCTGTCGTGGGCGGCGGGCGTGGTCCGCTGGGGCGTGGCCGGCGTTGACCGCGAGATCCCGGCCGCACCGGTCGCCGCCGGCCGCGACCTGCTCGTCGTTGCCGGGGAGCCGGTCCGTGGGTGAGCCCGACGCATCGCCGAGAACGGCCGTCGCATGGCTGTTTCCCGGCCAGGGGTCGCAGAAGGTCGGCATGGGGCAGAACCTCGCCGCGGCCGATCCGGCCATCGCCGGATGGTTTCGCGAAGCGGACGAGGCGGCCGGGTTCGCGCTGACCGACCTCGTCGCCAACGGGCCGGACGAGGCGCTGGCCCAGACGCCGAACCAGCAGCCGGCCATCGTCGCGACCAGCGTGGCGTGGTTGCGGGCGCTTTCCACCAGGAACCTGTTGCCGGAACCGGCGTTCGTCGCTGGGCATAGTCTTGGCGAGTACTCGGCGCTGGTCGCCGCGGGTTCGCTCGAAGCGCGCGACGCGGTCCGGCTGGTGCGGCGGCGCGGCGAACTCATGCAGGATCACGGGGCCGGGGCGATGACCGCCATTCTCGGGATGGCTCCCGAAACCGTGGCGGAGGTGGCGCAGGCCGCCGGGGCAGAAGTTGCCAACTTCAACGCGCCGGACCAGACGACGGTCTCCGGAACGAGCGAAACGGTCGAGCGGGCGATGGCGCTGGCGAAGGAGCGCGGGGCGAAGCGCGCGATCCTCCTGCCGGTGAGCGCCGCGTTTCACTCGTCGCTCATGGCCCCGGTCGTCGATGGCATGCGCCCGCTGCTGGAGCAGACGGCCATCGCGCCGGCCCGCGTGCCGCTGGTCGCCAACGTCGATGCCCGGTTCCTCACCCACCCGGACGACCTGCGGCAGGAGTTGCTGGAACAGATTTGCGCCTCCGTCCGCTGGGTGGACGTGGTTGACGCCCTCGGCGCGGCCGGGGTCGGCGAGGCATACGAGGTCGGGCCGGGCAAGGTGCTGGCCGGGCTGGTGGCGCGCTGCGACCGCGACCTGAAGGTGACGACGGCGGAGAGCATGTTCCCGGCCTGATCGGCGGCGCGATGCCGTTTCTCGTAGGGGAGGGACCCGTGCCCTCC